>JBBRDN010000019.1:0-36522 GCA_038203875.1 Verrucomicrobiota bacterium
TCCCGGCGCGACTATGAATTCTTCCAGCGTCAACCCGACGACGAGATGCTCGTGGGCCTTGATGGCCGCGCAGACGACGTCGTTGCCACGGCCGATGGTGAAGGTGGAACCGTGACCTGTCAGAGCCGTGTCCGTGTGGAGGATGACGTAGGCGGAGGAGTAGTCCGGATCGGGGTTCATCGCATCCGATCCATCCAACTCGCGGGAAGTTGGGAAGCGGATGTCGCGGATCTCAAGGCGTGTGATGCGCATGGTGATGCCGCAAACATGACGACCCCGTTCAAGGACTGGAAGCGCCGGATTCGACGCGGGAATGTTTCGCCGAGCCGGCTCGCCTTACCGGACAAGAATTGTCCGCTTCCGGTTGCCTTGAGGGCGTCGATTGATCATTCTTTGCAACAGTTATGTCCGTCTCTTCGATCAATTTTAAGCCAAAGCCCAAGGCCAAGCCCGCGGCGAAGTCGGGCGACTTCCTCCCAATGTCGCGTGCCGAGATGGAAGCGCGCGGATGGACCGAGTTGGACGTGCTCATCATCACCGGAGACGCCTACGTGGATCATCCGTCGTTCGGCGCCGCCATGATTGGGCGCGTTCTGGAAGCGGAGGGGCTTCGCGTCGGGATCATCGCGCAGCCCGACTGGACGAACATCGAGTCCATCCAGACGATGGGGACTCCCAAGCTCTTCGTCGGTGTTTCGGCCGGCAACCTGGACTCGATGCTGTCGAACTACACCGCCGCACGACACAAGCGGAAGGATGACGTCTACAGCGAAGGCGGCGTGCCCGGCAAACGGCCCAACCATGCGGCGGTTGTCTATTCGCAGATGAGCCGGCGTGCGTTTCCCGGCGTGCCGGTCGTGCTCGGCGGGATGGAAGCCTCCATGCGCCGGGTGGCGCATTACGACTACTGGGAGGACAAGCTGAAGCCTTCGATCATGGCCGACGCCAAGGCCGATCTTCTGGTCTACGGCATGGGTGAAATCCCTGTGCGCGAGATCGTGAAGCGTCTCCGTGAGGACAACCGCGACTTCAGCGGCATCCGTGGCACGGCACTATTCCTCGGCAGCAAGGCCACCGCCGCGGCTGACTTCAAAGACTGCATCATGCTTCCTTCATGGGAAGACCTGCAGGCCGACAAGAAGCACCTGATGCGCCTGACCAAGGTCGTCGAGGCGCAGATGACGCCTCATTGCGGCAAACGCATGGTGCAGATGCACGGCAACCGCGCCGTCATCATGGAAGCCCCTGCGTTCCCCGTGGACGGTCCGGACCTCGACGCGCTTTACGAACTTCCTTTCCAGCGTGCGTCGCATCCCAGCTACAAGGAACCGGTTCCCGGTTTCGCCACGATCAAGGATTCGATCATCGTTTCGCGTGGTTGCGCCGGCGGCTGCACGTTCTGCGGACTCGGATTCCATCAGGGCAAATTTCTCTCCAGCCGCAGTGTGGATTCCGTGCTCAAGGAAGTCCGCAAGCTGGCGGAGTCGGAGAACTTTCGCGGAACAATTTCCGATCTCGGCGGACCCACGGCGAATCTCTATGCCGCGAAGAACGGGCATGCCGACGAGTGCAAGAAGTGCCATCGCCCGAGCTGCCTATGGCCTTCGATCTGTCCGGTGTTCGAGATCAACGAAGACCAGGGCATCGACCTTCTCAAAGGCGCCCGCACGCAGAAGGGCGTCAAACACGTCTTCGTCCAGTCGGGCATCCGCATGGATGTCGCGCTGCGCACGCCCGAATACATGAAGGAGCTCGTGCAGCACCACGTCTCCGGCCACATGAAGGTCGCTCCCGAGCACATGCATCCGGATGTCCTCCGGCGCATGCGCAAGCCCGCAGGCGACTTCCAGGGCTTCATGGAAAAGTTCTTCGAGCTCAGCGAGGAAGCCGGCAAGGAGCAGTATCTGGTGCCCTACTTCATCTCCAGCTTTCCCGGTTGCACCGAGAAGGAGATGGGCGCGGTCGAACAGTTCCTGAAGAAGGAAGGATGGAACCTCCAGCAGGTGCAGGACTTCATCCCGCTCCCGATGACCGGTTCGGCGGCGATGTATGTCACGGGCCTCGATATCAACAGCGAGCTGCCGATCCCCATCACGCGCAATGCCGGCGACCGCGAACGGCAGAAGCGGATGCTCCGTCCGAACCCCAACGACAAGGTCCGTCAACGGGGCATGGGCAGCGCGCCGCGGAACGAAGCGCAGCTCGATACGGTGGAGTGATCGCCGGCGGATCCGTTGGTGGGTCTCGTCGGCGCATGGGCTGGTTATTAGACGGCGAATTGCGTTGTCGGATCTTGCATGGTTCAGCGATGCTATCGGGCTCATGTCATCGAATTCGCCTGACAGTCCGGTAGAGTCCATCACTTCCGTTCCGATGCGCGGCGAGCCGGGCGAGCCCGACTTCTCCCGTCCTGTCCGGCTCATGAAGGATTTCGCCGGGCGCGCGGATTTCCCCGAGTGCGTCCTTGGCGAACATGTGGACATCTCCGGCTTCGCCGGCGTCGTCGTCGCGATCGTGAAGCACTCCATTAAGGTCAAGCCTCCGGAAGGCCTTACGCAGAGTTTCAACGTCAACCGCCTGCGCACCCTGTTCGTCCCGCCCGCGCCCATTGAAGCGCAGCCCTCCGCCGCGTCCCGGCCGGTCGATTCCGAATCCTCGCCCAGACCGGTCGTGCGCCGCCGGCAGGAGCCCGAGCCCGACGCCGCGCCGTCCGAGCAGATCGTTCCCGTGGTGGTCAGGGAAGTCATCGAGGAGCCTGATTTCTCCAAGCCCGTCATCCAGATCCGCGACATGGTGGGCCGTGAAGATTTCCCCAAGTGCGCCTTCGGCGAACAGGTCGAGATCAACGGTTTCACCGGCGTGGTGGTGGAAATCGTGAAGCAGTCGCTCCGTGTCCGGTCGTCCGATGGATACCTGCAGAGCTTCAACGGTCCGATCCTGAAGAAGCTCCACGGCGGTTGATCCGTCACCAGTGCGCTTCAATGGAAGCCGCGAAAGGATGCTTCGCGCCCTATGTCACGGGCGGGGTCGTTGAGGAAAACATCAGCTTCGCGAGCGCTCCCAGGCCGGCGCCGATCAGGTAGACGATCACCGCACAGCCTCCGATGGCGAACGCCATGTCCATGTTCCGGTCATAGCTCGGCCGGACCCCCAGCCGTTCGCCAAGCGCCGAAATGGGGAACGTCACCAGATAGGAGACGAGGCCCTTGATCGAAATCCAGCCTCCGCTGGTGGTCTTGCGATCGCGGCCCACGAGGAACACGGCCACGGCCACGTAGACGATGACCAGGACAGTTCCGAAAATGGATCTGGGAAACCAAGAGGGCATGGGGATTCAGGGTGGTTCTGGCAGCGATCGATGCGTTTCCGGCGGAGCTCAGATCTGGTCGATGTGGAAATGGTTTCGGCCGCAACGGTTGCAGCGGAAGACCGTCAGGGCCGGACCGGATTCCGCATCGAGCGACTCGAGCAGTCGTGTCGCCGGCATGCCGAACAGCCGCAACTGGTAGACGATGTGCCAAAGGACTCCGCCTTCGAACTGGGGCCCCAGCGCGCGGATTTCACAGATGCCCATGCGGTTGTCGGGCTTGGCGGGCTGTCCGCAGCACACCGTTGCGAGAGGTCCCTGCCTGGGAACCAGGTCGATGAAAAGGATGCGTTCTTTCATGGCTCGAGCTGAGGTCGAGGTTGGCCGGATGGCGGAAGCGTGGGTGGTCACAAGGTTTCTCCTTTTGGTCAGGTGTCGGTTCGACCCACGGGGCTTTCGTCGAGCAGGTCCACGTAGGCGAGGAGGCTGGATGAAACGAGCGAGCGGAAGACGAAGGCCGTCGGGTTGCCGTCGCGTTGCAGCGACTCCAACACGCGCCGGGCGGCGCCGCCGGAGATGCCAAGGTCGTGGACGACGTAGCTCATCAGCGTGCCCTCCAGATCACGGTAGTGCTCCCGGATCTCTTCGATTCCGAAGGGTCCGACGAAGGCGGCGGGCTCCCCGTCGCAACTGGGCCAACGTTCCGAGGTCCATGTGCTGAAGCCGGGCGTCCGTGTCGTGATCTCCACGATGGCGGCTTCCGATGCCCCGGCGTCGAAGGCCTCCGAGTCGACGAACGTAGCGTCGAACTTGGCGTGGGCCGATCCGTCGGCGATGCACCAGGGGCAAAGCGCGTCCTCCAGCTCGTCTTCGGCGTAGACCGGGCCGGTGTAGATGAAGCCGCGTGCCTTCATGCAGCAACGGCACTTCGCCGCCGACGCAACGACGCTGCCGCTGCGAAGCGGGTCGGGATGGTGGCGAAAGTTGGGAAGTCCGGTCGTGGCGTTGTCGGCTTTCATGGCAATAACTGGAACATGCCCGGACTTCCGCGAATCCCGCCATCCGCCCTTGGGCGGATACTACGCCCCGAAAACCTCGCCCCGCCTCCGGCCCAAGTCCTATTCCGGTTCCGCGGGGAATGCCCGACATTGTGAGCGTCGAACGAAACATCAACCCACAGAACCCATGAACACCGCATCCCCCCAGCTCATCGAAACCCCGGCCAACATCCCCGGAGGCGCCACCTACCAGCACCTCGCCTACGTCGACGCCTACGACGCCGTGCTCAACTGCGACTACGCGTTCGTGGCCTACAAGGAGACCGACAGCTCCGGCGACTGGCGCGTGCGCATCAAGTCGTCGCAGACCGCCGGCGGCGTCTTCGAACCCGCCATGATCAAGACCAACGCGCGCTCCACCGGCGCCCAGGGCAAGGCCTTCTTCGCATGGGGCTACAGCTTCGACCCCAGCCCCTCGGACGCGCGCAACATCCAGTTCCGCGTCCACGTGGCCAACGGCCAGCCCTCCGAGATCGAGATCCTCGTCCAGCTCCGCAAGGCCGACGGCACCGCCAACGCCGCCAAGTCCGTGAAGTTTCCCTGGCCGGCCGCCTGAGCGCGGGCCGGTCTGAGAAACTCCGGCGTCCGACCTTCCCGTGGCCCGGCGAGAAGCCGTCATGAAAGTGACCAGCCCGGCCCGTGTTCAATTCTGAGAATGGACGGATGTCGTTCGCAATTTCAGACGCCTGGAGGAACACAGCCCACGGTGAAAGCCGTGGGCTGTTTCTTTTTGAAGATTCCCTGTAACGCCGCCGGGAAAATGCTTCTGGGGTGGGTGAAGACGAACTACGACTATGACCACCACAGTGACTCCCCGGAAACAGTGCCCGACCTGCGGAAAACCCCTTCCCCAAGGGTCTCCTGCCGGGCTTTGCCCCTCCTGCCTTCTCGCCCAAGGCGCCGAAACCGATCCCGGTGGCCCAGAACCCAAGACCCGCTTCGAGCCTCCCGCGCTGGAAGAAGTCGCCGCGTTGTTTCCGCAGCTCGAAGTTATTTCCCTTCTCGGCGCCGGCGGCATGGGCGCGGTCTACAAGGCCCGCCAGCCCGAGCTCGACCGCTTCGTCGCGCTCAAGCTCCTGCCCAAGGACGGCGCGGAGGAAAACAACTTCGCCGAACGTTTCAACCGCGAAGCCCGGGCTATGGCCCGGCTCAGCCATCCGAACATCGTTGGTGTGCACGAGTTCGGGCAGGCGGGCGGATTGTTCTACTTCCTGATGGAGTTCGTCGACGGGGCGAACCTCCGCCAACTCGGCCAGGCCGGGCGCATGTCCGCTCGTGAGGCGCTCCAGATCATCCCGCAGATCTGCGATGCGCTCCAATACGCCCACGACGAGGGTGTCGTCCACCGCGACATAAAGCCGGAGAACGTCCTCGTGGACCGCAAGGGCCGCGTGAAGATTGCCGACTTCGGCCTCGCCAAGATCCTCGGCCACGACGCCGAGGCCGGGCGTCTGACGGTCGAAGGTCAGGTGATGGGCACGCCGCACTACATGGCGCCCGAGCAGGTGGAACGGCCCATGACCGTCGACCATCGCGCTGACATCTATGCGCTCGGAGTGGTCTTCTACGAACTGCTGACGGGAGACTTGCCCATCGGAAAATTCCAGCCGCCGTCGCGCAAGGTGCAGGTCGACGTGCGCCTCGACGAGATCGTGCTGCGTGCGTTGGAGAACGATCCCGACCGCCGTTACCAGCGGGCGAGCGAGGTAAAGTCGCGCGTGGAAACCGTCACCGGCACGCCGGGCCAGATGAGCACTCCCGGCACCGATGCCGAGCCGGAGACTCCCGGCGTTCGTCATCTGCGCTGGGCTGGAATTCCTGTCGTGGTCGAGCGGGATGGTGAACGGGAAGTGTCCTTCAACGGCGCGCTGGGCGTGGTGGCAGCCGTGCTCTTCACCACGGCGGCGGGCATGGGGCTCGTCCATCTCGTCTCCGGTCGGGAGCATGTCATTCCCCGGCTCTGTTACTTCATCGCCGGATGGACGGCCTTTCTCGCCATCCGCTCGACGCTGAACCGGAAGAAACCGGTTCCCGAACGTGCGGCCAACGGAACCGTCATTCTGCCGCCCCCGAAGCGGTTTCCGTATCTGCGGCATCAACTGGTGCTGGCGGCCGTGTTTCTTGCCGTGGTGGGCACGCACTTTCTCAAGCTGAACGTGTTGAATCCTATGCTGGGAATCCAATCGCCCGGCGCCCTGGTCCAAGCCCGGCGCGATCCTGCGAGCGGGGTCATGCGCGTCGAGGTCCCCGGTCGGGGCCACCTCGAACTCCTGGCCGTCTCGCGGGCCGGGTCCGCACCGAACCAATGGTGGCGCCCCGATGGCCGCCCGGCCACGAACGCCAGCTTCGAAGTGCACGCTCTCGGAAACGTTGGTCGCGACGCTGGTCCAGCTCACGTCTTCATTGTTCGTGCATTGGAACTGCCCGACGGTGCCGAGGGTCCCTTTCTGGCGGCGTCGGAACCGGACGCGACAATGACCTCCGGTGGCACGGTCTTCGATAAGGGCAAACGCCTGGCCGGAGGGCATGCGATGGTTCTGGCGTTGCGCAATCCGGGACGCGTCACCGCTCTTCGGGCCGGTCTTACCCTGGAGCCCAGGCGGCCGGTCTTCTCTTACGACCCGCAGGCTCGTCGCACCACGACGTCGTCTTTGCCGGGTGATCCCCGTTGGCAGATCACGATGCACGGTGAGACCGACACGCCCAATGGCGCCCATATCACCATGGTCATGCCGCGTGTGTCCTCCGATTGGCAGGTGCAGATCCTGGCAGTCGACTTGGCCGGTCAGGAGCGGACGGAGCGCATGGTCTCGGGCACAGGCACGCCCAGCGGCGGCGAATCAATCTGGACCTGCTCGTTCCCGAAGCTGCTGCTCAAGGACGTGAAGGAATTCCGTGTGGCCGTCCGTCGGGTGCAGTGGTTCGAGTTCCAAGGCGTCGAGCTGGAGCCCAAGAGCGTGCTGCCGACGGCAAAGCCGCTGAAGTTCGGCGACGTTGTTTCGCTGATGTTCGACGAACTCATCGACTTCGACACCGGCAAGGCCATGAAGTTCTCGGCGAACGGGATTGGTGAAAGCGACCTTTGGGCGCGGCAACAGGGCTTCGACGCCCTGGCGCGTGAGGGGCACTTGGAAATCCTCAACACCGAGTTCGGCACCGTGCAGGATTCCGACTGGGACACGCTTACCCCGCAGCAGGTCGTCGACAGCGTCTACAGCAGCCGCTTCGCGCCGAACACGCTCAAGCCGCTGACCGGTGCCCTGGCCACGCGAACGTTCAGCTACCAGACTCGCGAAGGCGGCTTTGGCCTGATTCGTCTCGAGGGCTTTGCGAATTGTCGGCCGGGCGTCACGCTCTCGATCAAACCGGTAAAACGATGAGCTCATCGGAAGAACCGCCGAACGCCACCCATGCGGGTCGCGGCGACATCTTCGCCACGACCCGTTGGACCGTGGTGCTCGATGCCGGGCGCAAGTCATCGCCTCACTCCGACCGGGCGCTGGCCGAGTTGTGCCAGACCTACTGGTATCCGCTCTACGCCTACGTCCGCCGCCAGGGCCGCTCGAAGGAAGACGCCGAGGATCTGGTCCAGGCGTTCTTCACCCGGTTCCTCGAACGCAACCATCTCGAAGGGGTCTCCGCCGAACGCGGCCGGTTCCGGGCATTCCTGCTCGCGTCGATGAAACACTTCCTCGCGAACGAATGGGACAAGTCGCAGCGCCAGAAACGCGGCGGCGGCGCGCTGCATCTCTCGCTCGATTGGCAGGACGCGGACGACCGCTACCACTTGGAACCCGCCGATCCGGCGAATCCCGAGCAGGCCTTCGACCGGGAATGGGCGCTGGCGTTGCTCCGTCACGTCATCGAACGGCTCCAGGCAGAGTGCATCGTCGAAGGAAAGGCCCCGCTCTTCGAGAGCGCGAAGGATTTCCTGACGGCGGGCAGGGACGCGATCCCCTACGCCGAAGCCGCGCGCGCCGCCGACATGGACGAAGGCGCCCTGCGCGTCGCGGTCCACCGCCTCCGCAAGCGCTACCGCGAACTCCTGCGCGTCGAGATCGCCCAGACCCTGGCCGATCCCGCGCAGGCCGACGACGAGCTGCGTTCCCTCATGGCGGCGATGGTATAGACATCACGGCATCTTCTCCGTTTGTTACCGTTTCGATCTGTGCTTACTGTCACCGAACGATTTGAAAGCACTGATTGATACCGTTGTCCGTCGCACCAACCGGGCCTTCCTGGTGGGTGTCCAGCTCAAGGCGGGGGATTCCTTCGACATCCAGGATTCATTGGACGAACTGACCGAGCTGGCGAAGACCGCCGGATTGGAGGTTGCGGAACGGGGCGTCCAGAAGATTGCTCGGATCACTCCGGCCACCTACATCGGTCCCGGCAAGGCCAAGGAGTTCGCCGACATGTGCAAACTCCTCGGGGTCGACACGGTGATCTTCGACGATGAGCTGTCGCCGGGGCAGGGACGCAATCTGGAGGAGATATTCGGCTGCCAGGTCATGGACCGGACGGGATTGATCCTGGAAATCTTCGGCCAACGGGCCCGCACGCGGGAGGGCAAGATGCAGGTCGAACTCGCGCAGCTTCAGTATCTGCTTCCACGCCTGACACGCTTCTGGTCGCACTTGTCGCGTCAGCGCGGTTCCACCGGCTCCATCGGCGGTGAAGGCGAGTCCCAGCTCGAGGCCGACCGCCGCAAGACGCAGGAGCGGATCGACAAGATCAAGGACGAGCTCGAGATCGTGGAGCGCCAGCGCAAGACGCAGCGGGCCGGTCGGCAGCGCAACCAATGGCCGCTCGCCTCCATCGTCGGCTACACGAACGCGGGAAAATCCACGCTGCTCAACCGTCTCACGGGCGCCGCGGTGCTGGCCGAGGACAAGCTGTTTGCCACGCTTGATCCGACGACGCGACGGCTGCGTTTGCCGACGAACCAGAACGTGCTTTTGAGCGACACCGTCGGGTTCATCCGCAAGCTGCCGCACGGCTTGGTCGAAGCGTTCAAGGCGACGCTGGAAGAGGTCGTGCAGGCGGACCTGCTCGTCCATGTCGTGGATGTGAGCCATCCGCAGGCCGAGGAGCAGATCGTGGCCGTCAATCTGGTCCTCGAAGAACTCGGCGCGAGCGGCAAGCCGACGTTGATGGTCTTCAACAAGGCCGACCGGATCTTGGATCCGGCCTTCAAGGCGCGGTTCACGGAGCGTTTTCCAGATTGCGCGATGGTCTCGGCCCGCACGGGAGAAGGGACGGACGCCTTGATGGCGGAGATCGGAACCAGGCTCCGGCCCATCCGCGAATTCGTCGAACTGGCCGTGCCCTACGGAAGCTCCGCCGTGATCGCGCGACTTCACGAGGTGGCGCAGGTGATCGATGCGGACTACCAGGGCGCGGAGAACGCCCTTCTGCGTGCACGGATTCCGCCCTATCTCCATGCCGAGTTCGCGCCGTTCATCGTCAAGGAACTGTGACGCTTCTTGCCGCGCCGGGTATCGGTGTGGCTGACTCTTCTAACATCGATCAACACCCATGGGAGGTCCATCCAACCAACCAAACCCGTCAGGTTCCGGCGACGCCCCCGAGGCGAAGCTGAGGATCTACTTTCTCCCGAACCTTCTCACCGCGGGCAACCTCTTCTGCGGGTTCGTCGCCTTGACCAAGATCGTCGAGGCGAACCTGACTCCCGATGCGTCGGGAATCGTGAACTGGATGCCGATCAAACTGGCCCTCGGATTCATTCTGCTTGCCTGCATCTTCGACCTCTTTGACGGGCGGGTGGCCCGGATGATCGGGGTGGAAAGCCCGTTCGGCCGCGAGTTTGATTCCTTGGCGGACGTGGTCTCGTTTGGCGTGGCGCCGGCGTTTCTCGTGCACCGAGTGGTGTTGGCCGACCTGTTCCCCGACCACACGCAGATCGGCTGGCTGATCGCATCGGCCTACCTGCTGTGCGGGGCGTTTCGCTTGGCGCGGTTCAATTGTCTGGCGACGATGTCGGGCGGCGGTGGTGGGAAGGAATTCCTCGGCTTTCCCATTCCGGCCGCGGCGGGGTTGGTCTCGTCGCTGACCCTGCTCGTGATCCAGATGAACGAGAAGGAACGGTCGCTTGGGAACTGGAACTACATGCTGGGCGCAGTGCTCGTGATGTTGTCCGTGATGATGGTGAGCACCGTGAAATATCCGAGCTTCAAGTCGCTCGGGCTTCGCTCGCGCAGCACGTTCCTCAAGACCATGCTCGGGGCGCTCGTGGTCGGCAGCCTGGTGATCTTCCGGGAGAAGCTCCTGTTCTACGTCCTGCCGGCGACCTTCACGTTGTATCTGCTGTGGGGCTTTGTCCGGACCCGCGTTTCACGCAAGCTGCGTGACGACGTGGAGGAGGATCAGGACGAGGACGAGGACGAAGGAACGGGACCAACGGCGGGAAGGCCGTAATCCAGATGGATCATTTCGAGCAACTCATGACCACTTGGGGCATCGGCCTTGCCGTGGGTTTCGCCATTTGCATCCCCGTGGGACCGATCAACGCCTCGATCGTCAAAGAGGGCGCACGACGTGGTTTCTTCTGGGCTTTGATGATCGGCCTAGGGGCGACGGCGATGGAGATAATCTACTGCGCGATGGCCTTCGCGAGCTTCGCCGCGTTCTTCACCAGTCCGAAGATCGTGGCCGTCATGGAGCTCGGGAGCTTCTGCCTGATGTTCTTCCTTGGCTTGAAATACCTGCTGACGCCCGGAGTTCCGAAGGAGCCCCACAGCGTGGAGGTGGTGCAGGAGAAACTCCACCCGCACTCGGCCTTCATGATCGGCTTTGTGCGGACGATGGGAAACCTCGGCATCCTGCCTTTCTGGATCGCGATCGCGGTGTTCTTCATGTCGCGCGGCTACGTGAAGCCCACGTTGGAGAGCAAGACCTTCTTCATCGCGGGCGTCACGCTCGGGGTCACCCTGTGGTTCGTCCTGCTCGCCTACGTCGTTGGTCAGCTCCGCAAGAAGCTCACTGAAAAAACGCTGATCGTCACCATCCGGGTCTCGGGCGCGATGATGCTGATCTGGGCGGGGTTCATCGCGGTGAAGATCGTGACCCTGCTGGCCAAGAAGGGTGTCGGCGTCTAGCCGGAATGCCGGCCGGCAGAGATCAGCGTTCCTTGGACGCGGCCAGCGTCACCAGCTGGCGGCGGACGGCCTGGAGCCGGTGCACGACGATGGTGCTCATGCGTTTCATGAGTTCAAAGCCGAGATCGTGGTCGTTCTCGCACTCCTCGCGGAGGCGTGTGCCGTAGAAAAATATGGCCTCGACTTCGGTTTCGGCTGTGGCGTCGAAGAGCCAGGAATACGGGGGGATGAGCCAGGACCAGCCGAGCACGTCGCCGTCGCCGATTTTTTGGAGCGTGACGGAACGGCCCTCGAGCGCCGGTGCGGCCAGGACAACGGTTCCGGTAAGGATCAGGTAGAATCGGTTCGCCGGGTCCCCTTCCACGAAGATCTGTTGGCCGGGCTTGAACTGGATGAGCATTCCGGTCGCCGAAAGCTTTTTGAAAATGTGGGGTGGTAGGTCCTTAAGAAACGGATGCCCGGCCATGGCGGTTTCGAGCGCGGGATTCTCGGTGGGTGGAACTTCTTTGCGGGTGTCTTGGTTCATGTCGAACTCCGTTCAGTGGTGGCGGTGGATGATGTCATTGTCTCCTTCCGATTCGAGTGCAGCCCGGACCTGGCGCACCCATTTCGTGAAGACTTCGGAGACGAATGCACTGGCTTCGTCCGGGCCCATCGCCTCTCCGATGTCGTCGGCCGGGGGCAACCAAGCTGGACGTGACGGCTGGTCTTTTCGGCTGATGTCGGTGGGGCGGAGAAATGCATCCCTATTTACTGTGACACGGTTCCCGCCGGGATCAAAACGCCCTTCCACCGTCGCCGTCACAAGGTGGTCGGAACCGTCGAACCCGACCTCGCAGAGCACTTCGCTGTGGAAGAAGGATGGCATTGTGGGAACTGGGTTTTGCGGACGCGAAGTCCTCAGAACACCTCAGCCCTGAGGCCTGAAACACGTCGGACCGTGCGGGCAATCGCAGACAAAGCCTGCAGTGGAAGATGTCCGCAGGCCGGATTCATGGTGGGCCGTGTGGCCGAGTAGATCTGGACGAGCGGGATTTGCGCGCCGGAATCGTTGAGGTCCTTCAGCCGTTCCGCGTAGGCGAGGATCTCCGCATCGCTCGGTCCGCGGCCGGAAAGGGAAGGGAACAGGCTCTGGATCATGACGGGCCGCAGGCGCGCCATCAGGCGGATGTTCTCAATGATTTTCTCAAGCGGTATCCCCGAGCGGTTGACGATGTCCATGTAGGACTGGGTTCCGGCTTCGAGCTTGGCCCAGACCTCGTCGCGGTTGGTGAGGAGCGCGATCCCCTTCTGCACCGAGGGCTGTTCGAAACCGGTTCCGTTGCTGATGACGACGATCTTGAAGAACCCGCCGGCGATCTTGGCGCGGACGTGGACGACGCTTTCAATGGCCTCGGCAAATTGCGGGCAGAGGGTCGGTTCCCCGTCGCCGCTGACCGCGACGTGACGAAGCTCGAGCAGGTCGCGCGGAAGGAGGTTGAACGGCGAACGGGTGCCTATGGCCCCGGACCGGACGAACCTGATCGTCCCGCTCAGCTCGTCGGCCATGGCCCGCATGTCGACCGAGACCGACGCGGGCGCAGGCTGCGAGCGGTTCACTTCGCAGTAGGCGCAATCGAAGTTGCACTGGCGGTCGGGGTTGAGATTGACGCCGACAGACAGCCCCCGGGCGCGGGGTGAGATCACGACGTAGACCTGGCGGTTGCCGAGGAAGTCGCGCGGGCAGCCGTAGGCTGTCGTTCCGCGCATGCGTTCCGTGACTCCTCCGGCGACCAGGATGCGTTCGTCGTCCATCGGCTTACTCTTTCAGGAACTCGTGTTCCTGCGGCCGGACTACCAGGACCGGGCATGGCGCATGGCGCACGATGGTTTCAGCATTGCTGCCCAGAAGCGCGTGTTTCAGGCCCGTGTAGCCGTGGGTGGAAATGACGATCAGATCGGTTGCGAGTTCCTTGGCGATCTCTGCGACGGCCCGCGCTGGGCGACCCAGCCGGATCTCCACGGATGTCGGGGTTCCGTCCTTCTCGACTCCTTTCGCCAAGTTGCGGAGACGTGATTCCGCGGCCTGACGTAGATCCTTTTCGAGGCTCGCGTAGTCGAAAATGGCCATGTCGGCGTAGGAATATGAGAGTTCGACCACGTGCAGGAGAACGATGCTGGCTCCGAACTGCTTCGCAAAACCCCGCGCGTAGATCAGGGCTTTCTCGGAGCATTCCGAGAAATCCACCGGCACGAGGATGCTCTTGAGTGCGATGGGCGACCCGGCCAAGGAACTGGCGGCGAGAATGGGAGTGTCCTTTCGGCCGACTTCCATCAGGACTTTGCCGGGCTTTTTCGAAGGTTTGACATTCATGGCGGTGAACCTTTCTGAGCTGACGCAGGCCACGGAGCCTGCTTCCGGAGACAGTTCGCCTCCGGAGTTGGATTTCAGCTACACTGGGTTTGTCGATCAGTGACTGATTCTTGCCGGAAGGAAAACTGATTCCGGAATTTGGCGAGCAAGCCATGGCTGGAGCTGATCAATTTCGGCGGAGCGGATCTGGAAGCCGCTGGGCCAGGTTCGACGCGATGAACGCACCCAATGTATCCCGGTTTTTCGTTTCCGAACCGCTTCGCCTTGTGCTCCTTGGTGGTTGGATCGCTGTTGTGGTGGCGTCGCTGGCCAAGATCGTCGCGTCGGTCCCCCCGGGTTGACGGATATCCAAAGCCCGCTTTGGCCGCAGACAAAGAACGCTGATTATTAATGCGTAATCCCGCCTGCACGACTTATGAGGTCCGTAACGAAGCTGAATTAGTGAAAAATTTCACAAACTATTCTTGCTTCAAAAAAGCGGCGGCTTAGAAACGCGAGCGGCAGGGGTGACATGGTTTGTCACAGCTGCCGACGGACACGTTCAAAACGGGCCTCGCCGAACTTTCGAGGCTGTGACCCCGGGGCTGTTCGGGCTGTGGGGATCGCGTTTTCGAGTCATCCGGAGCACTGAAATGTCAGACATTTTTCCGAAATGGACCAATTCGCTGCCGCTGAAGGTCGGCATTGGTGCCGCCCTTCTTGGCACATTCGCGCTGGGCGCCGTTGGGTATTATTTCACCCCGAAGTATACCCGCGTCGGCTACAAGCCCACGCAGCCGGTGGCTTTCTCGCATGACATCCATGCGAACCAGCTTCAGATCGATTGCCGCTACTGCCACAACAACGTGGACAAGTCGTGGTTCTCGAATGTCCCGGCCGCGAACACCTGCATGAACTGCCACAGCATCGTGCTGAAGGAGTCGCCGAAGCTGGAGCTCGTCCGCCAGAGCTACACCACGAGCAAGCCGATCGAATGGGTGCAGATCCACAAGGTTCCGGACTACGTCTATTTCAACCATTCCGTCCATGTCAGCCGCGGCATCTCGTGCGTCGAGTGCCATGGCCAGATCAACCACATGGACGAGGTCTATCACGCCAAACCGCTGAGCATGTCCTTCTGTGTGGACTGCCATCGGAACCCCGAGTTGGCGCTGCGCGATCCCAAGGATGTCTACAACCTCGACCTCAAGGTCGACGCCGAGAAGCAGTTGAAGAGCGGCTTAAAGCTGGCCCACGACTGGAAGGTGAATGCGTCCCAGAACTGCTCCGCTTGCCATCGATGAAAACGATTCCGCCCCAATGCCCTGAGCCGGAAGTCGGCCCGAAATACTGGCGCAGTCTGGATCAGGTGGCCGAGACCCCTGAGTTCCGCGAGTGGGCCGAGAAGGAATTTCCCGCTGGAGCCAGCGAGTTGACCGATCCGGTCACTCGCCGTAATTTCGTCAAGTTGATGTCCGCTTCGTTCCTGTTGGCAGGCTTCGGATTGAGCGGGTGCCGTCGTCCGGTTGAGAAGATTGTCCCGTTCGGTAGGCAGCCGGAAAACTACATCCACGGCAAGCCGGTCTATTACGCGACCGCGATGCCGACCAAGGGTGGCGCGGTTCCGCTGCTGGTCCGGTCCCATGACGGCCGTCCTACCAAGGCTGAAGGCAATTCGGGTCACCCGGACAGCAATGGAAGCACCGATGTTTATGCCCAGGCAGCCCTTCTGAACCTCTACGATCCGGATCGCTCGATGCGTTCATGGAAACGTGAAGGATCGGGAATGTCCGCTGTCACGGCTGGAGCCGTGACCGACGCGCTCGCTGGAATCTCCCGTGAAGCGGCAGCCAACGGTGGTGCCGGCCTCGCCCTGCTTTTGGAGCGGAACACCTCCCCGTCGCGCGCCCGTTTGCTTGCGGAGTTGACGAAGAAGTTCCCCTCGGCCGGTGTCTACGTCTACGAGCCCGTGGATCCCTACGTCCATGTCGCCGGCGCCACTGCCGCATTTGGCAAGCCGGTCGCGCCCTATTTCACGCTTTCCTCGGCCAAGGCGATCGCGGCGTTCGATGCTGATTTCCTCGGTGCCGAGGAGAACGCCCACGTCAACATCCGCGGATTTGCCAAGGGCCGAAAGGTCGACAAGTCCTCCGACGTGATGAACCGCCTTTACGTCGTGGAAGGCGCCATGACCGTGACCGGCACGAACGCCGATCACCGCCTGCGCTTGGCTCCCAGCCGGATCATCGGTGCGCTCGCGCGTCTCGGCTCCGAAGTGGCGAAACTCACCGGATCGTCCGACATTTTCTCCTCACTCGTTTCTAGTTTTCCTGGATCGAACAAGGTCGGTGAAGGCACGGCCGAATCATGGGTCACGACCTGTGCGGCCGACTTGGTTGCGAACAAGGGCATGAGCCTCGTGCTCGTCGGCTACCAGCAGCCCGTCGTCGCCCACGTCATGGCCAACGCCATCAACGTCGCGCTCGGCAACGTAGGCAGCACGGTTGCTTACCTGCCGGCCCTACCGGCCGAAGGTTCGATCGGTGACCTCATCGGCAAGCTCACCGCTGGTTCCGTCAGTTCGCTGGTCATCCTCGGCGGAAACCCGGCCTACAACGCGCCGGTCGACCTCGATTTCGCGACTGCGGCCAAGAAAGCCAAGAACATCGTTCGTCTCGGCTATCACGAGGACGAAACCTCGGCCCTCGCGACGTGGCACCTCAACCAGGCGCACTTCTTGGAGTCTTGGGGCGATGCCCGCACGTCCGATGGAACACTGGTTCCCGTTCAGCCGTTGATTGAACCCTTGTTCAACGGCTTGACCGAGCTTGAAGTCATTGCCCGCATCGGCGGATTCTCGTCGGTTCGCGCCTACGATGTGGTTCGTGAGACCTTCTCGCAGCAGTTTGGTGGAATCGCCCAGTTGGATGCCGATGAAGTCTGGAAGCAGTTCCTGCATGACGGTTATCTTCCGAAGTCCGCCGCCAAGCCGGTGGTTGTCTCTTTGGTGTCGGGCCTTGCGCTGGCTCATACCGCTCCGGCGGCTCCTTCCAAGGACAAGCTCGAAGTCGTGTTCGCGCGTGATTACAGCCTTGATGACGGCCGCTACAACAACAACGGCTGGCTCCAAGAAATGCCGGATCCAGTGAGCAAGATCGTCTGGGAAAACGTCATCGCCGTCAGCGCGACGACCGCGAAGGAGCTTGGCTTGGAGATCACCAAACTTTCCAGCCAGCGCATCCGTAACGGCGACTCGCTCGGCAAGGCGCTCAAGAGCAACGAATCCCTCGTCGGCAACGACGAAGTCACGATCAAGGTTAATGGCCGCGAAGTCACCGGACCCGTCTGGATCCAGCCCGGCCTCGCCGACAATGTCGTCGTCGTCGCGTTGGGCTATGGCCGCGAAGTGACCGGCCGCGTTGGTCGCAAGTCCGGCTTCAACGCCTACAAGATCCGCACTTCATCCTCACCTTACTTCGCTTCCGGCGCGACGCTCACGCCCACGGGCAAGATGCTGAACCTTGCGACCACGCAAGAGCACGGCTCGATGGAAGGCCGTCCGATCGTCCGTGAAGCGACCCTTGAGAATTGGAAGAAGAAGGCCGACTTCGCCACCAACATGGATTTGGAGGCGCATTTCCCAGGAGTCGTCGGCACCTACGAGGTGAAGACGATCGGCCGGGTGGAGAACCGTCCGAAGGGCATCTACGAGCATCCCTACGAGACCTATGGCACGAACGTGAACAGTGGCCTCGGGCCCCGTGCGGATCGTCGTCAGATCCTGAAGAGCGAAGTTCACCAGTGGGGCATGGTCATCGACCTGAACTCCTGCGTGGGCTGCTCCGCTTGCGTCGTTGCCTGCCAGTCCGAGAATAACGTTCCGATCGTCGGCAAGGACCAGGTCCTCAAGGGCCGTGAGATGCACTGGCTGCGTATCGACCGCTATTATGCCGGATCCGTCGAAGATCCGCAGGTGGCCAGCCAGCCGATGATGTGCCTGCACTGCGAGAATGCGCCGTGCGAGAGCGTTTGCCCTGTCAACGCCACGGTCCACGACGAGGAAGGCCTGAACGTCATGGCCTACAACCGCTGCATCGGCACGCGGTATTGCTCGAACAACTGCCCGTATAAGGCGCGTCGCTTCAATTTCTTCGACTACAACAAACGCGAGAACGACTACGCCGAAGTCAAGACGACCAAGCGCGGCAGCACTTCGTGGGTCACGACCGATGCCGGTCTCTACAAGGGTATCGCGGGCGTCGACAAGAACAGCTCCGCCGAGTGGGAGATCATCAAGCTCGGCAAGAACCCGAACGTCAGTGTCCGTATGCGCGGTGTGATGGAGAAGTGCACCTTCTGCGTCCAGCGCATCGAGGAGGCCAAGATCAACCAGAAGGTCAAAGCCGGCGCGTCCAGCAACGTGCAGGTTCCGGAAGGCACCTTCACCACCGCTTGCGCCCAGGCCTGCCCGGCGGAAGCGGTCGAATTCGGCAACCTGCTCGATCCGAACAGCCGTGTGGCCAAGCTCCGCGCCAGCCAGCGCAACTACGAGGTCCTCGGGTTCCTTGAGACCCGTCCGCGCGTCACTTATCTCGCCCGCATCCGCAATCCGAATCCCAAGATGCCGGATGCGTATGAACTCGCCTTCACCATGAAAGAATATACGGACGCGGGCAAAGGCAACCCGCTCGAGTCCCATCACGGCGCTCATGGCGCTGCTGAACACGGTTCCGAGGCGCATGGTGCCGCCGAGAAGAAAGGAGCGCACTAATGGCCTCTGAAGCGGTAATTTCAAACGGACTCCCGAAGATCCAGGCTCCTCCGGCCGAGATCGAACGCGAGCCGCTGGTCCACAACAACCGGTCGCTAGCCTGGATCACCGAACAGGTTGCGAGTGTGGCCGAAGGCAAGACGCCCAAGTGGTGGTGGCCGGCCTTCATCGTCAGCTTCAGCGGAATGCTGATGATGTTCACGATGATCGCCTACCTGATCTCGACGGGTGTGGGCGTCTGGGGCTTGAACCAGCCCAGCGCTTGGGCGTGGGATATTACGAACTTCGTCTTCTGGATCGGCATCGGCCACGCCGGCACTCTGATCTCGGCCGTCCTCTTCCTCCTCCGTCAGAAATGGCGGACATCAATCAACCGCGCCGCCGAAGCGATGACCATCTTCGCCGTCGTATGCGCCGGCATCTTCCCCGTTGTCCACACCGGCCGTGTCTGGTTCGCGACGTTGCCCGGCTACCTGATTCCCTTTCCCAATTCGAACGGCATCTGGCCGCAGTTCCGGTCGCCGTTGCTTTGGGACGTGTTCGCCGTCTCGACCTATGCGACCGTTTCGACGCTTTTCTGGTATACCGGCCTTGTTCCCGACCTCGCCGTCATGCGCGATCGGGCGAAGACGAAGCTGAGGAAATTCTGCTATGGCCTCTTCGCCCTCGGATGGAGCGGCTCGAACCGCAACTGGAGCAACTACGAGAAGGCCTACCTTATCCTGGCCGGCCTGAGCACGCCGCTCGTCCTGTCCGTGCATTCGATCGTCTCCTTCGATTTCGCCGTGTCGCAGCTTCCCGGCTGGCATGCCACGATCTTCCCTCCTTACTTCGTGGCCGGCGCGATCTTCTCCGGCTTTGGCATGGTGCTGTCGCTGATGCTCCCGCTCCGTTCGCTTTGCAAGCTGGAGGACCTGATCACCGTTCGGCACGTGGAACTGATGTGCAAGGTGCTCCTCGCGACGGGCTCGATCGTCGGCTACGCCTACATCATGGAGTTCTTCATCGCGTGGTATGGCGGCAACCCCTACGAGCTCGATGTCTTCATCAAGAACCGCGCGGCCGATCCGTGGATCTTCGGGCCGATGTTCAAGGTCGATCCCGCGCCCTACTGGTGGGCATACTGGGCAATGATGTCGTGCAACGTCATCATTCCTCACCTCTTTTGGTTCAAGAAAGTCCGGACCAACATGTGGATCGTCTGGGTCCTCGCGGCCCTCGTCAACGTCGGCATGTGGTTCGAGCGGTTCAACATCATCGTGACCTCGCTGCACCGCGACTTCCTGCCGTCGAACTGGGGCATGTTCAGTCCGACCTGGGTGGACATCCTGACCTTCGCCGGCTCGTTCGCCCTGTTCATGACCCTGTTCCTTCTGTTCATGAAGTTCCTGCCCGTCATCGCAATCTCCGAAGTGAAGGGCGTGACACCGCAGGCTGATCCGCACCATCCGTTGGGCGGAGCCAGGGGAGGGCATCACTGATGAGCAACACGACTCAAGCAAACGTCTCGACAGGTTCGACCACGGCGGTTTCACGGCCCCACTCGATCCTTGCCGAATACACCACTCCCGCCGACCTGATGCACGCGGCCGAAGTGGTTCGTGACGCCGGCTACAAATATTGGGATGTCTACTCGCCGTTCCCGATCCACGGCATGGATGACGCCATGGGCTTGGGCGATTCGAAGGTCGGCTACTTCACGTTCATCGGTGGCTGCACCGGCTTCACGGCCGGTATGACCATGATCTGGTGGATGAGCCAGTATGACTACCCCATCGTCGTAGGTGGCAAGCCGCTCTTCAGCCCTCTCTATGCCTTCCCGGTGAGCTATGAAATGACGATTCTCCTGTCGGCATTCGGAACCCTCTTCGGCATGGCGTTTCTCAACAAGCTGCCGCGCTGGTATAACCCGCTGTTCAAGAACAAGCGGTTCCACGCCGGAGCGCAGAACGACAAGTTCTTCATCGCGATCGAAGTCACCGATCCGCGTTATTCCGAAACAGAAACCCGCAAGCTGCTCGAGTCCACCGGCGGCAAGCACATCGAGCAGGTGGAGGAATAATGCGCTACTTCCTCGTTGGATTCTTCGTTCTCGTGGTCGGTGTCGTGGCGGTTGCCGGCTTCCGCGGCAGCTACACCAAGAACACCCCGATCGAGTTGTTTCCGGACATGGACCGCCAGCCCAAGCTGCGACCCGAGGCCCCGAACAATTTCTTCGCCGACGGCCTCTCGTCCCGCCTGCCTGTTGAAGGCACGGTGGTTCACGCGTCCGCAGTGCAGGTGGGTGCTGAGACGGTGTTCGGCCACCAGTCCCATCCGTTCAACACCGGAAAAATCTCCGGCAAGACAAACTTCGTTGAGCTAATTCCCGCTCCGGTGACCGCCCAGGTCCTGGAGCGCGGACAGCAGCGCTACAACATTTATTGCTCGCCCTGCCACAGCTCGGTCGGGGATGGCAAAGGCGTGACTTCGAAGTATGGCATGACCGCCACCGCGAGCCTCCACGACCCCCGCATTGTGAAGATGCCCGACGGCGAGATCTTCAACACGATCACGCTCGGCAAGAACACGATGATGCCCTACGCCGACAAGCTGGAACCCTCCGACCGCTGGGCCGTCATCGCCTACGTCCGCGCCTTGCAGCGCGGCCGTCTCGTCACCAAGGACGAAGTGCCGGCCGACATCATGGCCACCATCAAGAAATAACTTTCCGAGAACCATGGCCTCCCACGCCAAAGAAGAAGTCGCAACGCTGAAGCTGGCTCCGGTCTGGAGCAGGCTGCCGCTCATCCTGACCGTCGTCGGTCTTGTGGTTGGTGCCGCCGCCTTCCTTTTCAATAAGGACCACGGCAAGCAGCTCGCCTACTCCTACCTGACCGCCTACATGTTCTTCCTGAGCCTCGTGTTCGGGGGCTTGTTCCTGGTCCTGATCCATCACCTCTTCGACGCCTATTGGACCGTTCCGCTGCGGCGCATCATTGAGAACCTCGCGATGCTCGCTCCGGTGATGTTCCTCCTGTGGTTGCCGATCGTTGGCTTCGCGTGGAGCGACCAGATCCAGCTCTACCCGTGGTTTTTTGCGGATGTCCACACGGACCATGCCCTCGAGGCCAAACAGCCGTTGTTCACACGGCAGGGCTGGGTGATCATGATCACTGTGTGTTTCGCTATCTGGACGTTCCTGGCTTGGAAGTTCCGTTCCAACACGACCGGCCAGGACCAGGACGGTTCAGCCAGATGGACCCTCAGCAATCGCATCCATGCCGGCTGGGGAATCTTCGCCTTCGCCTTCTCGGGAACGTTCCTCTGCTTCATGCTGATGAAGTCGCTGATGCACCAGTTCTTCAGCACGATGTATGGCGTCTATTACTTCGCCGGCAGCGTGTGGCTGACCTACGGGACGCTCTACATCATCGCCATGCTGCTCCAGCGCACGGGCCCGCTCAAGGCGGTTGTGACGAAGACCACGTTCCATGACATCGGCAAGATGTTCTTCGCGTTCACGGTCTTCTACGCCTACATCACCTTCTCGCAGTATTTCCTCATCTGGAACGCCAACATGCCGGAAGAAACTTTCTGGTTCATCCGCCGCGAGGCTGGTTCCTGGTATGGAGTCGGCATCCTGATGATCTTCGGCCACTTCTTTGTGCCGTTCCTCGTCATGCTGCGACAGGACGCCAAGCGCAGCATCGCCGTCATCGGTCCCGTGGTCGCTCTGGCATGGGTGCTCCACTACATGGACATGCAGTTCAACATCATGCCCGTCCTTCACAAGGAAGGCTTTGTCCTCCATTACGGAGACATCGGTTGCATGGCGTTCATCGGCGGCATTCTTTCGATGGCGTGGCTGAAACTCTTCAATGCCCACCCGCCGTATCCGCAGAAGGATCCGCGCATGGCGGAATGCCTCGGCGTTTACGTTCCTCCCGTCAAAGGTTCGATGGCTGCCGCCCACCTTGGCATCAAGTAACCCTTTGAAACCATGAGCAGCGAAAACAAGAAGCCGTTCGGCATCTACCTCATCGGTATCGTCGGCGCGATCGCCATCGGTTATGGGACCGTCCGTCTCGCGACCCGGCAAGTCGCCCCGCCCGACATCGCGGCGCAGCGCGTGAGCGAGCGCCTCAAGTTCCGTCAGGAAGTGACGGACGCCACGACCGCTACCCTTACCAACGCGGCGATGATCGACCCGCAGCGCGGCATCTACCGTCTTCCCATCAATGCCGCGATGGAGCTCACCCTCCGTGAATGGCAGAACCCGGCTGCCGCCCGCAAGGTGCTGCTCGACCGGCTGGAAACCGCCACGGCCAAACTGCCCGAGAAGCCCAACGCGTTCGAGTGAGCCGCGTCTCCATGCCCGCTTCACCCTCCATCCAGGCGGAAGTTTCCCGCGAAGTTTCGGGCAGGTCCAACGCGGACTCAGCTGGGAAGATCCCTCTTCTTCTGCTCTCGGTTTTCGGCGCAATCTGGTTCGTGGCGTCGGCTTTCCTGTTTTTCCTTTCCGCGATGAAGATGCACGGACCCAATCTGGGTGCTGCATTCCCGTTTCTTTCCTACGGCCGTCTCCAACCGGCCGCCATGAACGCCTTCCTTTACGGATTCCTCAGCCAGGCTGGTGCGGCTCTTGGGATCTGGATTCTGGCCCGGACTGGACGGACAAAAGTTGCGCTGCCCGCGGTGTTGACCTTTGGCGGCGTGCTGTGGAACGGAACCGTTCTTGTTGGAACGGTCGGCATCCTTGCCGGCTACAACACGGGTCTGCCGTGGCTGGAAATGCCCGCCGGCGCCCAGGCGATGCTGTTCGTGGCATCGATTGTCATTTCCGTGTGCGGCCTGCTGACCATCGCTTCGCGAAGTGAGCGGACGCTCTATCCTGCGGCGTGGTTCATCATCGGCGCTCTCCTCACGCTTCCTTGGATGCTCGGAACCGCCAGTTGGACCCTGCTGGGCCAGACGGTTCGCGGTGCAGTCCAACTTTCCGTCAACGGCTGGTTCATCAACAGCATGACGTGGCTCTGGTTTGGTTTCCTTGGTCTCGGGGCGTTGTTCTACGTCATACCCAAGACCTCCAAGACGGACCTGCACAGCCGTTCGTCCGCCACCCTTGCGTTCTGGACACTGGCAATTCTGGCGGGCTGGGGCGGCGTCCACTCGGGCGCGCCGCTTCCGCGCTGGATCATCACGATCAGCGAATCGGCCAACTTGATCTTCCTCGTTCCCATCGCGCTGGTCGTCCACAACCTGTGGAACTCGACCGATGCCGAAGCGGTTTCAGAAAAGGAATCGCTGTCCCTGCGCTACGCGCGGTTCGCGCTGACAGCGTTGATCTCCTACGCTCTGCTCAGCGTGTCGTTCTACCTGCGCAGCCGGAACCTGACCCTGCAGCTTACGTTGTTCAGCCCCGGGATCACGTTCATGCTCCTGTTCGGTTTTGTCGGATTCTCCATTCTGGCCGGATACAATCTGATGTTGCCGGCCCTGCTGGGACGGAGCTTCAACCTTGGTGGCATCGCGGTTTCGCTGATCGCCCTGTTCATGACCAGCATTCCGCTGATCCTTGGCGGAATGAAGCAGGCCTCGATCTGGGGCGACGAATCCAAGACCTCGGCCGATGTTGTCAAAGGTCTCGTCCCCTACATGGGCATGAGCACGCTCGGTTTCCTGGCCCTTCTCGTATTGTCCGTGGTGGTGCTGCTCCGGATCGTCCGTGAGCTCAAAACCGTCGTTGTCGAGGATTGCGGCTGCGCCACGTGGGCCGTCGACACCTCTGAATCCAAGGAGAAGCAATGAACCACGGCACGCTCATCTTCCTTGGACTCCTTCTCACTTTCCTCGGCTCCTGGTCGGGGATGGTTCTCGCCCCGCAGGTCCAGATCGGTCGCCAGCAACCCGATGTCCAGCTCCAGCCCTTGAACCGTCCGCCGGCCGAAGGCGATGTCGGCGAAATCTATCCGCAGGCCCGGGCCGGAATCGCCGCGCAGGGGCGTGAAATCTACCAGCGTGAAGGCTGCTACTACTGCCACAGCCAACAGGTTTCCCCGCATCCGGCCGACGCCCGTTGGACCCAGTTGAACCGTTTCAGCGTCCACCGCGACTACCTGTTCGATCAGCCCGCGATGTTCGGCGTGCAACGACTCGGACCGGACCTTTCCAACATCGGACTGCGGCAGCCGGATGAAAACTGGCACTTCGTCCACCTGTTCGCGCCCAACGCCTTCATGGATGGCAAAGCCGGCAACAAGTCGACCATGCCGCCGTATCTCCACTTGTTCGACTACCGGAAGGTCATGCCGCAGGGCGGCTCCACCTCGGCTCTGAAGCTTCCCGAGTCCGTTGTTCTTCCGAAGCAATATCAGGACGGCTACGAGGTGGTTCCGACTTCCGAAGCCCGCGCCTTGGTGGCCTACCTGAAGAGCCTGCGCCAGGACGTGAATCTCTTCGAGGCGCCGATACCTGCGCCCAAGGGCAAGTCCAACGTGGTCAGTCAGACGGCGACGAATGGAGCTGCGAAGTAACGCCGAGCCATGAGCGATCTCTCCAACAAGTCATCGATGGAAACCGGGCCTGAGCCCAGGGTTCGGCTGAGCCCGGCGCCGCTCTGGGCGGTCACCGCGCTTGGCATTCTTGTCTACGCTTTGATCGTCCGTTCGATCAATTCGGGTGCGGATTTCGATCCGAATGTCTACGGACGTTTCGAGAGCTTCAAGGAAGTCGATGATGCGACGCCGAAGCCGGAGTTGCCGCCTTGGTTCATTCCGGGGCGCAAAGTTTACGGCACCTACTGTGTCGGTTGCCATCAGGGCAACGGGGCCGGTGCTCCGGGTCAGTTCCCTCCTTTGGCGAAGTCAGACTGGGTCAACGTGGAAGGTCCAAATCGCATGGTCCGCATTGTCCTCAATGGTGTTCAGGGCCCGCTGAAGGTGAACGGTGTGGACTACAACAACGCGATGTTGGCCTGGCGCGACCAGTTGACGGATGAAGACATCGCGAACGTCATCAGCTACGTCAGGAACGAGTGGGGCAACAAGGGCTCCGCCGTGACCGCCGCCGAGGTGACGAAGATCCGCGCGGCGACCAAGGACAGGGGCGAGCAGTGGACCGAAGCCCAGCTTCTTCAAATCCCGGTCAAGTAAGGCCTGATCCCGAACACGGATCAGGAAGGCAGCCTATCGACGGCTGCCTTTTTCATGTCTTGCTCCAGGGTTCATCCCGCTCGAAGACCAGCCGCTTCTTGATACGGCGCTCCTGCACCGAGGCCCGGCCTAGCTGGCGGCCACGGAGAACCGCCGCCTCGGCCTTGAGCTTGAAGTAGTGCTCCAGTCGATCGGCCTGCAACGCGCCCGACTCAAGGGCGCCGCGCACGGCGCAGCCGGGATCGTTCGCGTGGCGGCAAGTAGTGAACTTGCACTTGAGCGACAGCGCCTCGATATCCGCGAACGCCTCCGCCAGCTCCGCTTCGGTGATCCAGATCTGGAGCTCGCGGATTCCGGGAGTGTCGATGGCGAGCGCGCCGTTCGGCAGCGGCATCAACTCGCGTTGGGTCGTCGTGTGGCGGCCCTTCTGGTCGTCTTCGCGGACTTCCTGCACCGGGAGCATCTCCTCGCCGCAGATACGGTTGATCAACGACGATTTGCCGACGCCCGATGGACCGATCAGCACCGTGGTGTCCCGCGGATTCAAGTGGGTGAGAACTTCCTTGTAGCCGCGCTTCCGAACCGTGCTGATGACGATGATTGGGAGATCGGGCATCGCGGCGCGCAACAACGCGGCGCCGGACTCCGTATCCTCGACGAGATCCGCCTTCGTCAGCAGTAGGACGACCTTGGCGCCGGAATCGGCGGCCACAGCCACGTAACGTTCGATGCGCCGCACGTTCAGTTCGGAGGCGAGCGACGCCAGGACGAAGACGACGTCGATGTTGCTCGCCAGGATCTGTTCGTCCGTTTCATTGCCGGCGGAATTACGGGAAAGGCGCGTCCGTCGTTTCGTGACGTAGTGGATGACGGCCTTCTTCTCGTCCTTGGGAAGCTGGACCGCGACCCAATCCCCCACGACAGGTCGCTCCGCATTGTTGCGCAGCGCGTGACGGAGCCGCCCCGTGACCGTGGCCGGAACGAGCCCGAGCTCGGGCGTGACGATCTGGTAGCCCCCGCGGTGTTCGATGGCCACGCGGGCGGGAACGATCCCGGGTTTGGCGTAGGGCTTGAAGGCCTCCGCATGAAACGCATTCCAGCCGAAGTCTTCGAGGGTCATGGCCGATGGACCGGTCACTTCGCTTTCGGCAGTTCCTGCCAGAGATACGCGCCCATGCGCATGCCCTGCTTGAAGAGGTCGAGGTCGAACTTCTCGTTGGGCGAATGCGGATTGTCGTCCGGCAAAGACAGGCCCAGTAGCAGCGTGTCCGCTCCGAGGACTTTCTTGAAGTCCACCACGATGGGGATGGAGCCGCCTTCGCGCATGACGGCGGGTTCTTTTCCGAAGGCCAGCCTAAGCGTGCGGAGCGCTGCCTGCGCGGCCGGACTCGTGGGCGACACCAGGTAGGGTTCGCCACCGTGGTAGTCGCCGAATTCGATCTTCACCGTCGGCGGACAGATCTTCTTCAGGTGAGTGAGAACGGTCTTGTGAACCTTCTTCGCCGACTGGCCGGGGACGAGGCGGAAGGTGAGCTTGGCGCTGGCCCAGGAGGGAACGATTGTCTTGCTGCCCTTGCCCTGGTAACCGCTGGTCAGGCCGTTGATTTCGACCGTCGGCCGGGCGCTCTTGCGTTCGATGGTTGTGAAGCCCTTCTCGCCGAAAAGCGCCTTCACCCCGAGGAATTTCGCATACTTCGTGTCGTCGTGCGGCAGGCGTTTGAAGGAATCGCGCTCGAACTTCGAGAGCGGCAGCACGTCCTTGTAGTAGCCGGGAATCGTGATGCGCCCGTCCTTGTCGCGGAGCGAGGCGAGCATCTGGCTGAGGACCATCGCGGGATTGTCCACCGTGCCGCCGAAGAGGCCGGAGTGCAGGTCGCGGCTGGGACCGGTGAGCTTCACCTCCACCGCCACGATGCCGCGGAGCGCGTAGGTCAGGGCGGGCAGGTTCTTCTGCGGAATGCCGTTGTCGGAGATGACCACGTTGTCGCACTTGAGCGCGGACTTCTGCGCCTTGATGAAGGGCATCAGGTTTTTGCTGCCGACCTCTTCCTCTCCCTCGATGACGAAGGTCAGATCGCAGGGGAGTTCCGTGCCGGTCTTGAGGTAGGCCTCGACTGCCTTCAGGTGGGCGAAGTTCTGGCCCTTGTTGTCGCAGGACCCGCGGGCGAAAAGATTGCAGCCCTGGATGCGTGGCTCGAACGGAGGCGACTTCCACAGATCGAACGGCTCGGCCGGCTGCACGTCGTAGTGGCCGTAGACCATGTAGTGCGGCTTCTTCGTGCCGGCTTTGCGCGGTGTGCGGGCCACAAGAATCGGGTTTCCGTTGGTCGGATACAGTTCGGCTTCCAAGCCGATCCCGCGGCAATGCTTCAGCAGCCAATCACCGCACGCTTCCATGTCCTTGGCGTGTTCCGGCTGGGCCGAGACGCTGGGAAAGCTGAGGTAATCGCAGAGTTCCTTAAGGAACCGGTCGTAGTTCGCGTCGAGGTAATCGAGGACGGCTTGCATCGCGTGGAGATTATTTTTTGCGGAACGGATTGAGGAGGCCATCGAGCGGGTTCGCGGGAGGCTTGTTGGTTGAAGGGGAGTTTGTGGAGGTAATGGCGGGCGGGGGGTTGGTCTTGGCGCCGCCGAAGAGTCCGCCAATGCCTCCGACCACGTTGCCGACGGCACCGGCCCCGCCTTTGAGGATGCCGCCGCCGAGATTGGCAGCGGAACCGAGCGGGGTGGATTTGAGGACCATCATCGTGACCGTTACGGCGTCGAGGGAGACATCGGGTTTGCCGATGGTCCCCTTCATTTTGATGAAGTCGGGAAGGGCCACATATTTCACGTCCTCGGGTGTGTTGTCGGGAAGGAGATTGGATTTCTTCGCGAGGGAACGGCGGAGTTCCATCTTCGGGCTGAGGCCGGTGAGCATCGAGTTGGTCAGCACATCGTCCATGTTGATCACGCCGGTCACGTTGGCGCGGAAGGCTTCGCTCTCGACGACGGTGGACTTGAGGTCGATCTGGCCGTTGCCGAGCGCCACCTGCGCATAGAGGGCGTTGATCGGAGACTGGGCGATGTCGGTGATGCGGAGGGCCAGGCCGATGACGGTGAGGATGGGTTTCCACTTCTCGGAGACGACCTGGATGCTGACGTTGGTCAGGCTGAAGCCGAGCTGGCCGGAGAGGTTTTTCTTGAGGGCAAGTCCGTCGAGGCCCGCGCCCTTGATGTTGGCGGAGGCGAGGATGTTTCCATCGAACTGGCCCTTGCGCTCCGGCGCGAAGGAATTAATCGCGGGACCTGTCGGCACTTTGTCCGCCTTGAAGGCGACGTTGTAGGTGTAGCCGGGCACGCCGAGATCAAGGTCGGCCGAGACGCTGACGGGCGCGCCGTTGAGCGAAAGTCCGAGAGGCTTGACCGTGACCTTGCTGCCGACGATCTGGGTGTTGAGCTTCAGGTTCGCGACGTCCAGTTCGCGGAGGAAGACGTGGCCGATGGCGACGGCGAGGTCGAACTTGCCGACGGGCAGCTTGATCGCCGCTCCGGAGTTGGTCGAGGCGGGTGCGGGCGGCGCATCGGCCGGAGCGGGTCCGCCCGTGGCCATCGCATAGAGGTCGGTCAGGTCGAGCGCGTCGGATGCAATGGCGACGTTGCCGGAGATGGCCTCGGGCTTCGTGAGATCGACCTTGCCCGTGACGCGGAGTTCGTTCTTGGCGCGGGCGGTGGGAGGGAGTTGGACGCGGACGCCCTTGAGGTCGATAACGCTGCCGGCTTTCGCGACGTCGGCATTGAGCGAGAGCTTCAGCGGCGCGTCGGGCTTCGCGGCTTCGGGCGCTTTGGTGACGAGGTTGGAGAGATCGATCTGCGACTGGGCGGCGATGCTGCCGGCGGCGCCGAGCAGGACCTTGACGTTGCCGTCCAAGCTAAGGGTTATGAGGTCGCGTCCACCGAGTTTTCCGCCAGTGAAGGGATTGACGAGGTCCTGGTTCAGGTTGGCGAACTGGACGGTGATCGAGCCGGTCGTGTCGGCCAGGTTGACGCTGCCGCTGGCGGAGACGGTGCCGCCGGACTTTCCGCCGAGCGTGGGTTCGACGGTGAATTTTTCGATCGTCGCCACGTTGTCCTTGAGCTGGAGCGAAAAGGCGACGGTGCCGTCGAGCACGGGCGTCGGGACGCCGCCGGCGGGTTTCACGCTGATGGATTTTCCGGTGAAGATGCCGGACAGGGCGATCTGTTTTCCGGCGTTGGCCATGGCGATGTCGGCGTTGCCGGAGAGCGACGTGTCGGCGAAGTCGAGTCCGACGATCGGCCCGACGATGCCGAGGAGGTTCTTGTCGATGCCGCTGAGTTCCAGTCTGAGCTTGCCTTCGGATTTGGCGGCGTCGAACGGTCCCGAGAGCTTCACGCGGGCGAGATCCGCGCCGGAGCGCGTGACCGAGAGGCCGACGTTCTTGAGCTCGGTGGGCGAGAGTTCCGTATCGATGGCGATCTGAAATCCCTTCAGCGGGGCGAGCGAACCAGTCGCGTCGGCGAGGCTTGCCTTGATGCCGCCCTTGGCTTCCTTGGGGAGCAACGCCTGGGTCAGTTCGAACTGGATGTCCCCGTTAAGAGCTCCCGCCGCGGCGAACGCGTTGGTGCCGCCGGTCTGCTGCGACTTCAGGGACGCGCCTAGCTTGAGAGCGCTGCGGGCGCCGTTGACGAGCTGGTCGAGGGTGAGGTTGAGGCCGGAGATTTCGTGAACGGCCTGTGATCCGTCCTTGGCCTTCATCGTGACGACGACCGTGGCGTTCTTGAGGGAGATGTTCTTGATGGCGAGATCAGGGGGGGCGGAACTGCCGGAGGAAGGCTTGGAGGGTGCGGAGGTGGGCGGCTTGGGCAGGTTGCTGGTGCCGTCGGCGTTGAAGACGACCTTTATGACGGGTGATTCGACCGTCACTTCCTCGACGGCGATCTTGCCGCCGATGATCGACATGAGGCTGTAGCGCAAGCGGACTTCCTTCACCGTGACAAGCGGCTCGGCGCCGGTCGTCTCCACCTTCAGGCCGGTAAGGTTCAGGCTGGAGAACGGGCTGAGGGCGACTTGATCCGCGGTCACCTTGCCGCCGATGGCCGTGCCGACCTTTGGCAGGATGACGCCGGTGATGAATCCGCTGCTGGTTCCGATGAAGTAGGCGAGAACAAGCAGGACGCACAACAAGCCCGCCGTGATGCCGCCGATCTTGATCCACTTCTTGCCGCCTTTTTTGGGCGGCTGTTCTGCTGTCGTGTTCATAGTTCGGAGAGTCTAGCGGAGGCGGCTGGGAGGTCCAGAGCCGGGAATGGGGCTGATGGTGGCCTACGTAGTTCCACGTGGGCGGCATGTTTTGGATAGGTTTCAAAGCGGAACTATGAGAGAAAACGGGTCTACCGGTCGTGTGCAGGGCCATGGAAACCGCGTTTCCGCGCCAATATGACCGGAAAGCCCAAATGAATACCCTACGCTCCGTTGTTCCGTGCGTCCGTTTCATTGCAGCAAGCCTGGCCGCCCTGGTCGGATTGGCCGCTTCACCGGGTCTATTCGCCCAGGCACCCGAAATCTACTTCGCCACCCATCCGGCCAGCGGCACACGCAACCAGGCGAACCCGAATGAAACCCTGGTGCAGAGCTACGCCTGCGTCAGCGACGCCGCGGGCAACACCTACGTGGCCGGCAGTTCCTCCGGCATCACGGTCTGGGGCACGAACTCGGTGACATCCCTCGGTGGCTACGGCAACGACGACATGGTTCTGGTGAAGTATTCGCCGACAGGAGGCGTGCTTTGGGTCCGCAAGGCCGCCGGCTCATCCAAAGAAGAGGGGCGCGCCCTGTCCTTGGATGGCGCCGGTGGAGTTTATCTCGCCGGAACGACAACCAGCGATGTCCTGCCGCTCAGCACCAATGTCTCGGTCTTCAACGAGGTGAACACGGTCGAGTTCTTCCTCGCCCGCTACGACGGAAACGGAAACCTCCTTTGGGCCAACCGGGGCGGCTCGTGGATGGTGACGCCCTTCACCGCCGGCAGTTCGGCCAACGTCTGGCCCAACAGCCTGGCCGTCGATTCCGGCGGCAACCCCGTCGTGGCCGGCCGGTTCGTCGGCAATCCGATGTTCGGCGGCACGATCCACTCGAACCAGTTCACCAGCCTCACCTACACGAATGGCGTGATCCTCACCAACCGCTTCCAGACCGCCAGCCCGAGCTCGCGAACCGAGGACCTCTTCCTCGCGAAGTTCAGCTCCTCCGGGAACATTCTTTGGGCCACGAACCACGGCAGCACCAACGTCGAATACATCTCCAGCATCGCGCTCGACTCCGGGAATAACATCTACGCGGCCGGTTCCTTCAACAAATCCACCACCCTGGGCGCGTCGAACTTCACCAACTCGGCCTACGCGCCGTTCCTGGCCCGCTTCAGTCCGTCCGGTGTGCCGGTCTGGGCGTCGAACCTCTCCGAGCCCACGAACAACAACGCCGGCCGCGCCTGGAGCGTGGTCGTCGATTCGTCGAACCATGTGACCGTGGCCTTCACCACTCCGTTGAGCTACAACGTCCCCTTCCGCCTCGGCACCAATTCGTTCACCAACCTGATCTTCCTGGTGTCCGGCACCGTCATGGGCGCATCCCACGCCCAGTTCGAGACCAACGGAACTCTCCGCTGGATGAGGAAACTGCCGTTCAATGTCGACGGGCTCTTTGGCGGCTCCCCGAACCAGTTCGCGCCCACGCTGACCCGTGACGGCTCGGACAATCTCTACGTCCGCAGTGTCAGCGGCTTGACGACCGACGGCTCCACGATCGGCAATGGTGGGATCCACGTCCTGAAGCTCACGCCGGATGGTTTGCCGCTCTGGACGAACTCGGTCGCGCCCGGCGCCATCTCCTTTCCAGGCAACTTGGCCACCGACTTACGCGCCCTGCCCGCGATCAGCCTCGATGCGTTTGGCAAGATCTCCGTCGCCGCCACCATCCGCGGTGATCCGACCGCGACGGGCTTCATCGGATGGACCAACATCACGACGGCGTTCACCAACGGCACCGGCAACAACCAGCTCCTCTACCGGATGGAGTCGAACTTCGTGGCCGTAGCGCCGCAGTTCATCATCCAGCCTACGAACTACGTCTTCCAGCCGCCCCAGGGCATCACCAACGGAGCGCTCGCACGCGCGTGGCCCGTGGCGGACTACCGTTGGTATATGGTCAGCAACGGTGCGCCGACTCTCATTGGCACGAACACCATCGTGGGTATCCTGGACGGCACGACGGTCGCGCACGTCACCTCCTATTACTGCGTGGCCTCCAATCTCGCGCAGCAGACGACCAGCAGCGTCTTCATCGCGCAGGCCAGGCTCGCGCTGTATCCGCTGACCAACGCCGTGACGAACATCCTGATCGGCGGCTCAAGCACGTTTTCCATCAACGCCACGGGCACGACGGCCTTCAGCTACCAGTGGCGCATGAACGGGACCAATCTCCCCGGTGCGGCCAGCGCTTCGTTGCTGGTGAACTATCCAACCTTCGCCAGCGGCACGAACCGCTACGACGTGGTTGTCTGCAACGCCTTCGGCTGCCTTACCAGCACGCCCCCCGTCACGGCCACGGTGAAGGCGTTCGGCAGCGTGGATTTGTCATACACCATCGGGTCCGCGGGCCGGCTGGTGATCGTCGAGCCTTCCGGCAATCCACTGCTCGGTGGGGCGCAACTCATCCGCTACACGACCAACGGGATCGTGGTCACCAACACCTTCTACAATCCGACGCCGCCGTCGCCGGGGCAGGTGAGCCTGTCCTATCCCGCAGGCATCGGCGGGGCCGGCCCCAACATCGCCTTCAACCGCGATCCCGACGGGAAGATCGTCGTCGGCGGGCATTTCACGCGGCTGAACACCAACGGCACGACCGGCCCGGCGTTAAACCGCATGGTCCGCTTCAACGCCGATTCGACCATCGACACGAACTTCAACGTCGGCACCGGTCCAGGGGTGAACCTCAACAACACCTTCGCGATACTGGTGCGCTCGATCGTCCGCCAGCCGGACGGCCGCTATCTCGTGGGCGGCATGTTCGACACCTTCAACGGGTTCGCCCGGACTAATCTGGTCCGGCTGAACGGCGACGGATCGGTGGACACGTCTTTCGTTCCTCCCGCCTTCATCACGAGCCAAAGCCCGAATTCGACGCCCGGAGTCCGAGCCATCGTGCTCCGTGCGAACGGCGGGATTGTGGTGGCCCACGAGTTTCTCCGTGTGGGCACGAACACTTTCCGGCCTTGCATCGCCGGCCTCACGACCAACGGTGCGGCCGACGCGGCTTTCAACGACAACTTGCCCGTAGACGGGACGCAGTTCTCGTGGGGCAGCTTCGCGACGGGTCGTGCGCTCGTGACCCAGCCGGATGGCAAGATCCTGCTCGGCGGGCAATACGGCTTTCAGACGGGCGGTTTCGGCTACAGCCGCGTGGTGCGATTCAACGACAACGGCACATTGGACGCCACGTTCAAGCAGACCAATTTCATCGCCGGCGCGGTGAACGCCGTCGCCCTGCAGGCCGACGGCGCGGTTGTCTTCGGCGGCAACAACATGCCCGTGCAGCGCGTGGGTTCCAACGGGACGAACGACCTGAGCTTCATCAGCGACCCGCTCTTCACCGCGTCGCAGTTGGAGGGCATCGCCGTCGACTCCGACAAGATCTATGTGACGGGAGCCTTCGGTCTTTACAGGCTCTACGGCGCGCTGCCCACGACGGTGGTCCCACAGCCGACCTTCAGCGCGGGCACGGCTGTGAGGCTGCCGAACGGGCAGTTCGGATTCACCACCTGCGGCCAGAACGGCCAGACGCTGGTGGTCCAAGCCTCGACCAACTTGGTGAACTGGGACTCCATCAGCACCAACGTGGTCGTCAGCGGCTGCATAGACTTCCTCGACACGCAGGCTCCGCAGATCCCGAACCGCTACTACCGCGTGCTCGTGCAGCCGTAGCGCGGGGTGGGTCTGTGGGGCTGCGCCATGGTCACCGGAGACTTTCGCAGGCTTGTGTCGATGGTGTAAAAATGTATCAATTGGAGATGTGAGCCGCATTCCGATTTCGAGCGTTCCGGCCCGGTCGGTTTTCGTGCTGCCTTCCTCCAAAACCCATGAATCCCACCAAGTCGTGCGTGTTGACCCTGTCGGCCCTTCTCTCGTGCGGCCAGTTCGCCACCCAATCCCATGCGCAGGCCGCATTTTATGGCGTGGGTGATCTTCCGGGCGGAATAGTCTACAGCGAGGTCCGGGACGTGACCAAAATTGGAGGCGTGATCCGGGCGGTGGGCGGCAGCGCGGCCGCGGCCGGATCGACTGGTTCGGATACGGCGATCTATTGGACTTCGACCGGCGGCATGGTCGCGATTCCCAATCTCGTCGCGAATCCGACGGCGACCACCTTCATCACGGCCTCCGCGATCACGCCCGATGGGGCCTTTATCGCAGCCCGGTCGCGCAACGTGGCGGTTGGCGGGACGCGCAACTCAGTCCGGGTGACGACGAGCGGGTTTGCGAAGGTGGACTTCGGTGGGCTGGCTGGATTTTCCGGCAACAGCGCCGCGATCGCTATTTCGGCGGATGGGTCGATTCTCTATGGACTCGCAAACAACAACAGCCAGGCAGTCCGCTACACCGTCAGTGGTCCGACAGGGACGTTGATTCCGTTTCTGAACGCAGGTGACGTCACTAGTTCCATCGTTGGACGAGGGTGTTCCACCAACGGCAATGTCGCGGTCGGCTCTACCGTGAACCCTTCCGGCGGCCGCGCATTCCGGTATGTCCACGGCGCCGGCCTTTCGGCAATCCCGCTTCTGCCGGGAGGAACCAACAACTACGCATGCGCGATTTCTCCGGATGGAAACCTGACGTTGGTCGCCGGCGGAAGCAGTTCCGCACCCAAGGGAGAATTCTACCTCCACGATGCGGTTGGCGCGTCGGTTCGCAGCCTCGGGACGCCACGTGGTTCACTGGAGGTAGGAAATGGAGGCATGAGCAGCGACGGATCGGTGGTCGTCGTTTGTTTCAACAATTCAACGGCGACTTCATCCAACGTCCCCTTCCTTCGTAACGCCCAAGGCTGGCACGAATTGCAATCGGTTGCCTCCGGCGCCGGAGCCAATCTTGCCGGCTGGACACTCAACGTCCTTGTCGGCGTGTCGCCCGACGGCACGCTCGTCTGGGGCCGCGGCCTTCACAACGGCAATGAAGAGGGTTGGATCCTCGAGTTTCCGGCCGGGTATCTGGCGGCAGTCTCGAGGCCCAGGCTGGCCACCGCCGTCGGCCCGGATATCGTGGGTGCGTGGATTGCTGGCGACACCTTGGGGCCGGACGCTACAGTCATTTTTTTCCTCAGCACCGGGGAGTTTATCCATGCGACGGATGTTTCTCTGGTCCCGCCGGCGGACGCGGTGGATGGGTTTGAACGCGGAATTTATAGGTGGAACCCGACCAATGGAGTGTTCACCTGTTGGAGTCTTCGCGACTACAACGGCACTGTCGGCTTGGCGGATCTCAGTGGATTGACAGGCATTACCGCGACCGTCTCCGGCAACGCATTGACCGTTAATGTTCCCGGTGAAGGCAGCAATCAATTGACCCGGGTGACCGGCACGAACGGCATCGTGGGCGGGTGGTTGAAGGCTGGAAGCGATGTCGCCGGCGGAAGCTTCGAGGCCTACGCCTTCATGACCAACAATTCCTACTACATGGTCGGGGAAGGCGTGGCCCAGGGTGGCAGCCAGACCGGCATCGAGCGCGGCACTTACACGTGGAATCCGA
>JBBRDN010000020.1:0-36128 GCA_038203875.1 Verrucomicrobiota bacterium
TTTTAGCCACGCGATAATTCCGCGTGTCGCCGATGTCTTTTGCGCCCAACATCCGAAACGCCGGCCCGGCGGCGACGGTGGCCATGTAGCTGCCCTGCTGGTCCAGCCAGTTGGCGTCGCCGCGCGCGGGAATGCCGTAGCTGATGAAGGTCGGGCGCGGCGCGCAGAGCGCGATCAACTCGTGCGCATCCACCGGCAGGTCACCGGCGTTCTTGCTGCCGAACTTGGATTCGGCCGTGCCGTACTTCAGGAAGTTGCAGGCCATCCAATGGTATTCACCGGAGCCGGTGACGTTCTCGACAGCTTCGCCGAAATTCCGACGGTGAAGCTTCGCGCCACCTTCGCCGGAGGAGCCGACGAGCGCCACGGCGAAGCACGGCTCGAAGGCGAGCGTGACGAGCGCGGCCTTGCCGTAGCGCGACACGCCTTCGATGCCGACCTTCTTCGCGTCCACCGTGGGATCAGTCTCCAGGTAGTCCAGGCCGCGTGCCGCACCCCAGGCCCAGGCACGGAGTGAACCCCAGTCGTCCGGCTTGCGCGGCTGGCCCTTGTTCACGAGGCCGATGATGCCTTTGGTCAAACCGGCGCCGTTGTCGGCCTGGATGCTGCCCGGATTGATCGTCGCATAGCCCCAGCCGGCGGCGAGGAGCTGCTCCTGCGACGGAGGATCTGCGAAGGTCGCGTTGCCAAAGCCGCGGAAGCGGTTGGTCGGCTCCGGATCGCCTGCCCGCCGTGGCAGGCCGCTGCCGCCGAACCCGCCGAACATCATCAACACCGGCACCGGGCCTTTGGCCGATTTCGGCGTCACGACGGTCATCTGGATGTCCACGCTGATCTCCGGGTGGGCGGAGTTGTCGACGTGGCCGACGAGCTGTTTACCCACGGCGGGCAGAGTTCCGACGAGTCCATCCGCGACATTGGAAACGAAGGTCCATGTGACTTTCGGAACGTTCTTCGGCACGCGGCCGATCACCTCGCGCTCAAAGTCCTCCACGATCTCGGGCCGCCGTTGCTTCCACCATTGGTCGGGCGTGGTGACTTTCTTGCCGTTCTTCGTGACGAGCAGTTCGGGCAGGTTGGGAAAGGGGTTGGCCTTGGCGGGATCGTAGTTGGCGGAGTTGGTCCTGCCGGTTTGTCCGCTGGGACCGGGGCGAAGCACCTTGATGCCGAGCTGGTCCACCATGTTCCGGTGATCGTCCTGGGTGGTCCAACCCGGTTTGGCGGCGGCCGGAGCCTGCGCGTGGAGGGTTCCGGCGGAGGCGGCGATCCCGAGACAGACAACAAACATCCGGGCGAGGGTTTGGCGGGGTAGGGCAAAGGTTTGCATGGGATGACGTGGGTGGGTTGGGAGGATGACCACACTTTTCCATGGCGGTTACAACACCGATGGCGTTTCACCCCGCATGACCGGCAATTCACCCCAGCCGGCTTGAGTTTGGGTGGATCGTATACGTCTATCTGTCAGTGTGCGCCTCCAGTTAAACCCATGAGCGATCCGTTGCCTGCAAACCAAAGCCCGAAGCCCGCAAAACGCGTCTCCAAAACGGTCACGCCCGGACTACGTGTCGCCCTATGGATCGTCTTCACGCTGACGGCGCTTCTGGGCGTCAACTCCGTCTACCTCCTCGCCATCCGCGGGCTCGAATGGATCAAGCAGGCCACCTACCAGAACTATTTCTACCAATGGATGTTCCTCGCGCACCTCGTGCTGGGACTTCTGCTGGTTCTTCCGTTTGTCATCTTCGGCGTCGGCCATGCGCTGAAAGGCAAGGATCGTCCGAACCGCCGCGCCGTCCGCGTGGGGTGGGCGCTGCTCACTTCGGGAATCATCGTCCTCGTTTCCGGTGTGGCGCTGATGCGGATCGAAGGCTTCTTCATCCAGAACCCGCTCTTTCGTTCCACCGCCTACTGGGCGCATGTCATCGCGCCCGTTGTCGCCGTCTGGCTCTACGTCCTGCACCGGTTGGTCGGGCCGAAGATCAACTGGCGTGTCGGCGTCGGCTGGGGATTGGCCTCGGCGTTCCTCGTGCTCGGAATGGTCGCGCTGCACTCGACCGATCCGCGCAAGTGGAACGTCGCCGGGTCGAAGGAAGGCGCGAAGTATTTCGAGCCGTCGCTGGCGCGCACGGCGAACGGCAAGTTCATCCCGGCCGAGTCCATGATGAACAACGAGTATTGCCTCAAGTGCCACGAGGACTCCTACAACAGCTGGTTCCACAGCGCGCACCGCTTCAGCTCGTTCAACAACCCCGCCTACCTCTTCAGCGTCCGCGAGACGCGCAAGGTAGCCTACGAACGCGACGGCGACGTGAAGGCCGCCCGCTGGTGCGCCGGCTGCCATGATCCCGCGCCATTCTTCAGCGGCGCCTTCGACGATCCGAAGTTCGACGACGTCAACCATCCCACGTCTCAAGCCGGCATCACCTGCACGTCCTGCCACGCCATCACCCACGTGAACAGCACACGCGGCAACGCCGACTTCGTCATCGAGGAACCGGTGCAATATCCCTTCGCCTTCTCCACCAACCGCGTCCTCCAGTTCGTCAACAACCAGCTCATCAAGGGCAATCCCGAGTTCCACAAGAAGACATTCCTCAAGCCGCACCACAAGACGGCGGAGTTCTGCTCCACGTGCCACAAGGTCAGCATTCCGCAGCAGTTGACGAAGTATAAGGAATTCCTGCGCGGCCAGAACCACTACGACACCTACCTGCTCAGCGGCGTCTCCGGCGTGAATGCCCGGAGCTTCTACTACCCGCCGGTGGCCCAGCAGAACTGCAACGGCTGCCACATGCCTTTGCAGACGGCCAAGAACGACTTTGGTGCCCAGTATTTCAACCCGACGAACAGGGTCCTCTCCGTCCACGACCATCTCTTCCCGGCCGCCAACACGGCCATCGGCCACTTCAACAAATGGCCCGATGTCGTGAAGCGCCACCAGGAGTTTCTGAAGGACTCGGTCCGCCTCGACCTCTTCGGCCTCAAGGAAGGCGGCACCATCGACGGCAAACTCCTCGCACCGCTCCGGCCGAACGTCCCGACGTTGCAACCCGGCCAACGCTACCTCGCCGAGACGGTCGTCCGCACGGTCAAGCTCGGGCATCCGTTTTCGCAGGGCACCGTCGACTCGAACGAGATCTGGGTCGATGCCGCCATCCGCGATGCCGATGGCCGTATCGTCGGTCGCAGCGGCGGAATGGGCGCCTACAACGAGGTCGATCCCTGGGCGCACTTCATCAACGTCTACATGCTCGACCGCGACGGGAACCGCATCGACCGCCGCAATCCGCAGGACATCTTCACGCCGCTCTACAACAACCAGATCCCGCCCGGCGCTGCCGCAGTCGTGCATTACGGCTTCCGCGTCCCGCCCGACACGCGCGGCCCGCTGACCGTCGAAGTGAAGCTCCAGTATCGGAAGTTCGACTCGAAATACATGCGCCACGTCTTCGGCGAGACGTTTACCAACGACCTGCCGATCACCACCATGAGCGTCGACAGGATCGTCTTCCCCGTCGCCACCATGGCTCCCGCCGCCATCGCCGCCGTGACCAACGCGCCTTCGGCCATTCCGCCGTGGATGCGCTGGAACGACTATGGCATCGGCCTCTTCAACCGCGGCGACAAGGGCAGCGAGAAGGGCGAACTCATCCAGGCCGCCGACGCCTTCGCCGAAGTCGAGAAGCTCGGCAAGGCCGACGGTCCGCTCAACCTCGCGCGCGTCTTCAACAAGGAAGGCCGTCTCGACGAGGCCGTCACCGCGCTCCAACGCGCCGCCGACACCAACCGCTTCAACCCGCCCGGCAACTGGTGGACGATCTCGTGGTTGAACGGGCTCGTGAACAAACAGAACGGCTTCCTCGACCAGGCCATCAAGGAGTTCACCACCATCCTCGAAAGCCGGTCCGCCGACATGATCGAGAAGGGCTACGACTTCGCCCGCGACTACGAGGTCATCAACGAGCTCGGCCAGACGCTGGTCGAACGTTCCAAGGTGGAGCGCGGCGACAAGGCGGCCCGCGACAAGTTGCTCCACGAAGCCGAACGGCGCTTCCTCCGCACGGTGGAGCTGGATTCCGAAAACCTGGCGGCCCACTACAATCTCGGCCTGATCTACGCGCAGCTTGGCGACGCGGCCAAAGCGGCCTTCCACCAGAAGGAGCATGAAAAGCTCCGGCCCGACGACAACGCCCGCGACCGCGCCGTGGCCATCGCCCGACGCAACAACGCGGCCGCCGACCACGCCGCCCAGGCCGTCGTCATCTACGACCTGCAACGCCCCGGCACCCACGAACTCCCGCCCACCCCCGCCACCGCCGCGAAATAGGTTCTGCAATGCCCAACCCTACACCCAACACCCCCGAGCCCGAGCAGGACGATGCCATCATCGGCAAGGCGTTCCGGGTTTCCCTGATGGTCATCGCCGGCGTCGCCGTGGTCGGTGGCGGATTGTATCTGGCGCTGAAGCCGAAGTCCGCCAAGCCCGAGGCCAGGAAGGTGGCGGTGGAGGCGCCCAAGGCGGCGGACTTGCCCAAGGCGGACGTGCCGGCCAGCGGCTTCACGGACATCACCGCGTCGTCCGGCATCACCTTCCGGCACAACAGCGGCGCGCGCGGCGAGAAGCTGTTGCCGGAGACGATGGGCGGCGGCGTGGCCTTCCTCGACTTCAACTCCGATGGCCGGCCGGACCTGCTCTTCGTCAATTCGACCTGGTGGCCCAACGGCGCTCCTGACGGTGCGAAGCCGACGACGCACGCGCTCTACCGCAATGACGGCGGCGGCAAGTTTACCGACGTGACGGTCGGTTCGGGCTTGGACGTTTCAACCTACGGCATGGGTGTGGCCGTGGGTGACTATGACAACGACGGGTTGCCAGATGTGCTGATCACCGGCGTGGGCGGACAGCGGCTCTTCCACAATGAAGGGCAGGGAAAATTCCGCGACGTGACAGCCGAGGCGGGCGTGGGCGGTTCGTCGAAGGACTGGAGTTCCAGCGCGGCGTTCCTCGACTACGACAACGACGGTAAGCTCGACCTCTTCGTCTGCCATTATGTCCGCTGGTCGCGCGAGATCGATATCGAGGTCGGCTACAAGCTCACGGGCATCGGCCGCGCCTATGGGCCGCCGATGAACTTCGAGGGCGCGTTCGCCCAGCTTTTCCACAACGAAGGCGGGGGAAAGTTCCGCGACGTGTCGGCCGAGGCCGGCGTGCAGGTGAAGAACACGGCCACGGGCGTGCCTTCCGCGAAGTCGCTCGGGGTCGCGCCGGTCGATCTGGATGGCGACGGGTTCATCGACATCGTGGTGGCGAACGACACGACGCCGAACCACGTCTTCCTCAACCAGCGCAACGGCACCTTCAAGGAGATCGGCGGCATCAGCGGCGTGGCCTTTGACAGCTACGGCGCGACGCGCGGCGCTATGGGCATCGATACGGCGCGCTTCCGCAACGACGCCGCGCTCGGCATCGGCATTGGGAACTTCGCCAACGAGATGAACGCGCTCTACGTCTCGCAGCCGGGCGAGCCGCTGCGCTTCACCGACGAAGCCATCGTCGAAGGCATCGGTCCCGCCAGCCGGCTTCTCCTGAAGTTCGGGCTCTTCTTCTTCGACTACGACCTCGACGGACGGCTCGACGCGCTGACGGTGAACGGCCACATCGAGGACGAGATCGGCAAGGTGCAGGCGAGCCAGACCTTCGCCCAGCCCGCCCAGCTCTTCTGGAACGCGGGGCCGCACAAGACGGGCTGTTTCGTCGCCACGCCGAAGGAGAAGGCGGGCGCGGATCTCTTCAAACCCATCGTCGGCCGCGGTTCGGCCTACGCGGACATCGACGGCGACGGCGACCTCGACGTGGTGCTGACGCAGGTGAACGGCGCTCCGCTTCTGCTGCGCAATGAAGCATTGAAGTCGGGCAATGGCTGGGTGCGTTTCAAGCTCATCGGCAAGAAGGCGAACCGTGATGCGATCGGGGCCTGGGTGAAGCTCACGGCCGGCGGCGTCACGCAGTGGCGGCAGGTGATGCCGACTAAAAGCTACCAATCCGCATCGGAGTTGCCGGTCACGTTCGGTCTAGGAGCGGCGACGAAGGTGGATTCTGTCGAAGTGATCTGGCCCGGAGGAACGAGGCAGGGGGTCTCGATGGCAGAGATCCGGAAGCTCGTCGTGGTCGAACAGGCGGATCAGTAAGTCCAGCCCACGCCTTCAGTCGGTCCCGGACAAATTCCTTTTTGCACACGACGAAGGTCCTGCAGTTCGTCCGTCCCGGAAACCCTGCGCCCCCATATGCCGGGAGATTTCTTGGTCTTCCAGCGCCAATACTCCACGTGCCCGTCCGCGAAGGAGAAATTGGCTCCACGGTTGTGGCGATCGGATGGGATCTCGCCCCATGTATCCTGCGGCTGGTTTTGGTTGAAGACGTAGGGATTGGAGGCCGGAGCGGTGCCGAAATGGGCGTCGAAGATGCAGTCCTCGTGGACCTCCGTGAAGACGAAGATCCCCGAAGGTCCGGGCCGCTTCATCTGGTCGATGCGGGTGTAGGCGGAAATCCAGGGAGTCGCAGTGCAGCCTACCGTGCCGTTCATGTTGTAGCTGCGATTGCGGATCTGGGCGGTCTCGAGTCCCGTGAGCGGGTCGCGGACCTTGGACTGGTCCATGGGACAGCGATAGATCGCCGGCGACGTGTTCAAGCTCCAGAGGACGCCGTTCTCGATGAACTTCGTGTCCGTGTCATAGGGCGCGAGACCGGCGCACCAGGTGATGTCGCGTTCGATTGGCGAGCCCGTGGGGGTGTAGACGAAGTTGTTCGGGACGACCTTCCCGGAATTGTCCGTTACGTAGAGGTTCCAGCAGAGTTGGAGCTGCTTGAGGTTGTTCAGGCAGGTCGTCCGAAGTGCCCGTTCCCTTGCGCCGGTCAACGTCGGCATCAAAAGGGCGGCAAGGATGCCGATGATGGCGATGACGATCAGAAGCTCCGTCAACGTGAACCCGCGGCGATCGTGTCCTGAGTGGGAGGGATTGCCAGTCTGCGATGTTGCGTGGCGGAGTCGCATGGAACTGAGGAAAACACTAGTCACGTCCGGTGCGGTGTCCACTGCCTTGGCGCAGGTCCGGAGCGTGCGTTGTGATGCACACTCAGGAAAAACCGTTTGCCCATCGCCGGCCGCAGGTCCGAAACTGCCGGGGTGAGCTCCAAGAAGTCCGTCTCGAAGGCGAAAGAAGGCAAGGCGCAGCCGCCCGCATCGGGCTGGGTCGTTTTCGTCACGATCGGGCTGCCCATCATCGTCCTGACTGGTCTCCTTTTCTGGATGATGATGCCGCCCAAGGTCGCCGTCCCGCAGTCTACTTCCGGATTGGACCAAGGCCGCACCGAGTCGTCGATGGCTGCTCCGGCCGTTGCGCCCGTTGTGCCCAACTCTTCGGCAGGCGGTGTGTCTGCCGGTCGTGGGCCGATGCCCGAGCCGGGACCGGCGCCCGTGCCGGCAACGCCCAAGGAAAGGGCGACCGCCCTTGTCAACGAAGGCGCACGGCTTTTCGAAGAGGGTCGGATGGAGGAGGCCATGGCCCGTTATGAGAAGGCGTTGGAATACTCGCCTGACGACGAGGACATCTTCTTCAGCCGCGGGGCGGTCTATGCCCGCGCCGGGCGGATCAGCGAGGCGATCACGAACTACCTCCGGGCCATCGAAATCTTCCCGGGTTACGCCGAAGCCAAGAACAACCTCGGCAACCTCTACGTCAGCTTGAGCCGGTTCGACGAAGCCATCCCGCTGCTCGAATCCGTCATCGAACTCCGGCCCGACACCGCGTCCGGCTACAACAATCTCGGGACCGCCCTGGCCCGGCAGCGAAAGTATGCCGAGGCCGCCAAACGTTTCGACGAGGCGGTCCGTCTCCAGCCCGATTACACCGAAGCCCTCGTCAACCTTGGCGTGGCCCATCTCTCCCTGGGGAATCTCCAGATGGCGACCAACTCGTTGAACGCCGCCCTGAAGCTCCGGCCGGATATGCCCAACGCGATCCAAGCCCTGGCCAAAGCCATGAACGCTTCGCGAACGGCGACCAACGCCACCGTGAGTCCCCTTCGGCCCCCCGGCGCAAAGTAGCGCTGATCCCCCTCGTTTCCCAGCAGGTCGGGTTACGGCACCTTGATCACCGTTTTGCCGGCGGCAGGAATGACCTCCGATTTGCCGCCGGGCATTGTGATCCGGATGGCGGCAGGCGTGCCGCCGATCCAAACTCCGGCGGGGCCTAGTGCTCTGGCGGGTCCGGTTGGTTTTCCCTCGGATGAGACTGGAACGACCGTCGCCCCGATTCCGGTGCCGGTTTCGGAGGTGTGAACCTGTAGCCAGCGGTTTGCATTACGGTTCAACAGCAGCCGGGTCGCGTCGCCGTTCTGCGTGATGGCCACGGATGGTTTGCCGTCGCCGCCGAAATCTCCCACGGCGACGGAGCGTTGTTCGCCGTAGATGATCAGGCCCGAATTCGCGCCCGCCGTGGGAGCAAAGTCGCCGTTGCGCCGATTGAGCAGCAGCAGACTTCTCCCTGCATCCAGCCGCGATTGCTCGGGATGAAGAGGGAAAAAATTCTGGGCGATCACCAGATCTTCAAAGCCATCGCCGTCGGCGTCGAAAGCGGCCAACCCCATGGCGGGCGAGAGCTGCGCTTCGCTGGGAAGGGGACGTGCTTCGAAGTGATCACCACGGTTCAGGAAAACGGTCGAAGCGAGAGTGGTCACCGTGAGGCTGCGGGCGGATTTCCCACGAGGACCGAGAAGTTCCGGAAGCCGGGCCTTGGAGAACGAGTTCGCGTCCGCATATGTGTCGCGCAGGAAGGGCATCGAACTGGCGAGGGCGGCCAACGAGCGACGCGGCGCCAGCGTGCCCGCAGTCAGTTCGGAATAGTATTCGACGAGATCCATCGCGCCGAGTCCGCCAATGTCGCCGAAGAACAGACCGGCGGGATTCTCCGGCGATGCGCGGTAGCCGCTGTTGAGTCCCCAGTTGCCCGCGACGATGTCGAGGCGGCCGTCGCCGTCGGCATCGAGGATCGCGAGGCTCTGCCACCAGCCCGTCATTCCAGCCAGACCGAGAGCCTGCGTGGCGTCTTCGAGAACGCCGGCGCGGTTGAGGAAGATGTGGACCGCGCCCCATTCGGTTGCGACGACCAGATCGGGAAGGCCGTCGCCGTTCAAGTCCGCGAACGCAGCCGCGCGCGTGATCCTTAGGCCGACGAGCTTGGCCGAGTTTGGTGAGTCGATGCCCCACGAACCGTCCGGCTGGCGGCGAAGCAGCATCGACTTGTCCGCTTCCGGATAACGTCCCGGAAGAACACTCCCGCCGACGAAGAGTGTCGGAGTGCCTCCCGTCAGTTCACCGAGTGCGAGCGGTCCAATGGACTTGGGGAGCGGCAACAAGATCGGCTTCGACGTCACGGTGTCCTTCGCGAAGGTGAACTCGACGAGGCTCGGTGCCGACGTGTCGCCGTCCTCGTAGTTCGAGCTGGCGACGAGGACATGGGCCGCACCACCGCTGCGCCATGCGGCGATTCCCGTTTGGTCCCGGGCGACAGTTACATCGAGTGCGGGGCCGGAAAGTGGTGAGAACTTGCCAGATCCTTGGCTACGGAATGCGGCGAGCTTTCCGCCCGCGCCGGAGCCGATGACGAGATCGTCGCGTCCATCGCCGTCGAGATCGACAACGGCAATCGCGGGACCGGCTTGGCTGAGCTTTCGGAACAGCAATGGCTGGCGCGCCAAGTCATCGAACGGCGTGTCCGTGTGGCGATGGTTGAGCGCGTCTGACACGTCCTGAAACAACGGGACCGGCTTGGCTGCGTTGGCGATCGAGGGTTCCGTCTGCGCGCCGGCTTCGTCCACTTCGTAGCGGCGGTTTGGCTTCGCGTCGGGGACACGGCTGATTGTGCCGTTGCGCCACGTGACTTCGATCGACAGCGAGGCGGCCTTGCCCGCGGCAAACGTCCTGATGGGCTGGTCGCCGGAGAGGTAACGTCCGCCCGCGATCATTTCCTGCGACTGGGGAACGGGTCCGCCGAGGATACGGATCTTGGCGCCGATGCCGGCGGTGTTCGGCGAATTGCCGCGCAGTTGCACGGCGATGCGTGTGGCGGGGGTATCATTGCGATAGATGAGCGGCGGGCCGTTGAACGTGTTCGCCACCACGTCGAGGTCGCCGTCGCTATCGAGATCGGCAAGGGCGATGCCGTGCGTGACAAGCTTCGAGTTGAAGCCCCATTGATGCCCGACTTCCTCGAATGTGCGGTCGCCCCGGTTGTGGAAGAGGACATTGGGCGTGGCGAGGGCGGGATACATGCGGAGCAGTTCGTAGCTCTGCCTCGGCGTGCGGCTGCTACCAAGCGCCCGCACCTTGTCGGCCATGTCCAAGTCCTGCGTGTCGAAGGCGTGGCCATTGCTGACCAGGAGGTCCTCGTAACCGTCGAGGTCGACGTCGAGGAACACGGGGCACCACGACCAGTCGCTTGCGTCCACGCCGGCGAACTGCGCGATGTCCGCGTAGGTCCCGTCGCCGCGCGAGCGGAAGAGGGAGTTGCGCCGGTTCTGCGGGCGTTCCGAATCCGGCTCGAACGTGTGGCTGCGCGGCGGCGGCTCGGAGCTCGACTGCGTCATGCGCAGCGAATGAAACCGGCTGAGCATGTCGCAGACGAAGAAGTCGACATGTCCGTCGCGGTCGATGTCGGCGAAGTCCACGCCCATCGAGAAGTGCGGCGTGGCGCGGATGGCCGGACGCGGGATCGCGCGGAAGTGTCCCTTGCCGTCGTTCAGCCAGATGCGGTCGGGGCTTTGGAAATCATTGCAGACATAGAGGTCGGGCGCGCCGTCGCCGTTGATGTCGTGGAACGCCGCCGACAAACCCATGTCCATCGGAGCGAACGAGAGCGGCCGCCCCTCCTCGTCGAGGAAGGTGCCGTCGCGCCAACTGGCCGCGGTGAAGTTGCCCTTGCCGTCGTTGCGGTAGAGGAAGTGCGGTTCGCCCAGTTCGATCATCTTGCCGTCGATGATGCGGATGCGGTTCGCAAAACGGCCGGACGGGGTGGTCTTGCCGTTGACCGTGCGGACGCTGATCTCCCCGCCGCTGCGCAGGACGGACATCTCGCCGTAGTTGGCCACGTAGAGATCGAGCGAGCCGTTGCCGTCGATGTCGGCGAGGGCGAAAGACTGGCAGCCGTTCTTCGACTTCAGCCCGGCGGCTTCGGTCATGTTGGTGAACGTGCCGTCGCCCCGGTTGATGAAAAGCTGGTTGGATGTTCCGAAGCCTGAAACGAGCAGGTCCGGTTTGCCGTCGCCGTTGACGTCGGCGAAGACCGCGCCGTTGGCCATGTAGTTGTCGAGGAGGACACCGGCCTTCTCCGTCACGTCCTCGAACTTCCAGTTACCAAGATTGCGATAGAGGGCGGTGCGCCCGCTCTTGTTGCAGAAGTAGATGTCCGGCCGGCCGTCGCCGTCGTAGTCCCCGAGGGCCACGCCGGAGCCGTTGAGGTAGTTGTGGTTCGTTATCGCCGTGTCGTAGGCGAGGTAGTTGGTGTAGCCAATGCCGAGCGCGGCGTTCGGCATGAGGGTGAAGCCCGTTTTCCCTGCGCCGACCGGGGTCAAGGCCATCGAGCGGAAGCCCTGGCCGGGTTCCCATGTGGCCGCCACGAGCGGCAGGGCTAGGCCGAGGACAAACGACGTCGTGGCAAGGGCGGGAAACTTCATGAATGCGCTCAGAAGGTGGCGGAACGACCGGAAAATTCCAGAGCCGTTTGGAGGTTCATGTCGCCTGGCGGCCGCCATTTTTCCAGTTCAACGGTTCCGTTCGATTGGAATACCGGCCCTTTCAGCTGCGGCGGGATCGACGGTTTGCAACCAGTTCGTGGCGATTCGGCGAAAGTGAGGATTCGGATTGGTTAGGAGTTCGACCAAAACAGGCGAGGCTGTTGAAGAATTGGTCCCGAACTCCCCAATCGATGTGATCGCGACATCGCGGCCCTGGTAGATCTGAGGGGGCAATGCATCGAGGTAAGTCAACAATGCCGGCACCACCAATTCAGGTTGGCGGTGAACCAGCCCCAGATCGTATGCGGCCCACATACGAAGGGTGGATTCTTGGTTCGTCAAACATTGGGCAAGCATAGGAATCGCTGGAGCGGCGGTGTTGCCAAGATACCCAAGGGTCAGCAGGGGCAGATACCCACCCGTAGGGTCAGGCGGGTTTCGATTCACTTCAACCGAGAGAAGTCTCATCAGTTCAGCAACTGCAGGTCCCGCGTTGGTGCCCAGCGCCGCCAATCCGAATGCCCCGCGCCATTTGAATCCTCGGACGTTGTCTTCTAGCTGGAGTATCGGGTTTAGAGCGTCGGGAACAATTGCGTGGAGCAACTTTTTAGCGGCGGACTCTTCTTTCCCCATCAGACCGAGAGGAAACGGAATGCCGTTCGTTCCAATCTGTCGGATTGCAAACTCGGCCTCCTGGTTGGCGGTTCTCCGTTCGTCAGTAGCAGGTCCGAAATCCTTGTGGTTTGTTGACCACTGTTCGACCCAAGCAGTGAGGATCTTCCCTTGGTAAACCGGCCCTGAGGGAACCCAAGGCCGCCAAACGAGCAACGCCACCAGACTGACCAGCAGGAAAGCCGACACGCAAAGAACCCTCTTCAGCCCTCGTTTCATCGTTCCGCGCCCCTACTGTCCGCCCGTCACCTTCGTCGGATGGACCTTCTTGAGTTCCGCCCGCAGTTCGGCGCGGAAGGTGGCGTAGGCGGGATCGTCGGCGAGGTTGCGTAGTTCCTGCGGGTCCTTCTCGTGGTCGTAGAGTTCGGCGCCCTTGGTCCCGAAATCCCATTCGGTGTAGCGGAAACGTTCCGTGCGGATGCTGTGGCCGGGGAAGTTGGCGCGCTGGACCTGGGTGAAGGCCGGGCGGGACCAGGCGGCCTTCGGATTCTCGAGCAGGGGTTTCAGGCTGGCGCCTTCGAGGCCTTTCGGCGCGGGCAGACCGGCCAGATCGGCCAGTGTCGGAAACAGGTCGAGCAATTCGACCGTGCGGGGGCTGTGGACGCCGGCGGACTTGAAGCCGGGAGCCGAGATGATCATGGGGACTCGGGCCGATTCCTCGTAGTTGCTCTGCTTCATCCAGAGGCCGTGTTCACCGAGGTGGTAGCCGTGGTCGCTCCAGAACACGACGACGGTGTTTTCGCGGAGTCCAAGCCGGTCGAGCTCGTCGAGAACGCGGCCGATCTGGGCGTCCAGGAAGGAAATGGTCGCGTAGTAGGAGAGTTTGATCTCGCGGGCCTGTTCCTTGGTGACGCCCTTGTATGGCCAGGGTTTTGTCGAAGCGAGAGCGGGAGCGAGGGCCGTTTTGCTGAAGTCGGGAGCGATGTCGGGCAGAGTGATCTTCTCCATCGAGTAGCGGTCGAAATACTTCTTTGGCGCGATGAACGGGCAGTGCGGTTTGTAGAAACCGACGGCGAGGAAGAACGGTTCCTTGCCGTGGGCTCCGAGCAGTTCGATTGCTTTGGTCGCGACCTTGCCATCGGTGTGTTCCTCGTCCTTGCCGGATGCATCGCTCAGGTAGGCCATGGACGCTCCGAGTCCCGCGTTCTTGGGCGTGTAGTTGATGACGTCCGTCTCCAAGGCCGTCTTGTCGCGGCCGGCCGGGTTGTAGAACTCACCCCAGGATTGCGGGTCGTCGAGGCCGCTGGTGCCGATGTCCCCGGGATTGCCGTAGTGGTAGATCTTGCCGACGCGCGCGGTGTAGTAGCCGTTGTTCTTGAAGAGCTGCGAGAGCGTCACCACATCCGGAAGACCGGTGCGGAAGCGATACTTCAGGTCGAATACGCGGATGGTGTCGGGCCGCAGGCCGGTCATGAGCGACGAACGGCTGGGCGAGCAGAGCGGGAACTGGCAGTAGGCCCGGTCAAACGTCACTCCGCGCGATGCGAGGCGGTCGAGGTTGGGCGATTTGACCAGCGGATGTCCGTAGGCGCTGAGATCGTTGTTCAGATCGTCGGCGGCGATGAAGAGAACATTGGGCCGCTTGGCGTCCGCTCCGTCGACGGCGGCGATCAGGACCGTGGCAAAGGCAATCGCCGCGGAAATCCGTCCAAGAAAGGTTTTCATAGTGTTCCTGCGGTTCAGTTGGGCTTCGCGGCTTCCTTGGCCTTCTTCTGGTTCTTCTTCGCGGGATTGGCGGAACCTCCGAAGACGCTGGGAGGTTCGACTTCCGGCACCTTCAGCTCCTGGCGGAGACGGGCGAGTTCCTTCTGCAGATCCTCGGTGACCTTGGCGTAGGAGGGATCGCCGAAGACACTCTTCATCTCGTTCGGGTCCTTCTGCAGGTCGTAGAGTTCCATGTAGTCCGGACCCATGGCGTAAAAGCGGACGAGCTTGTAGCGGTCGGTGACGACTCCGTAGTGGGGTTGGACGCGGTGCGGTTCGGGAAACTCGTAATAGTGGTAGTAAAAACTCTTGCGCCAGTTCGCCGGGGTGTTGCCGGCGAGGACAGGAAGGAGATTGCCTCCCTGGACGTCGTTGGGCGCGGCGACTCCGGCCACGGCGAGGAACGTCTGGGCGAAGTCGACGTTGGAGACGATGTCCTTGTTGACGGTTCCGGCCTTCGCGTGGCCCGGCCATCTGACCAGCAATGGTGTGCGGAGGGATTCCTCGAAGATCCAGCGCTTGTCGAACCAGCCGTGCTCGCCGAGGTAGAAGCCCTGGTCGGACGAGTAGACGAGGATGGTGTTGTCGGCCAAGCCTTCCTCGTCGAGATACTTGAGGACCGCGCCGACGCTTTCGTCCACGGCCTTCACCGTGCCGAGATAGTCGTGCAGGTAGCGGTTGTATTTCCATCGGACCAGGTCCTTTCCGGTCAGCGCCATGTTGGTGAACTTCTCGTTCCGGGGCACATAGTAGGCGTCCCAGGCCTTGCGCTGTTCTGGAGTGAGACGGGGCATGGCCGTCAGCTTGTTGTCGAACGGGGTCATGATCTTCTCGATCGTCATGTGCTGGTCTTTGACGGCGAAGCCGCGGCCTTGGTAGTCATCGAAAAGCGTGGCCGGCTCGGGATAGACGCGGTCCTTGTCGTGGCCGAGATGGCGGAGGGCGGGGGACCATTCCCGGTGCGGCGCCTTGTGCTGGATCATGGCGAGGAAGGGTTTGGTCTTGTCGCGTTTCTTCATCCATTCCAGCGAACGCTCGGTAATGACGTCCGTCACGTAGCCAGGCTCCTGGATGGTCTCACCCATGCGGATCATGGGCGGGTTGTAGTAGACGCCCTGGCCGGGAAGGATCTGCCAATGATCGAAGCCCGTCGGGTCGCTCATCAGGTGCCACTTGCCGAAGATGGCCGTCTGGTAGCCGGCTTTCTGGAGGAGCTTGGGGAAGGTGGTCTGGGTTCCGTCGAAGCGGCTGTTCGAGTTGTTGGGAAAGCCGTTCAGGTGGGAATACTTTCCCGTGAGGACCGTGGCACGGCTGGGGCCGCAGATGGAGTTCGGCACGAGGCAACGGTCGAAGCGGACGCCTTCCTTGGCGATGCGGTCGAGGTTGGGTGTATCGAGCAGCTTCCGCGGATCACCATAGGCGCTGATGGCCTGGTAGGCGTGGTCGTCGGAGAAGATGAAGACGATGTTGGGCTGCTTGGTCTTGGCGGCGTCCGCAGCGGAAGCGGTGACGCCGACGAAGGCCAGGGCCAGGAAAAAAAGACTTGTGAGGCGCATGTGGGGAATGGGTCTTGCCGGGAAGCGGTAAGCCAATCGGCATGTGCTTGGAAGCCCCGACTTGGGGGCGACGGCCTCCACTTCGTCATCGTTCCCGCGCCCTATTTCTTATTGTCGTCCTTCTTGTCCTTCTCGCCGCACTTGCAGAGCCATTCGGAGTTCTTGCAGGCGGAGCAGATGGTGGCGTCGTATTCGAAGCGCGCGGTGACTGCCTTGGCCGAGGGCGATGCCTTTAGCTGGAGCACGAGCAGGTAGCTGTCGCCCTTGAGCGCGGGGAAGACGAAGTGCCCGTCCTTCTTTTGCACGGCGGGCTTCTGCGGATTGGCCCGGTCGCCGCCGCTTACGGACAACGTCTGGTCCTTCAGCGCGACGGGCTTCATGGCCTTGTCGAGCAGGGCGACGTGGAACCGGCCGTCCTTGAGCGTGACTTCGCCATGCAGGGTTTCGTTGGTGCTAAACTCGACGATGCGGCCGCCATTGGGCCCGAGTTCGACGCCGCCATGGGCAAGCGCGTTGGAGACGCCGAGCAGAAGCACGGCGACGATGGTGAGGAGGTTTGTTTTCATGTGGTGTGTATGTAGTCCCGCCTTCAGGCGGAAAAAGGTTGGCCGCGGGGAGAGGATTTCGAGTTGTTCCAGGGCATCCGTCATGGAGCGGGGTTTGTTCCGCCTGCAGGCGGGGTTACGTGCAGGGCCGCCTTGCGCCCGAAGGTGAAGAACACCGCCGGTGTCACCGCGAGGCCCAGCAGCGTGGAGGTCATAAGGCCGCCGACGATGACGACGGCCACCGGATGGAGGATTTCCTTGCCGGGTTGGTCCGCCGCCAACACCAGTGGAATCAGCCCGATGCCGGCGCTGAGCGCGGTCATGAGCACGGGCACGAGCCGTTCCTTGGTTCCGCGGATGACCATCGCCTTGGTGAAGCCTTCGCCCTCGTGCTGCATGAGGTGCAGGTAGTGCGAGAGGAGCATGATGCTGTTGCGCGCAGCCACGCCGGCCACGGCGATGAAGCCGACGAGGGTTGCGATGGAGATGTTGTTGAGCATGACCCAGGTCAGGACCAGGCCGCCGACCAGAGCCAGCGGGATGTCGAACAGCACCTGGAAGGCGAAGAACGGCGTGCGGAAGTAGCCGTAGAGCAGGAAGGCGATGACGACGAGGACCACCGCGCTCAACAGGGCGATGCGCTGCGACGCCTCTTTCTGCGCCTGGAACTCGCCTTCGTAGCTGATGAAGTAGCCCTCGGGCAGCGTCACCTTGGCGGCGACTTCCCGCTGGAGCTTCGGCACGAGCGACGAGACGTCGCGCACCGTCGGTTTGATGGCGAGGGCGAAGCGGCGCTGGCTGTTCTCGCGGAAGATTACGTTCGGTCCCTTGGCCTCGCGCACGTCGGCGACCATCGACAACGGCACCCGGCGGCTCGTGGCTTCGCCGTCATGGACCTCGATGGGCAGCTCCGCGATGCGCTCCGGCGACTCGCGCCATTCCTGCGGCAGGCGGATGACGAGGTCGACGCTCCGTTGGCCGTCACGCAGTTCCGCCACGGCCTTGCCGCCGACGAGCGTGGAGATTGTTTCGTTCAGCTTGCCCGGCGTGATGCCGTAGGCGGCGGCGCGGTCGCGGTCGGCCTCGATGCGGAGCTGTGGAATGGTGGACTGCTGGTCGAGGCGGCAATCCTCGAAGCCGGGAATTGCCTTCGCCACCGTTTGGATCTGGATTCCCAACTCGCGCAGCCTGTCGAGATCGGGGCCAAAGACCTTGATCGCGACCGGAGCCGACACCCCGCTCAGCATGTGCCCGATGCGGTCGGCCAGCGGACCTGTCACCACGCTGAAGGTGCCGGGCACGCTGCGGATCCGTTTCCGGATGTCTTCCAGAATCTCCGCGCGGGAACGCCCTTTCTTCCCGTTGTCCGTCTCGCGAAAATCCACGTCGAACTCCGCCGTGGAAACCGGCACCACATGATCGCCCCGCTCGGCGCGTCCCAGCCTCCGGCCGACCTTGCGGACTTCCGGGATGCTCAGCAGCTCACGTTCGATGACGTCGGAGATCTTGTTCATCTCTTCCAGCGACGTTCCCGGCGCGGAAGTAGTCGAGATCAAGGCCGTCTCTTCGCGGAAAGCCGGGAGGAAATCCTTCCCCATCTGCGGATTGAGCGAGAACGCACCGAGCACCGCCAGGGCGACCAATCCAAGCAGCAGATAAGGCTGGTTCAGACCGAAGCGCAGGAGCGTGTGTTCAAGCAGCCATTTCAGGCCGCGGACCAATGCGCCGTCCTTGTGTTCTTGGTGTTCCTTGGGGCGCAAGATGAGCGAGCAGAGCACGGGAATGACCGTCAGCGACACGACGAACGACGCGACCATGCTGAGGATCGTGGCGATGGCGATGGGCGAGAAGAGACGGCCCTCGACGCCGCTCAATCCAAGCAGCGGCAGGAAGACGAGGATGATGAGCAGCGTGGCGTAGAGGATGGAGTTCCGCACCTCGCCGGATGCGCGCGCAATCACGTCGAGACGTGGATGCGGATTGGGCAGTGCCGCGTTTTCACGCAGCCGACGATAGACGTTTTCCACATCCACGATGGCGTCGTCCACCACCATGCCGATGGCCACGGCGAGTCCGCCGAGCGTCATGGAGTTCACCGAGATACCAAACCATTTGAAGGTCAGCAGCGTGACGGCGAACGACAGCGGCATGGCCATCAGGGTGATGAACGTGGTCCGGAAATTCAGGAGGAAGAGGAAGATCACCACCGTGACCATGATCGCGCCGTCACGGATCGCTTCCTTCAGATTGCCGATGGCGTGCTCGATGAAATCCGCTTGGCGGAACAGCACCACGGCTTCGACGCCTTTCGGCAACGTGGGCTGAAGCTCCGCCAACGCGGCCTCGATCTTTCGCGTCAGCTCAAGCGTGTCGAAGCCCGGCGACTTGGTGATGCTCATGATCACGCCGCGCGTGCCGTTCACGCTGCCGTCGCCGCGCATCGGTTCGATGCCCCATTCGACCTTCGCGACGTCCGAAATGCGGACCGGCCGGTCGAACACGCGTTTCACCACGGTGCGGGCGATGTCGTCGAGCTGCACGGTCATTGCGAGGTTGCGGACCATGATCTCGGTGGAGCCCGAGTTGATGAACCCGCCGGTGGAGTTTCCTGCGGCCTGCTTGGAGGCGGTCTCCAGCTCCTCGTAGGTCACGCCGTGCGCCTGCATCCGCGTCGGGTCGGGCTGCACCTGCACCTGCTTGATGCCGCCGCCCATGTTCAGAATTTCGGCGATGCCGGGAATGCTCTGCAGTCGCGGCCGCACAACCCAGTCGGCCAGCGAACGGACGTCGCGCGGCGGGATCGCCGTGTTGGTGCTGCGAAGTCCGACCAGCAGGATCTCGCCCATGAGCGAGGCCACCGGTGTCAGGAAAGGTTCGACGCCCTGCGGCAAGGTTTCCCGAACGCCCTGCAACCGTTCCTGCACGAACTGCCGCGCCTTGTAGATGTCCGTGCCCCAGCCGAACTCGGCATAGACGAGCGACAGGCTGACGTCCGAGTTCGAGCGCAGTCGCGTGAGGCCGGCCACTCCCATGAGCGAGCGTTCGATGGGCAAAGTGACGTTCGCCTCCACCTCTTCGGGCGCGAGGCCGGGCGCTTCGGTCAGGATGATGACCGTGGGTTTGGTCAGGTCCGGCAACACCTCGACCGGAAGATCCCGTGCCGTCTGCGCTCCGAAAAGCAGCACGATCAGCGACAGCCCGAGCACGATGGCCCGGTTGTGCAGCGCGAAGCGGATGAGCCTATTCAGCATCGCCAACTCCTTTTTCCACGGGCTTGCGCCGCAGGCTGGCCACGGACAGAAGGACCAGGAGCACTCCGTTTCCGATCAGGGAAAACCAGGTCAGCCCCGACAGCTTGCCGCCGGTGTCCGAGCCGTGGTCGTGGGAATGGCCATGGTCGTCCTGCTTCGTGGCGGCCTTGTTGGCTGAAGTCTTCTCGCTGCCGTCTTCGTTGTGTTCGTGGCCGTGGGCGGCATCGAGCGCTTCCTTGAGCGACACGCTGCCCTTGCCGGCGAAGCCCAGCGAATAGGCTCCTTCGGTCACCACCTTGTCGCCGGGGAACAGGCCCTTGGTGATCTCGATGTATTGACTGTTCGCCGCGCCGACCTCGACCGCCACCTTCACGAAGGCGTTGGCGATGCCTTCATCCGCGATATAGAGAAAGCGGTTGGCCGGTTCGCCCTGCAAGGCCGCGCGCGGAACCGACATCACGCCTTCGCGCCGTCCCACGACGATGCTGAACTCCGCGCGCATCCCTGGCCGCAGGGTGTAGTCGGGATTCTCGACGTGGAACGCTGCTTCCAAAGTCCCGGAAGCCGTCTCCGCCTCGGCACCGAGATGGGCGAGTTCGGCGATGAACTCCTTGTCCGGAAACGCGGACACACGCAGCCGGGCTTTGGCACCGACCTTGAGTTTGCCGATCAGATGTTCCGGCACGGCCGCGACGGCGTGGATGTCCGACAGGTCCACGATCTCGACCAGCGAGTTGTCGGGGCTGACAGGCTGGCCGGGGACGAGATTCACCATCGAGACCAGGCCGCCGATGGGTGCCGTCAACTTCACCCGCGCGGGCGGATCTCCGGGCAGCCGGCTTTCGATCTCGGCGATGTCGGAACCCTTTTCGACGCGCGTGTCGATATGGGCTGAGACGGTCAACGCGCGCCCGGAGATCCGGCTGCTGACAACTGCGCGGTGGCCCGGCGCGACACGCAATCGGCCGAGGGCGAAGACCGTTTCCTCGAAGTCGCGTTCCTCCGCTTCCACGACTTGGATGCGGAGGTTCTTCACGCCGGTGGCGTCGAGGTAGACGGTGTTCGCCAGCTTTGCCGCCTTCGCGGAATCAGCCGGGTAACCATCGGGCGCCAGGCAAACGAACAGGCTCAGGGCGGCGACCAGCGTGGCCGGGCGTTTCAGGAAAATGGGGGTCATGGGGCGGGGGAAAGGATGGTGCCTGTCGCCCCAAGATGGCGGGCGAGGGCGAGGTGGAAATCACGGCGGGCCTCGATCAACGAGGCTTCCAGTTGGAGGCGCCGTTCGCGGGCGCGGAGCAGGTCGGTGAGGGGTGACTGGCCTTCGTTGTGGAGCTTTTGAAGACGTTCTTCGATCAGGCGGGCCTTGGGCAGAAGGTCATCGCCCAGCGCCTTGGCCAATGCGGCCTCGGACTGCATTTGGCCGAGTGAGACCGCGGTTTCGGAACGGATGCGGCGGGCGAGGGCGTCGGTCTCCTTCTCCGCCCTCACGGCCGTGGCCGACGCTTCGGCGATCCGGCCGGCGTTTTTGTTCCAGAGCGGGAGCGGCAGGGAGACGCGCAAACCGATCAGGCCTTCCGTCTCGATGCCCAGGGGCTCGTCGCGTGTGCGGGTCACTTCGCCGAACAGGCCGACGCTGACGTCCTCCCAGCGGCCGACGCGGGCGAGTTCGACTGCCTGGTTGGCGGCATCCTGCCTGGCTTTGGCGGCGGTGAGGTCGGGACGCCGCTCCGGGTTTCCGACGGATGCAGCGGGCGTATGGGTCGTCGTCAGAGGCTCGGCGATTCCAAGGGGTTCTTCCGGCGGCAAACCCAGCAGGAGCCGGAGCTGGGACGCGAGTTCGTTGCGAGCGCTTTCCGTCTGCAACCGATGGAGGCCGAGTTGCGAGGTTTCGAGTTCCAGTTGGGCCGAATCAAGCGAGCTGGCTTCGCCGATTGCCGCCGACTTGGCCGAGGCGGCCGCCAGCTCACGACCGTTGCGCGTCTGGAGTTCGCGCAGAGCGCCGAGGGCGTCGAGGGCGGCCAGACGAATCGCGGCCGAACGGACTTCCAAGCTCAGCCGCCGCTCGGCTTCGCGCACCTCCGCCTCCGCGACGGCGAGATGGCCCCGGGAGACGGCCTTTTCCAGATGAAGCCTAGAAGTGAGGGGGAACTTCTGCGTGAACCCCACGCTCAACGATCCTTCGCGGCCACGGACGTTCGGTTTGAATTCTCCGTCGAGCGTCGGATTGGGGCGCAGACCGGACTGGGCCAGGCGTCCGCGCGCTTCATCCACGCCCAGGCGGGCGGCGGCGAGGTCGGCGTTGTTCGACAAGGCTTGGCGAACGGCGGCCTCGACGGTGAACGATTCGGCGGCGGCCGACCTGCTGACGGCCAGGGTCAGGATCAATGAGAACAGTTGAAATGGGACGGGCTTCATAAACGGAATTCCACGGAGAAAAACGCCGGAGCGTGCGGGAAGGGTTGTCGGACAGACGGGTCCGGCGACGGAGTCGCCCTCGGGCGAGGACCGTTTACGAAGCGAAGGAAGGTGCGCGGGCAGGCAGCACGACGCGTTGGCTGAACTGCCACGAGGTGGGACAGGAGTGTTCGGGCGGAGAGTCCGGAGGATCGACGGGTTTGAGCGATACCAGAAGTTCGTCCAGCGGAACTAGGAAATGGGCGAGAGTTAAGACAGGCGCCTCCGGGGGAACTGTCTTGGACGTCAGAGGAACTAGACCGTCATCCATGGCCACGCAGAGCGAGCAGTCGTCGCAGTCGGCCGAATTTGAGGGGCAAGATTCCGTGCCGTCGGAATGGCTGTGAGCCTCGCCAACGAGGGACCCCACGGCGGCTGAGACCTCGCAATGGCTGCCGCCGATCATCCAGAGAAGGATCATCGCGCTCGCAAGGAATGCCCTGATTGGCCGCACGGTCACCATGGATACCGTCGGAAGGACGATGTTCAAAATGAAATTATCGTTTCCACGACAAGAGCAGGTGCCCCGCTGCGCCCTGCAGTGAGCCATGATCGGTTCACCTTGCCGTTCAGTCGCACTGGCTTCTCCTCGCTGCAGATCACCTCCGGCATCTTCGTCACCGAGGCCGGCACCGTTGATCTCGATACTCCCGCCTCCAATTCGCGAACGCTTCTCGCCTCTTTGGGCGGATCCCTCGTCGTGAACGGTGAGCCTGAAACGGAAAGGTGGGTGGGGCGGTTTTCTCCGCAAAAGAAAATGCCGGAAGGCGCGGTGCACCTTCCGGCCGTTGAATCGGTATCGGTTACTTGGGCAGCACGACGGTGTCGATGACGTGGATCACGCCATTGCTGGCAGCGACGTCGGCCGCGGTGACCTTGGCGCCGTTGACAGAGACTTTGCCGTCCCAGGCCTTCACGTCGAGTTCAGCACCGTTGACCGTCTTGACCATTCCGGTCTTCACGTCGGCGGCCATCACTTTGGCTCCCACCACGTGGTAGGTGAGGATCGCTACCAACTTAGCCTTGTTCTCCGGCTTCAGCAGCGACTCCACGGTGCCCTCCGGAAGCTTGGCGAAGGCCTCGTCCGTCGGGGCGAACACGGTGAACGGTCCCTTGCCCTGGAGCGTCTCGACCAATCCGGCGGCCTTCACCGCGGCGACCAGTGTCTTGAAGCTGCCGTTGGCGGAAGCCACAGCGACGATGTCCTTCGACTCGGCGGCGTTGGCGTTTTGGGCGGCGATGTTGAGGGAGAATGCCATCAGGGCGGCGATACCGAATGAGCGAAGCGTTTTCATGAGTCTGCGATTGATTATGGTTTGTTGTGCGTAGGAAGTCGGGTTGACCGCTTCTTTACGGGCCGGAAGGTTGTTGGGTAAAATTCATTGTCAAATAAACGTCTACATTTTGTTTAACATTCAAATTTTGCCCGGAAACCCGCTTCAATAGCCCTTCAACTGGAGTGGCGGCGAGATTATCAGAGTGCGCCCGCTGCAACTTCCCCCTAGCGCCGGCGGAACCCATTCGCCTAGCTTCCCGGTCCGCATTTTGCGGCCTTTGCGCCTCTTTGGGGCCAATTGAGACATTTTCGCAGGCCATGATGACCAGCACCCAGATCCGCCAGAGTTTCTTGGATTTCTTCCGCTCCAAGCAGCACACCATCGTTCCCTCGTCGTCCCTCATGCCGGACAGCCCGAACCTGCTGTTCACCAATGCCGGCATGAACCAGTTCGTCCCCATCTTCCTCGGCGAACGCAAGGCCGACGTCTCCACGTGGGCCGGGGCCGTCCCCTCGCTCGATACCCGCGCGGCGGACACCCAGAAGTGCATCCGCGCCGGCGGTAAACACAACGACCTCGACGACGTCGGCCTCGACACCTACCACCACACCTTCTTTGAGATGCTGGGCAACTGGTCCTTCGGCGACTACTTCAAGAAGGAGGCCATCGACTGGGCCTGGGAACTGGTCATCGAAGTCTGGAAATTCCCCGCCCAGCGCGTCTACGCCACCATCTACCAGCCGAACAAAGAGAAGAACGATCCCGCCGACCGCGACCAGGAAGCGTGGGAACTCTGGGCCGCCAAATTCCGCTCTGTCGGACTCGATCCCGACATCCACATCGTCAACGGTGGCAAGAAGGACAACTTCTGGATGATGGGCGAAACGGGCCCGTGCGGTCCCTGCACCGAGATCCACGTCGATCTCCGGCCCGGCCCCGTCGCCACCGATCTCGACGCGCAAAAGTCCGGCGCCACCCTCGTCAACGGCTCCGACGCCCGCTGCATTGAGATCTGGAACAACGTCTTCATCCAATACAACGCCAACCCCGACGGCACGTTCAGCCCGCTCCCGGCCCAGCATGTCGATACCGGCATGGGCTTCGAGCGCGTCACCAGCATCATCCAAGGAACGAAGGGCCTGACCGATTTCCAGCACGCCAAGATCTCCAACTACGAGACCGACATCTTCCGTCCCATCTTCGACGAGATCGAGAAGCTCAGCGGCAAGACCTACGGCTCAACTCTTCCGAAGGCGGGCAGCACCGGCGACACCGCGCAGGAGAAGGAAGACGTCGCCTTCCGCGTCATCGCCGACCATATCCGCACCCTCAGCTTCGCCATCGCCGACGGCATCCAACCCGGCAACAACGACCGCAACTACGTCCTCCGTCGCATCCTGCGCCGCGCCGTGCGCTACGGCCGCACGCTCGGCTTCCACGAACCGTTCTTCTACAAGCTGGTGGACGTGCTCGCCCGCACGATGGGCGACGTCTTCCCCGAGACCCGGGCCAAGCAGAAGCAGGTTGAAGAGGTGCTGAAGCGGGAAGAGGAAACGTTCAACAGGACGTTGGATCGGGGTATATCGCTCTTTGAGAATGAGGTCTTCGCATTGGCCGTAGCCTCAGCCATGAAGCGGGACGGACTTGGCGGTTCAGCGTGGTCTGGCAAGATTCGCGATATCGGTTCCCCACAGGATAATTTTGAGAGCGTCACCTTTGAACGCGGCGGCCAAATCGTCGGATACTCCTTTGAACAATTAAATCAGGGTGCTTGGCGGGACTTCCTGACGGCACCTCCGGTGATCGATGCAGTAGACGCGTTCAAACTCTACGACACCTTCGGCTTCCCGCTCGACCTCACCGAACTGATGGCCCGCGAACGCGGTCTGACGGTGGACAAGGAAGGCTTTGAGAAGCTTATGGAAGAGCAGCGCAAGCGTTCGCAGGCCGCCCAGAAGAGGCAGGTCATCGAGCTTTCCCAGATCGAGACCAAGACGCCCACCCACTTCCTCGGCTTCGACCACAACCACACCGGCGCCGACGTCCAGGAAGTCGTCCAACTCAAGGACAAGACCGTCGTCGTGCTCAACAACTCCGTCTGCTACGCCGAGATGGGCGGCCAGGTCGGCGACACCGGCGAACTCTCCGGTTCCGGCCAGCTCTGGCGCATCGTCAACACCCAGAAGTCCGGCAACACCGTCCTGCACTTCATCGAAGGCGGCGACGCTCCGGCCATCGGTTCCCACGTCACCGTCCAGCTCGATTCCGCCCGCCGCGCCGCCATCCAGCGCCACCACACCGTCACGCATCTGCTCCATTGGGCGTTGCACGAAGTGGCCAGCAAGGAGGCTTCGCAGAAGGGTTCCAGCGTCACGCCCGAGAAGCTCACCTTCGACTTCAACAGCGCCGCGCTCACGCCTGCGCAGGTCGCCGACATCGAGAAGCTCGTCAACGAACGCATCCTCGAAAACGCCGTCGTGAGCTGGACCGAAGTCCCGCACGCCGATGTGAAGAACCGGAAGGACGTGATGCAGTTCTTCGGCGACAAATACGGCGACGTCGTCCGCGTCGTGCAGATCGGCGGCAAGGCGCACGCCCTCGACGGCTATTCCATGGAACTCTGCGGCGGCACCCACACCCGGGCCACTGGTGAGATCGGGCTCTTCCGCATCGTCAGCGAAGCCGCCGTCGCCGCCGGCGTCCGCCGTATCGAAGCGGTCGCCGGCCTCAGCGCCTACGCCGCCACCAAGCACGACCTAGAACTCATCCACAAAGTCGCGGCCAAGGTCGGTTCTCCCGTGATCGATCTGGAGAAGAAGCTCGACGCCTTGCTCGCCCATCAGAAGGAGCTGGAGCGGTCCTTGCGGACGGCCGTTGCCCGCAACGCCTCGAACGCCGCAAGCGAATTGCTCGGGCGTGTCCACACCGTGAACGGGGTGCCGCTCATCGCCCACAACCTCGGCGACACCGACGGCGACTTCCTCCAAGCCGTGGTCGATGCGCTCAAGAGCCGCTTTCAGGGCGTGATCGTCCTCGGCGGCGGTTCCGATGTGGCCGTGGCGCTCGTCGCAGCCGTTACACCGGAATTCACCAAGCAGGCCCAGGCCGGAAAGATCATCCAGGCCATCGCCCCGATCGTCGGCGGCAAAGGCGGCGGCAAACCCGACAACGCCCGCGGCGGCGGCAAGGACGTGACCAAGCTCGATGAGGCCTTGGCCAAGGTGAAGGAGTTGATCGTCTGAGCGCCGACAAACGCATGACGGAGCGACCTCGTCGGGCGTCTGTGAAACGGACCGCCAAGCTGGTTGCCGACCAACCGCCTGTCTCCGTCCTGATTCATCCGAGCCAGTTTTCCGGCGCCATCGACGAGGCTTTCCGCGAGTCGTTGGAGCGCCGGCGGATGAACCACAAGTTCCACTACGACACGCCGAAGCAGGCGCTGCGTTGGCTGCGGGTGCACGAGGCGTTTTCCCCGGCCCGCCAGGATCCGTCCTGTCTCGTGGCCTACGACGAAGCCACGCTGGCCGCGGCCCGGGTGCTCGGGCCGGGCGACATCGATGTCATCAGCCTCGGCTGTGGCGGCGGGCAGAAGGAACTGGGGTTGCTCCGGGCCTTGCGGACACTCCATCCCACGCGGCGCGTTCGTTATGTGCCCACCGATGTCAGCGTGAGTCTGACGCTCGTCGCCCGGGAAGCGGCTTTGGCGGATGGATTCTCTGCGAAGGACTGCGAACCGGTGGTGCTCGATCTCGCGCGCGCCGACGACTGGGGTCGGGCGCTACAAACGGTCCTGCGACCGGGTGCGCAACGCGTTGTCACGTTCTTCGGGATGATGCCGAATTTCTCGCCCACGGAAGTGCTGACGAGGCTCGCCGGATTGCTCCGGAAGAGGGACGTGCTTCTTGTCAGCGCGAACCTCGCTCCCGGCAAGAACTACGCCGCCGGCGTGCGGGAGATTCTTCCGCTGTATGACAACCCATTGACCGGCGAGTGGCTCTTCTCCGTCCTCGCCGATCTCGGCGTCGAACAGGGCGACGGGCGTATGGAGTTCCGGATCGCCCGGTGCCCGGAAGGTTCCGGCCTGCTACGGGTCGAAGCGGACTTCGTGTTTCGCAAAGCGACTTCGCTGCGCTACGGCGGCAACGAATGGCGGTGCAAGAAGGGCGAACGCTTCGGGCTGTTCTTCTCCTACCGCCACACGCCCGCGCGGGTGAAGAAGCTCTTCGGCCAACACCGTCTTGGTGTTCGTTCGCAATGGCTGAACAAGGCCGGCGATGAAGGCGTGTTTCTGATCGAAGCCTGAGGACTTGGGATGAGCGAGGCCGTCCAGCTCAAGCACTGGTTCGACGAAACGCGGTATCGCCGGATCGCGGATGATCTGTCGGAGCTACATGCAGGCTTTGATCGACAGCGTTTTCTCATCCACACGCTCGATGGCTTGGCCGATCGCAGCCTGCTCCAGCGATTAAGGCGGACGTCGGAGGCCATGCGGGCGACGTTGCCGGAAGAGTTTCCCAAGGCGCTGGCCGTTCTCCGAAAGCTCGCGCCGCGGTTTAAGCACGGCTTCGTTTCGCTCGTGCTGCCGGACTACGTCGGGCTCTACGGGGTGGAGGATTTCGATCGCTCGATGGAGGCGTTGAAGTTCTTCACGACGTTCGGGTCGTCGGAGTTCGCCATCCGCGAATTTCTTCACCGTGATCTGGCGCGCACGCTGGCCGTGATGGAGACGTGGTCGCGTGACGCGGATGAACACGTTCGCCGTCTGGCCAGCGAGGGGTGCCGGCCGCGATTACCGTGGTCGTTCAAGCTGCGCGAGTTGATCGCCGATCCGTCGCCGGTCCGTCCTATCCTTCACAATCTCCGCGCTGACCCGAGCCTCTGCGTCCGCAAGTCGGTCGCGAATCATCTCAACGACATCACCAAGGACCATCCCGACTGGGTGCTGGAGCGGATCGGCGGATGGGATCTCGGCGACGAACGGACGGCGTGGATCGCCAAGCGGGCGTTGCGAACCTTGATCAAGCAGGGCGACCGCCGGGCATTGGGCGTGATCGGCGCGGGGAAGAAAGCAGAGGCCGTGGTGGAGGAATTCACCGTGTCGCCCGCCGACGTGACGTTGGGCGAACGCGTGAGGCTGACGTTGCGGCTGAGGTCCACAGCGTGCCACTCGCAGAATCTGGTGATCGACTACGCTGTCCACTACGTGAAGCAGTCCGGCGAGACCTCGGCGAAGGTCTTCAAGTGGAAGGAAACCGCGGTCGCGGCAGGCGCAGTTCTCTCGCTGTCCAAGCAGCAGCGCATACAGGACTTCACGACACGGAAACACCATCCCGGCAAACATGTCGTCGAGGTGATGGTGAATGGAGACCGCAAGGCCACAGGTGCCTTCGTGCTGGCGGTGGGTTGATCAAGCGCCGCCTTGACCGGCGATGGTCGGAGGCGTGTGATCCGTAAATGCGCTTCTCCAACGTTGCCTCGGTTGTTGGTTTTGGTTTCCTCGCGTCGGTCACGTCGGCCGCCGACTTCTCGGTCACGTCCCCCGGGTTCTCCTATACGATCAACGGGATGCCGAATCAGCCCACACTCACACTTGTCCGGGGCCGAACTTACACGTTCGACGTGGCCACTTCGTCGAACCACCCGTTCCGGATCAACGGCGCGGCCGGCGTTTCGAACAACAACATCTCGTTGGGGACGATCACCTTTACCGTGCCGAACGACCCCGTGAACTATGTCTACGAGTGTTCGTTCCACCACTTCTCTGGGACGATCATCACGGAAGCTCCGCCGGCGCCGCCCGAGCCCCCCGTCGTCAGGATCCTGTCGCTCGCGGTGGGCAGCCAGTTGGTCATCAAGTCCACCGGCACCAATACCTGGAGCGTGCTGCCTGAGTTCAACACGAATCTTGTATCGACGAATTGGTTCGCCCTCACGGTGAACAGCAACCGGTTCGTGAACGGGACCAACGAGACCTTCTGCGGCGTGCCGCCCGGGACCAACGTCTTCGTCCGCGTCAGGTCGACGGCGAATTGACCGATGGGCCTACATAGCCCCGAGCGCGGCGCGCATCGCGGCTACGAGGGCGTTCACGCGGATGGGCAGGGGCCAGTCTGAAGGCGCTTCGAGCGTGTAGGAGAGACGGGTCTTTTTCTGGAAAAGATAAAACGCCTCCGGCCAATCCGGCCTCAGGGTCGGATCAATCTGCGGGACGATGATGCCGTGGGAATGCGATTCGCGGCCGTCTATCAGTGGAGACTCGTCGATCGGACAAACGGGGCGGACGGCATCAACCATGGTCTGCGCGAGCGATGGGCGGTTGTCCGGATTCAGCTCGTAGAGATAGAACCCCTGCGACTCCCAATCTTCGTGCAGGCAGAAGGCGGCGTCGAAGGACGGCTGGGTCTCCAACCAGGCGACGTGGTTCTGGACTTCCGGCGTGCGGGGTTGGCGATAATCGCGGTTCAAGTCCACACCCGTCGCGTTCTCGCGGGTGCTGAGGGGGAAGCCGGTGCGGTTCAGGCACGGGCAGATGGTAAGCGCGACGTCGGCGGGCCAGCGGTTCTCGATCAACATCCGTTCGACCGCCAGCGGCCCCGCTGGTTCATCACCGTGGATCCCGGCCGAGATGTAGATGTGGCGATGCGACGTCGCGGTGGATCGGTGAAGAGCGAGGACATCAGCGGTGCTGTTGTGGGAGAGTTGGGGCAGAGTGAAGCGTTCCCATCTCCAGCCGAAGGCGAGGGCGGCTGATTCGATCCGCCCAAGCAAGCCGTGGATGTCGATGGTCTCGCCGCTGTAGCCGCTGACGTTGTGGCCGAGTCGTTTCACCCGCCGAAGGTTCAACCTGGCTTGCGAAGAGGCAAGGCGGCAGGGGCCCGAGGGTTGTCGCGGCTACTTCGAAGGCGCGGCCGTGCTGTCTCGGACGACGATCTCCGCGGCGAGTCGGACGGAGCCCGGCTTCTCCCCGCGCATCAGCCGGGCGAGCTGTTCGAAGGCGGAAATGCCGAGCCGGAGCTTGGGAAGACGGATGGTGGTCAGGGGAACCCGGAAGTGTTCGCTGATGAGGATGTTTCCGAAACCGACGATCGAAAGTTCGCCCGGAATTTTCACGCCCTGCTGGAGGAAGGTGCTTGCGGCACCGATCGCCACGAGGTCGTTGAAGGCGATGAGGGCGGTGATGTCCGGCCGTTCGTTCATGATTTGCAGGGCTGCGGTCGTTCCTTCCTCGATCGTCTGGCCCGCTGCAAAGACCCAGCGGTCGTCGGCTTCGAGGCCCTCGTCCCGCATCGCTTTCGTGTAGCCCTCGAAACGTTCCTGCGCCACGGGCGAGGATGGTGGTCCCTTGAGGAAGGCGATCCGTTTGTGGCCCAGCTCCAGCAGGTGGCGAGTTGCGATCTGGCTGGCGAAGATGTCGTCGGTCTCGACGTTGGCAAAGCCCCGGCAGAACTCGGCGGGTTGTCCGAGGACGACGGTCGGCACGGCGCGTTTGCGAAGTTCATCCCATGCTTGGGAGGTCGCCGCGAAGCGGTAGGTCGGGACGATGAACAGTCCGTCGACGCGACGGGCCAGCATCCGGCGAATAGCCGATTCTTCGCGCTCGGGCTTGTTCAGCGAATGGGCGATCAGCAGGTCGTAGCCCGCCTCATGCGCCTTCTCCTCGATGGCCAGGATGACGCGGGCGAAGACGGGGTTGGCGACGGACGGGATGATGAGGCCCATCAGCTTCGTCGTGCCGCTGCGCATGCTCTGGGCGAGGGCGTCGGGCACGTAGCCCATCTCCTCGGCGAGCTTCCGGACCCGGAGCTTGGTCTGGGCGGAGATGTCCTTCGCGTCGCGGAGAACTTTGGAGACGGTCATGACCGAGACGCTGGCGCGTTCGGCGATGTCTTTGAGTCGGACCATGGCGGGGTGTTGGTTGGGTCAACCGTTCGAGCCGCTCCAGTGGAGTTTGCGGCGCAGGGTGTCGAAGAAGGAGCTGCCTTCCAGGTGGAGCAGGCGGACGGTGCGCCGGCTGCGGCGGATGGTGAGGACGTCGCCGGATTCCAGGTCCAGTTGCACCTGCCCGTCCGCCGAGGCGATCGTGTCGACGCGTTGGCTGACCACGCGGACCTTCAGCGTGGATTTCAGGCTGATGATGACGGAGCGGTTGGAAAGCGTGTGCGGACAGATCGGCGTCAGGACGAAGACGTCCGCGTCGGGACGGAGGATCGGGCCGCCGGCGGAAAGCGAGTAGGCGGTTGAACCTGTCGGCGTGCTGATGATCAAGCCGTCGCTGCGGTAGCGGGTCAGGATCTCGTCGTCGACGGACACCTCGAGCTCGATCATGCGCGAGGCGGATCCGCGGGTGACGGTGATGTCGTTGAGCGCGTGCAGGTGGACCGGTTCGCCGGAGGCTTCGCCCTTCACTTCCACGAGTGGTCGCTCGTCCACGAACACGCGGCCTTCCCAGATCTTCTTCAACGCGTCCGTGAGCGAATGGGCCGGGACGTCGGTCAGGAAGCCGAGGCGGCCGGCGTTGATGCCGAGGATGGGCGTCTTGCTGCCATCCATGCCGCGAACGACGCGGAGGATGGTGCCGTCGCCGCCGAAGACGAGGATCAGGTCGACGGCTTGGGCGAGTTCGGAGAGGGATCCCGCCGAGGTCGATTTGGGCAAGGCGTGGTCGCGGGTATCGACGTCGACGAGGACCTTGGCTCCGTTGCGGGACAGCCAGCGCGAGGCGTCCTGCACGAGCTTCGCCGTGGAGGCCTTTCCCGGGTTCGCCACAAGGCCGACCCGTCCGATGCGTTCAGGCAGTTTTTTCAAGCAGGACAAGGAATTCTTTGTTGCCGGCAGGACCAAGCAGCGGTGATTCGGTCAGTCCGGACCAGCGCAGTTTCAATTCGATCTCCGCGAACTCGTGCAGTTCGCGGATGACGCGTTCGTGCACGATCGGATCGGTGATAACACCCGCCCCGCGCGACGCCTCTTCACGTCCGGCTTCGAACTGCGGCTTGATCAACGCGGCGATCCTACCGCCCGGCTTGAGCAAGGCAATGACGGGCGGAAGAACCTTGCGGAGCGAGATGAACGAGCAATCGGCGACGATCAGCTCGGCCCCCACGAACTCCGCCCCGAACACGGCCGCAGTGAGGAACCGGGCGTTCGTCTCCTCCATCACCACCACGCGCGGGTCCTGCCGGAGGGTCCACGCGAGTTGGCCCTTGCCCACGTCCACGGCGTAGACGCGAGCGGCGCCGTGTTGGAGCAGGCAATCGGTGAAGCCGCCCGTCGACGAGCCGATGTCGATGCAGGTGAGGCCGGCCGGATTGATCCGGAAGTGGGTCAGCGCGTGCTCGATCTTGTGTCCACCGCGGCTGACGAACCGGTCCTTGGCCACGAGTTCCACGGCGTCGCCGTCCTTGACCTTGTCGCTGGACTTGCGGCCGACCTGTCCGTTGAGGCGCACCTGTCCCGCGAGAATAGCGCGTTGGGCCTTCTCCCGGCTTTCCAGCAATCCGCGTTGGACCAGGGCCTGATCGAGTCGCATGTCGGTCGCCGACTATGCGAAGGCGGGCCGCCCGGCGGCAAGAGGCGCTTCGTTCAACGCGCCTTGACCGCGAGTTTCTGGTTCTCGCGGAAGGTGGCGTAGAAGCCGTCGTTCTCGGCGACGATTTTCTGGACGATCTGGCTCATGATCGGCGCCTCGGAGTAGTTCACAACCGCATGCACGCTTTGCTGGAACGCCTGCATGGAGTTTAGCGTGCCGAACATGTCGCCCAACAGCACGAACACGGCCTGGCGCCGCTGCTGCATGGGAAGGCTCTGAACCCATTGGACGGTGGGATTCTGGCCCGGGAGCACGCCGCCGAAGATCTCCTCCATGATGACGATCTGGAACGGGATCGCGTTGTAGCGGGCCATGAACTCGTCGTGGTCCTCGACGCAAAGGACCTTGTAACCGAGCTCATGCAGGGCCGCGGAGATTGCGGTTCGGAATTCCGGCGTGCTGACCGCGACCACGGCCGGATTGTCGCGATGACTGAAGAAGGCGAATGATTCGGACATGGCTGATCAGAATTTGAGTTTGAGGCCGCCGCCAGGGACCGGCGGAGGGGCCGCCTGGGCGGCGGTGCGTCCGGCGGGGTCCAACTGCGGACGCATCCGGAGGTCGTTGACCGCGCCGGCGTATTCGCCCCGCAGTTTCTTGATGTTGTCTATGCCGCGCCCGGACACTCCCTTCTTGCTGCAATAGAGCATGGCGGTTTCCTCCGTGATGGCGCCCTCCTCAAAAGCTTTCAGCACTGCCTGGTCGAAGGTCTGCCAGCCGAAGGTCGAGCTGGCCTCGATGATTTCGTAAAAACTCTTCCCCTCGCTCTCCCCCTGCACGATCGACTCCTGGGTGCGGACGTTGGCGCCCATAATTTCGAGGAGCGCATGGCGGCCGCCGCCGATCTTTGGTGCGAGGCGCTGGCTGACGATCCAGCGAAGCGTGTCGGCGAGGCGGACGCGGATCTGCTCCTGCTCGTCGGTCTCGAACATGCCGAGGATGCGGTTGATCGTCTGGCCGGCGTCGATCGTATGGAGGGTGCTCACGACGAGATGGCCGGTTTCCGCCGCACTCAGGCCGATCTCGACGGTCTGACGGTCACGCATTTCGCCGACGAGGATGATCTTCGGGGCCTGGCGCAGGGCGGCGCGGAGACCAGTGGAAAAGCTGTCGAAGTCGTTGCCCATCTCGCGCTGGTTGAAGGTCGCGACCTTTTGCGGATGCACGAACTCGACCGGATCCTCCAGCGTGATGATGTGGACGGACTTCGTCTCGTTCACCTCGTTGAGCAGGGCGGCGAGCGTCGTGGATTTGCCGGATCCTGTCGCGCCCGTGACGAGCATGAGGCCCGTCTTTTCCTTCGCCATCTGCTTGAAGATGGGCGGCAGCTTGAGATCGGCGAGTGAAGGGATCTGCGTGTTCAGTTTCCGCAGGACGACCGAGTAGTTTCCCCGCTGGGAAAAGATGTTCACGCGGAAACGGGCCACGTCGCCGAGGGAGTAGGAGGCGTCGCAGGAACCCATGCGCAGCAGGTCTTCGGTCAGCCTGGGGCTGCCGTTGACGAGGTTGAGTGCGAGGGTCTCGGTTTGAAACGGCGTGAGCCTTTCGATCGGGGGATTGGTCTCGATGGGCACCAGTTGGCCCGAGTATTCCACCTGGAGGGGTTTATCGACGGTGAAGTTGAGGTCGGACACGTCCTTCCGCGCATCGAGGACGGTGTTGCCGTCCAGCATGGGCGTGTGGTCCAGCATCGTGTTCAGGATGTAGTCGAGCTCGGGTTTGCGCATTTCGTGAAATGAGTTTCAGGCCGTTGGTGCGTCTCAGTCTTCCTCGTCGGGCGGATGCGTCAGGAAGGGCCGGAATTTCTTCCGGTCGATGCATTTGTCGTAGGCCTCTTCGGGTGAGATCCGTTTCATGCGGATGTGTTCCATGATGGAATCGTCCAGCGGCATGTTGCCGAGCTTTTTGCCGACCTGGATCATGCCGGGGATCTGATGGGTCTTGCCTTCGCGGATCAGGTTTCCGATCGCGTTGGTCACGACGAGGATTTCCAGCGCGGCGACGCGGCCCTTTTTGTCGACCCGTTTGAAGAGGTTCTGGGCGACGACGCCCTTGAGCGATTCGGCGAGGGTGACGCGGATCTTGTTCTGCTGGTCGGCCGGGAAGGCGTCGATGATCCGGTCCACCGTCTTGGCGGCGCTCTGTGTGTGGAGCGTGCCGAAGACAAGATGGCCTGTGCTTGCCGCGGTCAGCGCCAGATCGATGGTCTCGAGATCGCGCAACTCGCCGACGAGGATGATGTCCGGGTCTTCGCGGAGCGCGCCCTTGAGCGCCGCGGTGAACGACTTGGTGTGGATACCGACTTCGCGGTGGTTGATCAGCGAGTTCTTCGACTCGTGGACGAACTCGATCGGGTCTTCGACCGTGAGGATGTGGTCACGACGGTTCTTGTTCGCATAGTCCACCATGGCCGCCAGCGTGGTCGACTTGCCGGAACCCGTGGGACCCGTCACAAGCACCAGGCCCTTGTGGAGCATGCAAAATTTCTTCAGCACGAGAGGCAGCGGAGCATCGAACTTCTCGAAATCCTCGAAGGAAAGGACCTTGCTCGGGATCTGCCGGAAGACGGCGGAGCAGCCATACTTCTGGTTGAAGAAGTTGGCGCGGAAGCGGCAGACGTTCGGGATCTCGTAGCCGAAATCCACGTCGCCCGTTTCTTCGAAGACTTTGATCTTATACTCCGGGGCGATCTCGTAGAGCATCGCCTTCAGGGCATCGCTCTCCAGCGGCGGATAGTCCACGCGGTGGAGCTCGCCGTTGATGCGGAGAATGGGCGGATTGCCCGATGAGAGATGAAGGTCGGAGGCCTTCTGCTCATACATCAGGTGAAAGAACGTATCGATCTTCGCCATAGACTCGTCTCAGCTATTCCCATTCTTATCGGCAAAACGAAGCACGACCCAAGCCAGTGACCACAGCCGCCGACTTGATCCGCCACGAGATCCGCCAACGCGGACCCATCCCTTTCGTCGACTACATGGGGTTGGCGCTTTACGCCGCAGATGCAGGATATTACGAACGGCCCGGGCGGGTAGGCCGGCAGGGGGACTTCTTCACGAGCGTTTCGGTGGGCCGACTCTTCAGCGAATTGGTCGCCTTTCAAATACGCGAATGGCTGTCCGCCATGGAGAAGCGTGTTTCCAGCGCCGCCGTGCCGAAGTGGCGATTGGTCGAGTGCGGTGCGAATGACGGCGTCCTTGGTGTTGAAGTGCTCGATGCGCTGATTTCGGGTGGGCTGGGCGATCTCCGGCCGGTGGAACTGGTCTTTCTGGAGCCGTCACCGACCCGG
>JBBRDN010000021.1:0-35671 GCA_038203875.1 Verrucomicrobiota bacterium
CGGCTCCGGCCGCACCGATGGCGGCTGATTTGTTCCGCAGGCCGAAGCCGTCGAGCGACGCGACCTTGAAATGCTCGCGCACGGTGAAGAGCGCTGTCTCTGGCAGGAAGACCCAATCCTCAAAGCCGATGGAGATCGCTCCCGAGGAATGCAGCAGGGTCTTCAGCGACGAGCTTTCCGCAGGATAGATGATCTCCGCCGGGCGGACGCGTTCGAGTTCCGTCAGGAGAGCTTGTTCGCCTTCGAGTTCGGTGACCTTGAAATCACTGGTCGTCAGGTCGACGAGGGCCAGGCCGAAACGTTTTCCAGACACGCTGACGGCAGCGAGGAAGTTGTTCCGCTCCGCCGAGAGGAGGCGTTCGTCGAAGTGCGTGCCAGGACTGAGGATCGAAGTGACCTCGCGCTTCACGAGCTGGCCGGGCCGCGCTTCTTCGGTCTGGTCGCAGATGGCGACCTTGCGGCCGGCGCGAAGGATGCGGGCGATGTAGCCGTTGGCCGCGTGGTAGGGGATGCCGCACATCGGGATCACGCCGCGCTTGGTCAGCGTGACGTTGAGGATCTGCGCGCCGGTCTGGGCGTCCTCGAAGAACAGTTCGTAGAAGTCCCCGAGGCGGAAGAGCAGCAGGGCATCCGCCGGCAGCTCGCTCTTGATCCGGCGATACTGCGCCATCATGGGCGTGAGCTGGGGTTCGGCGGTGGCGGACATTGGCGGGGACTGTTTGCCGCAGCGGCGGGCGGAACGGAATCCCCATTTTTCAAATGCCGAAAAGCGAGGGATGCATTACCGAACAGAAGACCGCTGTTCGGTGGAAGGAACACACCGTTTGAAATGGGCGAGACCTGTGCCCTATTTCGGCCCAGAGGTGTCCATCCTGAACCGGCCGCGATTCGATGCGCAAACTACGACGCCCGATGGGATTTTATTCCACTGGTGACTGATCCGAAACACCCGTCCGGAAGACCTCAAGCTGTCGGCCCCGCTCGCCGATGCTGCATCTGAACTCGATGATCGAACCGCGTCCCATCTGGAACATACCAAGCAGACCGCCGTTGCCGGAGCCTTCCGGAACGTCACGGGTAAAGCGCCTCCTCATCCACCGCTGGACGGTCGACGAGTTCGAAGTTCCGGTGCGGAAGCCCGACAAGGAAACCTCCGTCCTCCGCCGTGATCCGGCGGGGCGCTAGGACGAAGGCGTTGGCGAGACCCACGGCGGCCCTTGGCGGATTCAGCATCCCCTCACGAAAGCAGAAAGCGGAGCCGGCAAGCCGGCTCCGCTTTTCGTTTCAATGAATTGCTCTTTCCGCGGCTTACTTCACCGAGAAGTCGATCTTGCGGCGCTCGAGGACGGTCCCTTCCTTCAAGGCGAGATTGTTGAGGGCCTTGTTGTATTCCGACAGGGCGCGGATCTCGGACGAACGGGCGGAGGTCAGATCACGCTGGAGACGCAGGACGACGAAGCTGGTGCTCTTGCCGTTCTCGAGTTTCTTCTGCTCGGCATCGAGCGCGGCCTCGGCGAATTCGCGGGCGAGCCGGGTCGAGGAGATTAGTTCCAAAGCGGTCTTCGCCGTCGAGATACCGTTGTCGACGTCGATCAGCGCGGTCTGCTCCGCGCGCTGCAGGACGAGCTCCGACTGGAGGCGCTGCTCCTTGGAGGCGCGGAAAGCGGTGCGGGCGGTGCGGTTGCCCAGCGGCATGCTCAGGCTCATGCCCCAGTTGTAGTTCGGCGCGCTACCGTCGAGGGACTGGTTCAAGGAATCCCAAGGGCTGTTGTCGCGGCCGGAATGTCCATAACCGCCGAAGGCGTTGAGGGACGGGAGCAGCTGGTTCTTCCGATACTTCTGCGTCAGGTCCTGGCGTTCCAGATCGATGCGGAGCTGCTGGAGGTCGGGACGTTTGGCGAGCGCTTTCTCCCAACTGTCAGCGCGGTTGAACATTTCCGGCACGGCTCTCAGGGAATCCTTGGGCTCGATCGTGTTGTCGGCCCATTCGCGGAAGTTGTCGCCCAGAAGGCTGGCGAGGAGGTTCTGCTGGCGGCGGAGGGCCTGTTGCGCGCTGAGGAGGTCGCTCTTGCGGGCGGCCACTTCGGCTTCGGACTGCTTCTCGTCCAGCGGAGCGAGCGCGCCGACTTCGACGCGTTTCTTGTTTTCGGAAAGCGACTTCTCGGCCAGCTCGACGCCCTGGACCTGCACCTTCAAGTTTTCGCGGCTGTAGATGAGGTCGTAGTAGGCGTCCTCGACCCGCGAGATGATGGACATCGTCTGGTTGAGGAGCGACGCCTCGGAGGTCCGCAACGACCGCTTGTTGAGCTCGATGGAAAGTCGGGGCCCATCGATCAGGAAATCCTTCAGGAACGGCTGCGAAAGCGTGAACCCGATGCCGGAGCCGTAGGACTCCTTGGCCGGTCCGCCCGAGGCGACGTCAGACCGGTTGAGGTTTTCCGTAAGGCTGTAGCTGAGGCCGGTCGGAAGGGTTCCGCGGAGGCCTAGCGACGTGCTGATGCCGAACACCTCGGTCGAAGGGGTCACCAGACCGTTGTCGAGCGTTGTTCCGGGAGTCACGGAGAACGATCGGCTGAACTGAGCCGAGAGCACGGGGTCATACGTTCCGTAGCTGCCTTCCAGATTCAGGCGGACGATCGCCGGATTTTTCTGCTCGATGCGGATGTCGAGGTTGTTCTGGAGGGCGAGCTGGATGCAGTCGTCGAGCGACAAGGCGCGGATCTTGGCGCTCTGCGCTTGGACGGTGAGGGCGCTCAGGAGTGCAATAGCCGCGGTGGCCGCGAGTTGGATGGAACGCATGAGGTCGGAATCTGGGTAATCGATGGGCTCTCGTCAAACCGTCGCTGTTCGGACGGCGCGACTTCCGGAGAAGACGCCGGTGGCCGAAAACGGTTTCAACCGGCTCCACCCGGCCTGGACTCGGGGCTACCGGTGGATGCCACGTTGGTTTCGGGGTGCTCGGCCGGATGCTTTCCGGAGCCAGTCGGCTGGTCGATGGAAACGACGATCGCCCTGTCTGGCGTGGAAACTCCTGCATCTCTGGCCTGCTTCCCGGCGCCTTGGATCGACGAGAAAAGCATCACGACCGAACCGATGCAGGCAACGGCCAGGGCCCCGAAGGCGACGGTGCCGGCTATGTCTCGCATGGAATCGGCTTTCGAAGAGTTTGGGCGCAGGATTTTCATTCGGTTCGATCGGATTACCCGGCTAAGGACCCAAAGTTTCAGGTTTTCCGGGTCCAATCCCCGCCGTGAGTCGCCAGTGGTTGGCGATTGAAGTTGCCGACGTTTTTCCGCGGCGGCGATATTCCCGGCGGCGTTCAAACTGCGGCAAACGAAGAACACAGATCCGATCTCCATGAAACACGTCCGTCTCGGCCTCGTCGGTCTCGGCAACATCGGCAAGTTCCACGCCGGCTACCTGCTCGACAGGAAGATTTCGCGCGGCGAGCTGGCCGCCGTGGCCGACTCGAACGCCTCCAACATCGAGCCATTCCGTGCCAAGGGCGTGAAGGCCTTCGCCACCAGCGAGGAGATGATCCGCTCCGGCGAGATCGACGCCATCATCGTCGCCACGCCGCATTTCCTCCACACGACCATCGGCATCGACGCGCTCAAGAATGGCCTGCACACGATGATCGAGAAGCCTGTTTCCGCCCAGAAGGCCGACGCCGAACGCCTCTTCGCCGTGGCTAGGGAACATCCGAAACAAGTCTTCGCCGGCATGTTCCAGCTCCGGGTGGAACCCCGTTACCAGAAAATCAAGAAGCTGATCGACGGCGGTGAACTCGGCCAGATCGTCCGCATCAACTGGATCATCACCGACTGGTTCCGCACCGAGGCCTACTACGCCAGCGGCGGTTGGCGTGCGACGTGGAAGGGCGAAGGCGGCGGCGTGCTGCTGAACCAATGCCTCCACCAACTCGACGTGCTCCAGTGGCTCTGCGGCATGCCCGCAAGCGTGCGCGGCTTCTGTCAACTCGGCCGCTTCCACGACATCGAGGTCGAGGACAACGTGACCTGCTTCATGGAATGGGCCAACGGCACGACCGGCGTCTTCGTCTCGTCCACCGGCGAAGCTCCAGGAACGAACCGCTTCGAGATCGTCGGCACCCGCGGCAAGGCTGTCCTCGAGAACAACAAGCTTACCTTCACCCGCAACGACGCGGACATGATCGAGTTCAGCAAGTCGGCCAAGAGCGGCTTCGCCAAGCCCGAGGTCTGGAACGTCGAGATCCCCTTCGCCGACGCCGCCAACGGCCACGCCGTCCTGATGCAGAGCTTCGTCGACTCCATCCTCGACGGCACGCCTCTCATCGCCACCGGCTACGACGGCATGGGCTCCGTGGAACTGGCCAACGCGCTCCTCTACTCATCGCTCATCGGCCAGACCGTGCCGCTCCCGCTCGATGCCGCCGCGTGGGAAACCAAGCTCAACGAACTCATCGCGAATTCCACCAAGCAGAAGAAGGTCGTCAAGATCCAGTCGGACGACTTCACCTCGTCTTTCCGGAAGTAGCCCACCCGTTCCCCAGAAAACATTCCCATGATCCTCACAGGCATCGGCGACGAAGCGGGCAACTCCATCGAGGCCCAGATCCAGGCGACCCAGGAACTCGGTTGGAAGCACCTTGAGATGCGCGGGGTCGAAGTGCCCGGCTTTGCCAAGGGCAACTTCCACGAGATCCCCGACAAGGCGTTCGACCATTGCGTCGACAAGCTCCAAGCCTCCGGCATCGGCGTGTATGCCTTCGGCTCCACCATCATGAACTGGGCGAAGACCGTCGAGACCCCGTGGGACGTGACCCTCGGCGAAGTCGGCCGCGCCATTCCACGCATGCAGCGGCTGGGAACGAAGTTCGTCCGGATCATGAGTTTCAAGCCCGCCGAAAACGACGACCGCCTTCCCCCAGTCGTCGTGGAACGCGTCCGTGAAGTCACCAAGCGATTCCTCGATGCCGGCATCACGCCCGTGCACGAGAACTGCATGAACTATGGCGGCATGAGTTGGCAGATCGCGCGCGAACTCGTCGACAAGGTTCCCGGCCTCAAGTGGGTCTTCGACACCGCCAACCCCGTCTTCAATGCCGACCGTTCCAAACCCAAGCCATGGCCCCGTCAGGACGCGTGGGAATTCTGGACCCACATCCGCGACCACGTGGCCCACATCCACATCAAGGACGCCACCTGGGTTCCGGCGAAGAACGACGCCGACTACAACTGGCCCGGCGAAGGCCAGGGCAAGGTCCGCGAGATCCTCAAGGACGCCTTCGCCCGAGGCTACGACGCCGGCATCAGCATCGAACCGCACATGGTCGTCGTCTTCCACGACACCACCGGCAAACCGGCTAACACTGACGGCCTCCGCGAGAACTACGTCGACTACGGCCGCCGCCTGGAAAAGCTGATCGCCGAAGCGCGGAAGTAGGCCGGCATACCTGCCTGGCGAGAACGATCGTCGTCGTCGTTGGCGCGCCGCCGACGCGTGTCCCAAATTTGCCGGAACGACCCAGCCTGCATGTCCGCTGGAAAATGCCGGCGCGCGCGATGGGTTTCCCCTGAGGACGAGTCCCTTGCGATTTCCCTCCGACTCTGGCGGCATCCGGCCACGTCAAAAAGGGAACTTTGCCAGGAACCATCTCATGAATCTCCTTCGCCCACTCCTCGTTTCAGCCATCGCCGCGCTCGCCTTCACCACCACTGAAAGCCAGGCGCAGGTCACCGCCTTCACCTACCAGGGCCGGCTCAATGCCGAAGGTGGTCCGGCCAATGGCGTCTATGATTTCATGTTCCGCCTCATGACCGATGCGACGGCGGGCACGGCGGCGCCCACCATCCCGCTCAACCCCGCCGTCGGCGTGACCAACGGGCTCTTCACCACGGGAGTGGACTTCGGGGCGCAAGCGCTCAACGGCGCGGCGCTCTGGCTGGAGATCAGCGTCCGCACCAACGGCGCCGGCAGTTTCACCACGCTCACGCCAAGGCAACTCCTGACCTCGGCCCCCTTCGCGACAAAGGCCCTGAGCGCCACAAGCCTCACCGGCACCTTGCCCGCGTCGCAGGTCAGCGGCGACGGCTCGGGCATCGGCAATCTCAACGCCGCCAGCCTTGCGTCGGGCGTGATTCCCCTGCCCCGCATCGCCGGACTCACCGCCTTGCAGATCGACGCCGCGACCTGGCAACTCGCGACCAATCGCAACGGCGGCGACGCGGCCTCGCTCGGCGGACAACCCGCATCGAACTTTTGGAGCACCGCCGGCAACAACGTCGCGGCGGGGCAATTCCTCGGAAGCACCAACAACCAACCGCTCGAGCTCCGCTCGAACTCACGCCGCGTCGTCCGCTACGAACCTGCGGTGAATTCACCCTCGCAGTCGAACGGCGTGAACATCGCGGCCGGTTCGCCCAACAACATCGTCGGGCCCGGCGTCTTCGGCGCGACCATCGCGGGCGGCGGCGCTCTCGCCTACGGCGGTGTCGCGTCGACCAACGCGGTTCTTTCCGACTTCGGCACCGTCTCCGGCGGTAGCGGCATCGAGATCCGCGTCGACAGCCGGCATAGCGCGATCCTTGGCGGCCAGCGGAACGTGATCAACGGCGCGTGGCATGCGGCCATCGCGGGCGGTTCGGGCAACGACATCTGGACCTTGGCCGACGGCGCGATCATCGGCGGCGGCTACGACAATCTCATCGACTCCGGGTCCGGCAGCGCGGTGGTTTCCGGCGGACAGCTCAACGAGATCGGCACCAACTCCAGCTACAGCGTCGTTGGCGGCGGACGCTTCAACACCATCGGCAGCAGCGCGACCAATAGTGTCGTCGCGGGCGGCGCGGAGAATCTCATCGGCACCAACACGAGCTTCTCCGCCATCGGTGGCGGCCAGAAAAACACCATCGACGGCGCTTGGGAATCGACCGTGGCCGGCGGCTCGGCCAACAATATCCAACACCTCGCCGACGCGAGCTTCCTCGGAGGCGGCAACCTCAACTTCATCGGCCGCAGTTCCGCCTATGCCGTCATCACGGGCGGACGTGACAACTTCATCGCGCCGCTCACGACCAACGCCACCATCGCCGGCGGGTTCTTCAACACGATCGAAGGCAACGCCGGCAACGCCTTCATCGGCGGCGGCAACGGCAACACCGTCACGACCAATGGACAGTTCGCCATCATCCCCGGCGGCCGGAACAACACTGCGACCAACGATGCGTTCGCCGCCGGCCGCAATGCCGCCGCGATCCACAGCGGCGCGTTTGTCTGGGCCGATTCGAACAACGCCAACCTCGTCTCCACCGCGAACAACTCCGTCACCATGCGTGCTTCGGGCGGCTATCGGCTCTTCAGCAACGCGGGCGCGTCCGCCGGCGCCAGCCTCGCGGCCAACGCCACCTCGTGGTCCGTCATCTCCGACCGGAACCAGAAGAAGGACTTCGCACCTGTCGACAGCCGGGAAGTGCTCGAGAAGCTCGCCGGCCTGCCAATCACCCGCTGGCACTACAACTGGGAGACGTCCGCCGAAACACCGCACCTCGGCCCGATGGCCCAGGACTTCAAAGCCGCTTTCTATCCCGGCCGCGACGACAAGAGCATCACCACCCTCGAAGCCGACGGCGTGGCGCTGGCGGCGATCCAGGGATTAAACCAGAAGCTGGAGGAGAAGACCGCCGAGGTCGCCAACCTGAAGGCGCGCCTGGAGAAGCTCGAACGCCTGATGGAAGCGAAAGGAACGTCCCGATGAACAAGCCAAACCCGAAATCCGACGGCCAAAGGCCAAAGGAAAACCCAAGCCGGAAGCCCGACGCGGAGGGACTCCGTCGCCGTGGCGCGCCTGATTTCGCCCTTCGTCCTTCCTTCGGATCTTGGCCTTCGGCCTTCGTCATTCTCGCGCTGTCCGTCGCGAGCGCCTCGGCCCAGACCTATTCCATCGATTGGTCGAAGATCTCCTCCGGCGGCGGCACGAGCACGGGCGGCGTCTACGCCGTCAGCGGCACCCTCGGTCAGCACGACGCGGGCGCACCCATGAGCGGAGGCGGCTATTCGCTGACGGGCGGGTTCTGGAGCCTGTTCAGCCTCGTGCAAAGTCCGGGCGCGCCGCTCCTCTCCATCCGCTACACCACGACGAACACCGCCGTCGTCTCCTGGCCGTCGCCCTCGACGGGGTTTAACCTCCAGTTCGCCACCGACCTGACATTGAGCAACTGGATCAACTCCGCCACCAGCCCAAGCGACGACGGCACCAACCGTTTCCTCATCGTCAACCCGCCCACGGGGAACGGGTTCTTCAGGCTCTTGAGGCCGTAGCGAGCGGAGCAGGTGGGCAGGTGCGCGGGGGTGCAAGGGAGCCTCTGACTGGATTTCTGTTTCTCTCCGCCTGTTCCGCGTTTTCTGCGGCTTGCTCTATTCGCCTTCCTTCGCGCACTTCGCGGATGAACATCACGGAAAGATTCCTTCGCCTTCCTTCGCGGGTTCGGTTCAATCACCAGCCATGCGTTTGACCCACGGCGTCCACCTCGCCTATTGCACGAACATCCATCGCGGCGAGACCTGGCCGGAGATCTTCGGCGCGCTCCGCACCCATGTGCTCGCGGTGCGCGACCGCGTGTCGCCCGGACAGCCCTACGCGATCGGCCTGCGTTTGAGCGACGTGGCGTCGCGCGAACTGGTGAAGCCAGATGCGCTCGCGGCGTTCCAGAAGTGGTTGGCGGCGGAGGACTGCTACGTTTTCACGATCAACGGATTTCCCTACGGCCAGTTCCACGGCACGCGCGTGAAGGAACAGGTCTTCCAACCCGACTGGTCCACGCAGGAACGGCTCGACTACACGAAGCGGCTCTTCGACATCCTTGCAGCGATCCTGCCCGACGACATGGCGGGATCCGTGAGCACGGTGCCGGGTTCGCACAAGGAGCTGGTCACCCGGCCGGAGCAACCCGCCGAGATCCGCCGGAACCTGTGGCGGGCGGTGGATTACATCGCCGATCTGTCGTCCAAGACCGGCAAGGACCTGCATCTGGGCATCGAGCCGGAGCCGCTCGGCTGGATCGAGAACACGGAGGAGACCCTGCAGTTCTACGCCGACATGGTGACCGATCGCCCCGACGACACGGACAAGCTCCAGCAGCATCTGGGCGTGAACTACGACACGTGCCACTTCGCGGTGGAATACGAGGACGCCATGCAGTCGCTGGACTGCTTCCACGCCGCCGGCATCCGGCTAAGCAAGCTCCACCTGAGCTCGGCGTTGAAGGTCACGCCCACGCCGGAATCGTTGGCGGCGTTGAAGGCCTTTGCCGAGGACACGTATTTCCACCAGACCATCGCACGCCTTTCCGACGGGCAGCTGAAGCGGTATCGCGACCTACCCGTGGCGTTGGCCAGCGCGGAGGTCTCGACTCCGGCGTCGAGATCCGAGGAGGAATGGCGGATCCACTACCACGTGCCGCTGCACGCCGCGCCGACGAAGGAATTCGACACGACGGCGGATCACCTGATCGAGGCGTTGAACTGGCTGCAAATGCATCCGGACGCGTGTTCGCATCTGGAGATGGAGACCTACACGTGGGAAGTGATGCCCGGCGCGCTGAAGAACCGTTCCGTCGTCGACCAGCTCGTCGATGAATACCGCTGGACGCTGGAGGCGTTGGCGGAACGGGGAATCATCAATGACTGAGCAAGAAGGCCAAATGTCGAATGCCGTGCAGGAAATGGCGGAGCCGTTTTGGCCTTTGGCCTTCGTGATTCGTCATTCCAAGTAGCATGCCGACTTTCCGCACATTGCTCGTCCTCGGCCGCGCGTCGAATCTCCCGACGGTGTGGTCGAACTGTTTCGCCGCATGGCTGCTGGGCGGCGGCGGGAGCTGGGGACGGTTTCTGGCGCTCACGTTCGGCGCGAGCCTGCTCTACACAGGCGGGATGTTCCTGAATGACGCCTTCGACGAGGACTTCGACCGGCTGCACCGCCGCGAACGCCCGATCCCCAGCGGCAAGATCACCGGCCTCCTCGTTTGGAAGATCGGTTCCGGATTGATGGCCGTCGGGTTTCTGTTCATGGCCTGGCCGGGCCTGAACACTGCCATGCTCACCCTGCTGCTCGTGGGCTCGATCGTGCTCTACGACTGGCTTCACAAGATGATCGCCTTCTCGCCGGTGCTGATGGCGTCGTGCCGGTTTTTCCTCTTCCTTGCGATCGCTTCCGCCGGCGAGCGCGGCGTCACGGGTTGGTCGCTTTGGCCCGGAGTCGCGTTGGCCTGCTACATCATCGGGCTGAGCTACCTCGCCAAGCGAGAGAGTTTCCCGAAGGCGATCCAGTTCTGGCCGTTGCTCTTCCTTGCCGTGCCCTTCGGCCTAGCTTGGCTGATCAACGACGGGGAGTTCCGCCGCGCCACATTGGGCTACGCCCTGCTGCTTGGTGTGTGGGTGGCTTGGAACCTCCAGTTCACCTTCCGGCAGGTTCATCGGAACATCGGGATGACGGTCTCAGGCTTGCTGGCTGGCATCGTCCTGACCGATCTACTGGCGCTGGGCAGCGTCGTCTCATGGCCGGTGGTGCTGGTCTTCTTGCTGCTGTTCGTCGTCGCGTTGGTCTTCCAACGCTTCATTCCCGCCACTTGATCGGACCATCCCAAGCGGCCGTCGCTTGCCAACAGGCCCCCGCTCCGTTACTCCCGGTGCTCTTCCACCATGAAACGCTGGCGCATCGCGGGTATTAACTTCGACCACTTCCACATGGGCGATCTGCTTCGGCAGGCTTTCGAGCATCCGGACGTGGAGATCGTCGGCATCAGCGACGAACAACCGGCCCGGATGCAGGAGGCGGCGAAGAACTTCGGTCTCGGCCCTGACCGCGTCTTCACCGACTACCGCGCCTGCTTGGAAAAGACTTCGCCCGATCTCGTGATCCTCTGCCCCGCCGCCGCGAAACACGGCGAATGGGTTTCAAAGGTCGCCCCGTTCGACGTCCATCTGCTGGTGGAGAAACCCTTCGCCGGCAGCCTGGCGGAAGCGGACTCGATGGCGGAGACGATGCGCCGCACGGACCGGCAACTGATGATCAATTGGCCGCTCGCCTGGCAGCCCGGTTTCCTCACGACCAAGCGGCTCGTGGATGAATTCGTCATCGGCGACGTGGTCAATGTCTACTACTACGGCGGCAACCGGGGTCCGCTCTGGCATGGTTCCGACAAGCACGAGAAGACCGCAGCCCAGGTGCAGGCGGAGAAGCCGGACAGTTGGTTCTACAAGAGCGCCCACGGCGGCGGATCGCTTTTCGACTACCTCGGCTACGGCACGACTTTAGGGACATGGCTGCAAGGCGGACGCAAGCCGATCGAGGTGACCGCGGTCATCGACGAACCGCCGGGACTCGAGGTCGACGAACACAGCATCGTCGTCGCGCGATATGCGCAGGGTCTGTCGAAGTTCGAGACCCGCTGGGGAACATTCTCGGATCCGTGGACCCAACAGCCGCAGCCCAAGACGGGATTCGTCGTCACCGGCACTGAAGGGACCATCAGCTCCTACGACTACGAGGGCTGGATCACGGTGCAGACCCGGAAGTTCCCGGTAGGCCGCGAGATCAAATGCGATCCGGTGAAGGCGTCGATGCAGAACCCGATCCAGAATTTTCTCCACTGTTTGGAAACGGACGAACCGATCGCCGGTCCTGTATCGGTCGAGATCAGCCGGATCGGCCAGCAGATCGTCGACACCGCCTGCCGCAGCGCGAAGGAGAAGCGGACCGTGAAGCTGCTCGGATAAGATCCCCAAAACACCCCCAGTCTCGCCGTCATTGTCGCAGTTTTGCGATGGACCTCGGCGTGCTATTCTCCCGGCATCCGGGGCCTTCCGGACGCATTCCATCTGTGAACCCGACGAGCCCACCAGACGCAACCCCGAACCGGAAGCCGGCATGGCGTCAATTGATTGCGCTGGCACTGATGCTGTCGTCAGGAGGGGCGGCTTTCGCAGCAGGGGGCGATACCAACCGGTTCGTCGTGCTCGAACTGAAGGTCACCGCATCGGAGGTGAGTGTTGTCGGTGCGACGGAAGTGGCGGGGCAAACCAAGCCACAGCCGGCAAAGGTGGGAATCGATTTTGAGATCCGTAGCGGGGACAACGCGGTGATCTTTTCCGGCCAGGTTGCCAATCCCCGCCTTCAGAGTCTTTGTTATGAACATCCCCCGGGGTCGGGCCAGATGACCAACAACACGGTGACGCTGGATGAGGGGTATTTGACCCTGAAGGTTCCCTCGAACCCCGCGGCAACCACCATCGAGTTCTTCGAATCCCACCGTCCAGGCCCTTCGCTCCAGTCCCTCAGGCGCTCCCTTGGAAAGAGCGCTCTAAGCCGCCAGTAATGCACATGAGGGAATCCATCACGAAATTCGGAAAGGGGCTTCTGTTGGCGATCGTGCTGGGCCTTTCACCGGTGGGTTCATGGGCCCAGCCGTCCATGACCACCGTCCTGACCAACGGAGCGACCAATAAGCGTATCAACATCGTCTTTCTCTCGGAGGGATACACGGCCAACGAGTTGGAGCAGTTCCGCCGCGATGCCACCAACACGGCCAATTCCCTGCTCACCGTTCCACCATTCGACGGATTCCGCAGCTACTTCAACGCCTACGCCATCGCCGTCGCATCGGTGGAATCCGGCTCCGACCACCCCAGCACCGGCATTGCCCGGAACACGTATTTCAACAGCACCTACGAGAGCTACGGCACCGCGCAGCTCCTGACCATCCCTCCGAACGATCGGGACGGCAGCTATGCCAACGGCCAGGGCAAGGTGACGGCGCTCCTGAACCAGTTCATGCCCGAATGGGACATCGTGGTCCTGATCGTCAACGACACCGTTTACGGCGGAGCGGGCGGCCAATACATGACCGTTTCCAAGCACGCGTCGGCCCCGGAAATCGCCCGTCACGAGCTGGGGCATTCCTTCGCCGGGCTCGGAGACGAGTATTCGACACCCTATCCAGGATACCCCGCCACGGAGGAACCAAACACGACCCGGGAAACCAATCGCAACGCAGTGAAGTGGAAGGCGTGGATCGATCCCGGAACCCCGGTGCCCACTCCCGTCGGATCAACGACCGCCGCTTCGGTGGGACTCTTCGAGGGCGCCCACTACAACGCCTCCGGTTGGTATCGTCCGAAGAACTCATGCAAGATGCGCACGCTGGGAACCGCCTACTGCGAGGTCTGCCAGGAGGCGCTGGTGAAATCGATCTACAGCCGCATGGGAACCATCCAAGGACAGGCGCCGACCAGTCTGCTCGCGAATCTCGTCGCGGCATCGAGTCGCAGCTTCCAGGTCGAAACCCCGGCGCCGCAGGGCCGGGCGCTGAAGGTCCGGTGGACTTTCAACGGCACGCCTTTGACCAACACCACCACCAACGTGGTGATCAGCGCAGCGCAGCTGGTTACAGGAACCAACACGATCAAGGTGGACGTCACCGACGACACGACGATGGTGCGCACCGACCCTTCCGACTACCTGCACGACTCGCAGACCTGGCAGGTGGTCGTCACGCCCGGTTCGCCGCTTCGGCTGCTGGCACCGACACTCCTCGGTGATGGCCGGATGGTCTTCAACGTCACTGGCAAAGCTCCCAACGGATTTCAGATCCAGGCCTCGGCCAACTTCGCTACCTGGACCAACCTCATCTCATCCGGGCCGCTTGACGGCAGCATCACTCTGACGAACCCCCTGCTTCCCGGAAACCTGGTCGGTTTTCGGACGATAGCGACCCAGTAGCGGCCGGATTTTGGACCGAGTAGAACTCGGCCAAATCCTGTCGCACTCGGGCCAAGACGGGCATGCAGCAGGGGCCTCTCCCGTGTCGGGCCGGCCAGTCTCAAATCTGCGACGGAATCCCTCGTGCTAAGCACCAGATGTCGCGTCAACCCCGCGGCCCCCGACCATGGAAAAATCTGCCAGCAACCCAACATCTAGACGGCCCGTCTGCGCGCTCCGCCCGGCGATTATGAGCTTGGCCCTATTCATTGCCGCCGTCTCGCCTGCGCTTGGCGTCGGCGGAGACACAAACCGTTTCATCGCACTGCAGCTGAAGGTTACCGCCAACCAAGTGACCTTGATGCAGGCATTGGAGTTCCCTGGAAAAGCCAAGCCCGATCCAAAACGCAAAGGCCTCGACTACGTCATTCGCACCGTCGACGGCGCGGTCATCAGACGCGGGTCGATCGAGAATCCCCGGTTTGAACGGGCGTGCACCGAGGAACAACCGGGATCGGGCACCCTGACGGAGTCCACGTCGACGCTGGCGGAAGCGATCACCGTGCTGCGTCTGCCAGTCGATCCCAACGCCGATTCGATAGAGTTTTTCCAATCTCCGGCCACCGGCGCATCCCTGTCTTCGGCGGCTAAATCTCTCGGCAAAGTTCCAATCAAAGCCCCATGAAAATCACTTGGTTCCTCCGCCTCCGAGCGATCAGGATGATCCAGTTCGTCGTCGCAATGGCATTCGGAATCACCGTCACGGCTTTCGGCCAACCGTCCATGATGCCGCTGTTGCCGAACGGTCCGACCTCCGAACGAATCAACATCGTGATCCTGTCGGAGGGCTACACGGCGGCGGAGCTCGGACAGTTCAGGACAGACGCCACCAACACGCTGGCCGCCCTGTTTGCCAACAGTCCGCTGAGCGGCTACCAAGAACACTTCAACGCCTTCGCCATCTCGGCGGCCTCGGCAGAGTCAGGTTCCGATCATCCAAGCCGGGGAATCTATCGAGACACGGCGTTCGGCAGCAGCTACGACAACGCGGGCATCGCCCGGTATCTCACGGTCCCGCAGCGCCAACCGGTCTATAACATACTCTACCAGTTCATCCCTCAATATGACCTCGTCGTGATCCTGGTGAACGACGAGGAATACGGCGGGTCCGGGGGTCGGTTTATGACAATATCAAAGCACTCCGCCACAGCCGAAATTGTCCGGCACGAACTGGGGCATTCCTTCGCCAATCTCGGAGATGAATACACGACAGGAGACTCGTCGGGATACGATCTCCCCAACGCAACCCAAGTCACAGATCGTAGTCTAACCACGTGGAAAGCGTGGATCGACAACTCCACCTTGATTCCCACGCCGGTCTCTTCCGGAACCGAGGCCCAAGTCGGCCTGTTTGCGGGGGCGCACTACAACAGCCCGGGCTGGTATCGGCCCAAGTCCAACTGCAAGATGCGAAGCCTGGGTGTCGACTACTGCGAGGTTTGCAAGGAGGCGCTGGTCAAAGCTATCTACGCCCAAAGCAGTCCCCTCCGTTCCCAGGAGCCAGCCGCGTTTCTCGCCAACCTAGTGGCCGCTTCCAGCCAGACGTTTCGAGTCAAGACAACGACTCCGCCGAGTCAGCCGATGGAAATTCGATGGCTGTTGAACGGATCTCCGATGAGCGAAACGAGCAGCAATCTCGTCCTCTCCGCCGCCCAATTGAATCCGGGGACCAACTACCTCCAGGTCAAGGTTGCCGATAAGACCAGTCTGGTCAGGTCCGACCCGGGCGCCCTTCTCCAGGCCTCCTACACGTGGCAAGTGGTTCTGCAAGCTTCCTCCCAACTTCGCATTGAGCGCCCAACTCGCCTTCAGGACGGGCGCATGGTCTTCAATGTCGTAGGCAAGGCCGCGAACGGAATGCGCATCGAAACCTCTTCCAACCTGACGACGTGGACACCGGTCGCCACCTACGGATCGCTGGACGGGACGGTGAGCATTACCAACTCTCCGGCGAACGGATCCGTCACCATCATGCGCGCCGTCTGCTTGCCGTGAGTCACGCCTCCCGGCTCAGGCCAGTCAGTTTGCCTTTGATCGCGTCCCAGTCGCGCGGACTGTCGACATCGGACAACGTCCTGACCTCCCGCACTCTGAGTCCCAGCCGATCCACCCGAGCCAGCGTTTCCAGGAAGACTCGGTCGGTGCTCCATGGAATTCCTTCGAACAAGGCGGCTAACGGCCTCTGCATTGCGATGAGCCAATAGCCTCCGTCGTTTGCCGGACCGATAACGACGTCGGCCTTGCCCTCCCGCAGCAGATCGACCGCCTTGTCCACATCCAGGGTGGAAACCTCGGGACAGTCTGCGCCGATGACCACAACGAAGGAGCAACGGTCCACAAATGCGGCGTGCACCGCCCTCGCGAGGCGGTCTCCGAGATCTCCCCTGCCCTGCGGCTCGAGAAGCCAGCCCGGCTTGGCCCAATGCCTCACTTCTGCCGCGGCGTCATCAGGAGTGAATCGCAGCTCCACGTCCATGCGCGACCGAAGGCGGTGCAGCAGGGTCTCCACAAGGCTGATGTAGGCCGAGCACGCTCCGTCGGGACCCAGCGCCGCAGCGAGCCGGGTCTTCACAAATCCGGGACGGGGAGCCTTCAGGAAAATGATCAGCCGGGACGTGGCCATCGATCAGGATTCGCTGGAACCGCGGAACTTGTCGGCCTCGTTTCTGAACAGGACGTTGAACGATGTCATCGAGCCGTAGCAACGGGTGATGTATTGCTGCAACTCGACCTTCTCCGAGTCCGCCAAAGTCGGGTGTCCATTGATCTTCTGTTCCAACACCCGGAGATTGTTCCTCATCATCACAATCTTGTGGAAGAAGGTTTCCACCGGCAGCTCCTTGCTGGAAACCGTCGGATCAGTGGGCCTGAGGACCAGGCTCCCGCTTTTCCAACGCGCCGCCATCTGCTCGACGATGCCGGAAGGCCGTTCAAGCCCCAGTTGATCCACCATCGCTGCGACGGTTTCGCTGATGAGGGCCGAAAGCGGTCGATCCAACGCGGAGACCGTGACCGTGGGCTCGGCCGGCTCCAACCCGCTGGTATCGGGCGCAACCGTGCGCGTGAGGTCGTCGAATCGGATGTCGACGGTGTGCTCCGAAATGCTCTTCACCGTGCCGAACCCGTGCATGGGATGGCGGACTTTCATTCCGAAATGCAGCGACTCTGTTTTCATAGCGTTAAGACGACGATGCCTTCGTCCTCTCGTTCAAAAAACAAAAAAGGCGGAAGCCGAAGCCTCCGCCTGAAATTGTGCGCCGCTGGCGACTAGTTCCGCGCGAGAGTCATGGTCGAATTGATCGAGTCCATCAGCGCCGGGATCGTGAACGGCTTCTGCACAAAAGCATCGGACCCCAGCGGAATGCTCAGAAGATCCGTCGCATCGCGGGATCCGGAGATCACCACCGAACGCATTCTCGGACATGTTTCGCGCATGTTCGCGATAAGTTCCAAGCCGGTCATTTCCGGCATCAGTTGGTCGGTCACGAGGAGCTCCGGAGCGGGATCGCCTCGACGAATGTTCTCCGCGGCAAGCTGGGGATTGGAGAAGGCCTTCACCTGGTAGCCGTGCATCTTGAGCACTTCGCTGACGAGCTCGAGGACGCCCGGGTCGTCATCCACGACATAGACCGTCCTGGGAGCCGATACAGCCGTGATGCTCTCGGTTCTCGGACTGACAGGGCTGGCCACAGCAGAGGCAAGGACCGGGGGCGGAGCTGCGAAGACGGTGGCCGTCGGCGCGGCAACGGCCGCCGATAGCTCGATGCCGTCCTCAAGATGGTTGGCACGGGCGAGGGCCAGGGCCGCAAACAACAATCCGCACCAGAGAATCGCAGCGAGGAGGAAGATCATAATTCGACAAGCGGTTCATCGGCGCGTGGATCAGAAATCTTAAGCAGAAATCTTGTGCAGCCGCTCAAAGGGCACCACCAAACCGTAGATTCCCCCTTTTAGCATGGCATGCCGCATGTTACGTTTTTGAAACTTCCAATGAACCCGGTTCCTTCAACCGTCTCCGTCCGTCTTCGAGCCTGCCTGCTGCTCATTCTGTTGGTCCTCCAGGGCACCTCGACGACGGTCCTTGCGCAATTCAGCGGCCTCTACCGCGAGGTCTATTCTCCCGTGGTTGGGGGGACGATTAGCGCCCTGACCAATCTCGCCTCGTTCCCGAACAGTCCGAGCAGCTCCAATCTGCTCTCCACCTTCGATGTGCTTCCGCGGGACACGGGCGACCAGTATGGCCAGCGGGTGCGAGCCCTGGTCCGCGCCCCGACAAACGGCCTCTACATTTTCTGGGTCAACAGCGACGACCAAGGCGCGCTCTACCTCGGAACGAATGACACGACCGCCGGGCTACGCCTGATCGCCGTTGAGCGGGCATCCAATTCGGCAACCAACTGGGACTCCGCCCAGAACCGGACCAACTCGACCGCATGGTTCCCGCTGATGAACCCAAACCTCGCGGCCAATGTCTCCTCGAACACGGTCGGCACCATCGCCCTTGTCAGCAATCAACTGTATTACATCGAGGCGCGTTCGACCGAGGGCTTCGGCGGCGACAATTTGTCCGTCGGCTGGCAGCTCCCGAACGGCACCTTGGAACGTCCCATCCCGGCGAGCCGCTTGACGGCCGTTGGCGTGCCGCCTCCGTTCATCACGCAGGATCCCGTTTCCCAATCGGTCGCCGAACGATCGCCCGTCGCCTTCACCGGGCAGGCCGCAAGCCTGAACCCGTTCTACAGCTGGCAACGGAACGGAACCAACATCCCGGGTGCGGCCAACAACACCTACACGATCCTGTCGGTCTCGATGACCAACAACAACGAGCGGCTGAGGCTTGTCGTGACCAACGGCTACGGCTCCGCGACATCGCTTGAAGCCGTGCTCACCGTGATCCCTGACACCGTCCGTCCGACGATCGTCACGGTGGCCAACGAGGCGACCAACGGACTTGTCGTGGGCTTTTCGGAGGTTGTCGAAGCCGCCTCGGCAACCAACGCGGCTAACTACACCATCGGGGGAGTCACGGTGGTTTCGGCGGCGTTCGCCACGACGGACAGCCGGAACGTGCGCCTGTCCACCACGCCGCTGACCGTGGGCCAGACTTACACCCTCACCGTCAGCAACGTCCGCGACATCGCCTTCACACCGAACCCCATCCTCGCCGGTTCCCAGCGCCAGTTTACCGCCCAGCCGCTCGGCGCTTGGAACATTGGCAGTCCATCCGTCCCGGGCTCGATCACCAATGTCGCAGGAGGCTACGACCTCGCGTCGTCCGGTTCCGATACTTTGCGCACGAGCGACCAGCTCCTCCTCGGCTATCAGGTCATTTCAGGCGACTTCGATCTGCAGTCCCGCATCGACACAATCTCGGCGGACAACGCCTGGGCCCGGGCGGGTTTGATGGCGAGGGAGACCCTCAATTCCAACAGCCTATTCGTCGCCAGTGTCACCACTCCGGGCGCGGCGGGCAGCTTCTTCCAGGCACGCACCACCACGGGCGGCGTCTACACCAACATTGGATTCTTCCCGGCGAACTTTCCGCAGACCTGGGTGCGCCTCGTCCGCTCGGGAACGAACTTCACCGGCTTCGCCAGCGTGGACGGATCCGCCTGGTGGCAGCTCGGGACGAGCGTCATCAACGCGTCGAACACACTTCTCGTCGGCCCCATGCTCAACAGCAGGCTGACCAATTCTCCGGCGCTCGCGAAGATCCGTTCATTCACCAACACGGCGGCCTCGGCCACCATCACCACGCGGCTGCCTTTCGAGCCCGTCGGACCCACGAGCCGGCGCACCCCGCTCGCTTTCACCGAGATCATGTATCATCCCGCTCCTGGTCCGGGGACGAACCTCCTCGAATGGGTCGAGCTCTACAACTCGGCCAACTTCCCGCAGGAACTTTCGGGAATGCGCCTAAGCGGCGACATCGACTTCACCTTCCCGACGAACACGTTCATCGGACCGGGCTACTATCTCGTCATTGCCCGGTCTCCCGCGCTAATCGCCAGTTCCTACGGCATCACCAACGTCGTCGGGCCCTACACCAACAGCCTCGGCAATTCCGGCGGAACGCTGCGGCTCCGGGAAGTCATCGGCGGAGTTCTGCTGGAGGTCTCCTACGGCACGGACGGACAGTGGCCGATCTCACCGAACGGAGCCGGTCACTCGCTCGTCCTAACAAAGTCTTCGTTCGGCGAGGGTGACCCGCGCGCCTGGTCCGCGAGCGGTTTCGTCGGCGGTTCTCCCGGCAGGGCTGAACCTTTACTGGCGAATCCCTATGCGAACATCGTCATCAACGAATACCTCGCCCACACCGACCTGCCGCAGATCGATTTCGTGGAGCTATACAACCACGGGAACACCGCCGTGGACCTCTCCGGCTGCTGGATCACGGACGATGTCGGCACGAACAAGTTCGCCGTCCCTGCCGGCACCACCATTCCCGCGCGCGGCTATCTCGTCTTCACGGAAACCCAGCTTGGCTACCGCCTCGACGCCGCCGGTGAAACGATCCTCGTCCGCGACCCCGGTCTCACCCGCGTCATCGACGCCGTGAAGTTCGGCGCGCAGGAAAACGGCGTCAGCTCGGGTCGCTGGCCCAACGGCTCGGACACGTTCTACCGCCTCGCGGCGCCGACGCCCGGCGCGTCCAACGCCGCCATCGGCGTTTCGTCCGTCGTCATCAACGAACTCATGTATAACCCGGCCAGCGGACTGGCGGACGACGAGTATGTCGAACTCCACAACCGCGGGGCATCGTCGACGAACATAGGCGGCTGGCGCCTGCGCGACGGAATCAGCTTCACCATTCCGTCCAATACGGTGCTCTCGGCCGGAGGTTTCCTTGTCATAGCGAAGAACGCTTCCCGCCTCCTGACCAACTACGCGCAGCTCAATGCCGGAAACACGCTCGGAAACTTTGGCGGCACCCTCGCGAACGGCGGCGAACGCGTCGCCCTCTCGATGCCCGACGAAATCGCCTCGACCAACTCGCTCGGCGTGTTGAAGACGAACATCATCTACATCGACGTCGACGAGGTGACCTACAACAAGGGCGGCCGCTGGCCGCGCTGGGCGGACGGGGGCGGGAGCAGCCTCGAACTGATCGACCCGCGCGCCGACAAACGCCAGCCGTCCAATTGGGCCGACAGCGACGAGTCGGCGAAGACCGCGCCGTGGGTCACCATAGATAGACCAGTCCGCCTCGATCTCGGGCAAGGCGCCGCCGACTCGCTCCAACTCATCATGCTGGGTGAGGGCGAATGCCTCGTCGACGACATTGAACTCATCCCAAATGCCTACGGGACAAACATCCTTGTCGACGGCTCGTTCTTCGTCGGCTCGACCAACTGGGTCGCGCAGGGCACGCATGAATTCAGCTCGATCATTCCCACCAACGGCACCGGCAACGGCCCTTGCCTCTACGTCCGCGCGCTTTCCCGAGGCGATCCCGGGGCCAATCGGATCCGCTACTCCTACGGGCTTGATCTCACCACGAACAACCTCGTGGCGACGATTCGGGCCAAGGCCCGGTGGCTGCGGGGTTGGCCGGAGATTCTGCTCCGCCTTCGCGGCAACTGGGCCGAAGCGACAGCCCGTCTTCCTCTTCCACCCAACCTCGGGTCACCCGGCCTCGCGAACACTCGACGCGTCTCCAATGCCGGCCCCGCGATCTCCGACGTCGCGCACAGCCCGGTCCTTCCGCAGCCAGGCGACACGGTGCGTGTCACCGCCAGGATACAGGACCCGGATGGAAACGGATCCGTCGTCCTCCGCTACCGGGTCGATCCTTCGGCAACGGTGACCTCGGTGGCGATGAACGACAGCGGGTTCGCCGGTGACCTTGTGGCCGGAGATGGCACCTACTCCGCCAACATCCCGGCCCAGGCCACCGGTTCGCTGGTTGCCTTCAACATCCTCGCCACGGACAACGCCGGTTCCCCGGCCAGCGCCACGTTCCCGTCCGATGCTCCGACCCGAGAATGCCTTGTCCGATGGGGCGAATTCCAACCTTCCGGTTCCCTCGGAACCTATCGGTTGCTCATGACCGCAACCAACGTCACGCGATGGGGCACACGCCTGAAGAACTACAACGCCGGACTCGACGCCACCTTCATCTACGGCGCGGCGCGCGCGGTCTACAACATGGGCGCCTACTACAGCGGCAGCCCGTTCCACACGCCCGGCTACAACGGTCCGTTGAACAACATGTGCGACTACGTCTTCGAGTTCCCGGCCGATGATCTCTTCCTCGGCTCGTCCGATTTCGTCATGGCCAGCACGGGCAACATCGGCTCCGACTCCACGAGCATCCGCGAGAGCGTCAGCTTCTGGATCCTGCGCCAACTCGGCCAGCCCTACCTCTACCGCCGCCCCGTCCATCTCATCTTCAACGGCAACTGGCGACGCACGTCGACCATCAGCTACTACGAGGACGCCCAGCAGCCGAACGGCGACGTCGTCGCGCAGTGGTTCCCCAACGACAACAACGGCAACCTCCACAAGGTCGAGGACTGGTTCGAGTTCAACGACACGCTGACCGGCGGCAGCGACGGGCGCCTCTTCAACCGAGACGCCACGCTCCAGGACTTCACCACCCAAAACCTGCTCACTCTCGCGACCGAGAAAAAGACGGCGCGCTACCGTTGGAATTGGCGGGCACGGTCAGTGGCCGATTCCGCCAACGACTACGACGCGGTGTTCGGTCTGGTGAACTCGCTCAACGACACCACCGCATCCTTCCCGACCAACGTCGCCAACTACATCGACGTCGACAATTGGATGCGCGTCTTCGCCATGGAGCGGGTCGTGGGCAACTGGGACAGCTATGGCTACAACCGCGGCAAGAACATGTATGCCTACAAGCCGACGGCGGACAAATGGCATCTGCTCGTCTGGGACGTGGACTTCACTCTCGGCCTCGGCCACGGCGCCACCCAGTCGCCCATCAACCAGGGCGACGCCAATGATCCCACTATTTGGCGGCTCTACACCAACGCACCCACGCGCCGGGCTTTCTTCCGGGGATTTCAGGATGCGCTGAACGGGCCGCTCCAGACGGCGGCCTACACCGCGCAGATCGACGGACGCTACAATGGCTTCCGGGCGGAAGGCATTCCCACCGGCGATCCCACCTCCATCAAGACCTACCTCAGCGGACGTGCAAGTTTCCTGAGTTCGTTTATCGCGACGAACGGCGCCGCCTCGCCCTTCGCCGTCACCAACGGCAACGGCATCACTATGACGAATGCGGGAAACCTCCTCTACCTCGGTGGATTCGCCCCCCTCAACACGGCGCGCCTTCTCGCCAACGGCGTTGCCTATCCGATCACATGGACCGGTTTGACGAACTGGCAGATCACCATCCCGCTCCCGGCTCGGACCAATTCGCTGGCACTTCAAGGCGTGGATCTCTCGGGAAATGCCGTTGCCGGCCAGCAACTGGCGCTCACCGCCATCCAGCCCAACCCCATTGATCCGCCTGAAGGTTTCGTCGTCCTGAACGAGATCCACTACAACCCGCTCCAGACCAACGCATCGTTCGTAGAACTCTTCAACCGCTCAACCACCACGGCCTTCGACCTGTCGCGCTGGCGGATCAACGGCGCCGGCTTCACCTTCCCGGATGGCACCGTGCTTTGGCCGAACAGCTTCCTGCTAGCTGTGGGCGAACTCGACGGATTCACGAATACGTTCCCGACCGCCAAACCCATTGTCGGCATCCTGGGAGGAAAACTTGGCAACAGCGGCAAACGCCTCCAACTCCTCCGCTTCGACAGCACCGGAACGAACGAACTGGTCGTCGCCCAGGTCCGCTATGAATCGACCGCGCCGTGGCCGACGAACGCCAACGGCACCGGCCCTTCGCTCCAGCTGATCGACGCAACGAAGGACAACTGGCGCGTGGCCAACTGGGCTTCCGCCACGCCGACGCCTGGCTCAAGCAACTCCGTCGCGGCCACGCTGCCCGCCTTCCCAAAGACGTGGATCAACGAAATCCAGCCGAACAACCTGTCGGGCATTGTCGACCGCTTCGGCGAGAAAGAACCGTGGATGGAGCTGCACTATTCGGGCACGAACACGATCACCGTTTCGAACTACTTCCTCAGCGACAGCCCGACGAACCGCGGCCGTTGGCAGTTTCCCGCGACCGGCACGATCTCGACGAACCAGTTCCTCGTGGTCTTCCTTGATGGACAGCCGGCCCAGTCCTCGGCGACCGAATGGCATTCATCCTTCCGGCCCTCGACGACGAACGGCGCACTCTACCTGAGCCGGTTCCTGAACGGGGCGACCCAGATCGTCGACTACGTCTCCTACACGTTCGTCCCGACCAACCGCTCTTTCGGCTCCGCGCCCGATGCGCAGTCGGTCGACCGCCAGCAGTTTTTCTACGTAACCCCGGGCACCAACAACAACCCGGCCTCCGCTCCGACACCGGTCGTCATCAGCGAATGGATGGCCGACAACGCCGCGCCCAACGGCTTCCCCGATCCGGCCGACGGGAAGTTCCAGGACTGGTTCGAGCTCTACAACCCGAACACGAACGCCTTCGACCTTTCGGGCTACTTCCTGACCGACACGGTATCGCTGCCGGAAAAATGGCAGATCCCGAACAACACGATCATTGCCCCGAAAGGCTTCCTGATTGTCTGGGCCGACAACGAGCCGTTGCAAAACGGACTGACCGCCGATCTTCACGCGAACTTCCAGCTGTCCAACGGCGGCGAAGCCATCGGCCTCTTCGCACCGGACGGGACGCCGCAGAGCACGGTCACGTTTGGCCCGCAGTTCCAGAACATCTCCCAGGGCCGTTTCCCGACCGGCAACACCAACCAGACCTACTGGTTCATGACGAACTCAACGCCGCGCTCCGCCAACGCCTATCCGGCGGTCAACAACGCGCCGTCACTCAACACCATCGCCAACCAGAGCGTCACCGCTGGACTGACGCTGGCGCTGACCGCAGCGGGATTTGACATCGATGCACCGCCCCAAAGCCTGACCTATTCGCTCGATCCGGGTGCGCCGGCCGCGGCGGCGATCAATCCGGCGACGGGATTCTTCGCCTGGCAGACGTTGGCCACCAACGGACAGAGCAGTGTTCTCGTAACGGTCCGCGTCATCGACGACGGAATCCCCGCGAAGTCGGCCACAAGCACCTTCCGCATCGACGTGTTCGGCACCCACCAGATCACGTCAGTGGTCCGAGCGCCCAACGGCAACGTCACCCTGAACTGGCCGTCGCTGGTGGGCCGCAACTACCAGGTCCAGATGGCCACGAACCTCACGAGCGCGGCATGGTCGCCCGTCGGCGCGAACACGCCGGGCACGGGCCAGGGCATGACGCTGATCGACAACGCGCCCGTCGGAGCTGAACGCTACTACCGCATCATCGAGCAGTGAGTGTCCAAACTGCGTCGACAGATGCGCATGTCTTGATGGACGCGGAAGCCCGACTCACCCGCCCGTCCACATGAACCTGCGTGCGGTAGGGCGCGTCACTCCATGCGCGCCGCCTCGTGGCCATGGGATGATTGTCCGGTATCGCACGGAAAGCCCTGAGCGAAGATTGGGTTTCCGGCGGCGCGGCGGAAACGGCGCGATGCTTCGGAGATCCGGCAGCGGCGCGCACGGAGTGACGCGCCCTACCGACGAAGTGGGAACGCCCGAATCTCGGAGCGGTTCCGTTCCCGCTGACTCGTCGTTTGACTCCGCAGAACACGCCGACCAACGTGCAAACAAAGGTGCCATGAAAACGACGATCCTGATCGCAGCCGTGCTTTCCGCCGGAGCCCTGTTCACCAGCGCCCAAACCAACTCGGCGGCGGCGGTAAAGAGCGTTGCCACCGGAACCAATGCCGCACCCGGCCGGCCCGCGTTGAGTGTGGCATCCAGTTCCGCGACCGTCGTGGGGGATCCCAAGAGCAAGGCCGTCGACCCGTCACCCGCCAAACGCACCGACGTGATCCAAGGACGTAACCACGACTTCGGCGGCGTAATTCCCCGCGCCATCGGTCCGCAGAAGAGCAACCCGCTCCAACTGCTCAATCCCTTCGCGCCCGTGACCGACCGCGAACGCCGCTTCAGCCAGCGACCTCCACCCCGCGGCTTCGTCGACGACCGCACCATCGAACCCGTCGGCATCACGATCATCTCTGTGGAAAAGAAGTAGGCCAATTGGCAATCAAGTGTCGTTACCCAGCTAGGTTAGTCATGCCGTCCTACACTCAAGACGCAAAGCGACTGAGTCTGCTTTTCGACTATGGCATGGCAACGGAACGAGAGATCATTGAATGGGCCGATTCGCAGATTTCTGTCTTAAACCCAACGCCCGATGCCTTGATTGAGCTGTCGTTAACCCCTCCGGCGCAGACGGAGAATTTCATTACCCACTTGCACGTGCTGAGCGCGGGCTCCGAATTCTGGCCCGCGTTCAGATCCGCACTTGCACCCGTTCATGACCATGTGGTGTCTCGGCCCGGAGACGCTGAACGAATTGCAGCCGCACTCTATCAGACGGCTCTTTCGGTGCCCGGTATTCCGAAGGATCTCAATTTCGCCTATGTCTTTGACGACGCCTTCTGTCTGGCGCGGGAAGGCACATACGGTAACGAAGACGATGTCCGACGAGAGTTCATCAACGAGCTTAAGAGGTTCACGCCGTCAGACTGCGCCGGAAGGGACGTTTCCGGTGGCAGCGATTTGTCCAACTAACCCGCCAACTGCACCGCTCCGGTCCCTTCAAACACCCTGTCGCGTTGTGCGAGGACGTTGAGGATGACCGTCTCGCGGTCCGCACCCGCCAAGTTCATGTGGCCCATCTTGCGGCCGCGGCGCGCCTCGGCTTTGCCGTAGAGGTGCAGCTTCACGCCGGGATCGGAGAGGACGGCGGACCAGTTGGGCGCGCCCTTGGCCCAGAGATCGCCGAGCAGGTTGGCCATGGCGGCGGCGGGGGCGTTGAGTTCCGTTGATCCGAGCGGCAATCCGCAGATGGCGCGGACCTGCTGCTCGAACTGGCAGGTCACGCAGGCGTCCATCGTGATGTGGCCGGAGTTGTGGACGCGCGGAGCCAGTTCGTTGACCAGCAACCGGCCGTCGCGCGTGACGAAGAGTTCCACCGTCAGCACGCCGACGACCTGGAGCTTCTCCAGGATGCCGCGCGCGAGTTCCTCCGCCTGCGCCGCGAGCTTGGGGCTGATGCCGGCGGGCACAACGGTCACGTCGAGGATGTGGTTGGCGTGCCGGTTCTCGAAGACGGGGAAGGCCTTGAACTCTCCCGCCTCGGTCCGCGCCGCCACGACCGACAGCTCCATCTCGAAGTCGACGAAGCCTTCGTAGACAGTCTCCTGGCCGTTGAAGCTGGCCAACGCCGCCGGGCCGTCCTCGGGCCGCATGACCTTCTTCTGGCCTTTGCCGTCGTAGCCGAAGTCCGCCGTCTTGAGCACGCCCGGGGCGCCGATCTGCGACAACGCCGCTTGGAGTTCTTCAGGCTTTTGGACGCGCATCCACGGCGTGGTGGGAAAGGCGTTGTCCTTGAGAAAGGATTTTTCGCGAAGCCGGTTCTGCGTCACGTGCAGGACCTGTCCATCGGGACGGACAGGCGCGAATTCCGCCGCCGCCCGGGTCGTGACCGAGGGCACGTTCTCGAACTCGAAGGTGACGACGTCGACCTTTTTGGCGAAGTCGCGGATGCGGTCGAGGTCGAGATAGTCGGCCACGAATTCCTCGTCGGCTACGGACGCGGCGGGCGCTCCGGCCTCGGGGGAAAAGATGGCGATCCGGTAGCCGAGATTGCGCGCGGCCAGAGCGATCATGCGTCCAAGCTGGCCGCTGCCGAGGATGCCGATGGTGGAACCGGGAGGGATCGGACGCGTCATGTCAGGACTTCGGAGGAATGGTGCAGTTGGCGAGGACCTTGGCGGTCTGCTGGGCACGGAATTCTTCGTAGGCCTTGCGGAACTGCGGATGTTTGTTCCCGAGGATGGCCGTGGCCAGCAGCGCCGCATTGATCGCGCCGGCCTTGCCGATGGCCATGGTTCCCACAGGCACGCCGCCTGGCATCTGCACGATGCTGAGCAGCGAATCCATGCCGTGCAGCGTCTTCGATTCGACCGGCACTCCGAGCACGGGCAACGCCGTCTTGCTCGCGCACATTCCCGGCAGATGCGCCGCCCCGCCGGCACCGGCGATGATGACTTCGATGCCCCGCCCCGCGGCGGCGGCGGCATACTGGAAAAGGAGATCGGGCGTGCGATGGGCGGAGACGACCTGGGCCTCGAAGGGCACGCCCAGCGCCTCAAGCTGAGCGGCGGCGTGCTGCATCGTGTCCCAGTCGGACTTGCTGCCCATGATCATTCCGACGAGCGGTTGGGGCTTTGTTTCAGCCATAAGTTGCCCATGAGTTTAGGAAAGGCGGCGCGCAGCCGTCGAGGACCGCCTTCAAAAGCCGCCTTCGGGCTCAGGCAGGAAGAACGCGATGATCATGGCGGGAATGAACAGAACTCCCACCACAAGGAGGGCTGTCCGCAGGTCACTCACGCCCGAATAGATGCCGAAGACAACGGTGCCGGCAGCGGCCACGATCCGGCCGATGTTGTAGCAGAAGCCCGCGCCCGTCGTCCGCAGCAGCGTTGGAAAGAGCGGCGGCAGGAACATGGTGAACAGGCCGAACACACCGGAGAAAAACCCGATGAACGGCAGCCAGAAGAGCAGTTCGGCGACGGTTCTTGGCACCGCATACGTGGCCAGGAACGCGGCGATGAATCCCGTGAAACAGATGAGGATCGCGCGGCGATAGCCCAACATCTTGGCGAGCCAAGAGGCGAAGAAATTGCCGACGATGGAAACCGCGATGACCAGGAAGAATGCCTTCGTCACGAGTTTCTGTTTCTCGGGACCGGTCCACGAGGCGAGTTCCGGCAACGCCCGGAGATGTTGCGGATGCCAGAACATGAACGCCCACCACCCGGTAAGCGAAAACGCGCAGACGCCGATGACCAGCCATGTTGTCCGGGAAACAGGAGGGCGAAACAGGTCGGTGACCCTTGGCTCAACCGCCCCAATCCGCGCCTTGTGCCATTCCTCCGGTTCAGGCACGTGGCGACGGATCCAAAAAACGAGGAACGCCGGCAGCACGCCAACGAGGAACACGTAGCGCTCAAAGTGCCCGTCCTTCAGGCCCTGCGGTAGCGCGTCCCACATTCCAGCGGACAGGTTTTCCTTCAGGAAGACCGGCAGATCCGCGATCAGATACACCGCCAGGCACGCCAGCAGCACGCCGATGTTCACGCCGGTTTGCAGCACGCCGGCGATCCATGGACGCCACCGCTTGGGCCACGTTTCGGACAGCAGGCTCGCGCCCACCGCCCATTCACCGCCAATGCCAAGCGCCGCCAGGAAACGGCAGATCATCAGCTGCCACCACGTTTGGCAGAAGAACGACAAGCCGGTGAAAAGCGCGTAGGTCAGAATCGTCAGGCTGAGCGCTTTGGATCGTCCCAGCTTGTCCCCGAGCCGTCCGAAGAATCCGCCGCCAAATGCCCAGCCGATGAGGAACGCCGCCTGGATCCACGAGCTGTATTTCTTCACCAGAGGATCGCCCGGGTTGTCCACCATCACCAGTTGGGCGACGAACGAGGCCGCCACCAGCGTGTAAAGGTGCATGTCGAGGCCGTCGAAGAGCCACCCCAGCCATGCAGCTATGCCGCTGCGCCATTGCTGGGGTGAAAGCGTCTCGGCACGCGCCGGCGACGCGTTGGGATCAAACTGGGACATGCCTGTAGCTAACCCGTCGGGGCCGTTCGGATAAAGACCTTCCTTCCGCAGCGGTCACCAAGCGCTTGAAGGGCCGGACGAGAACCCGCCATTCCGACAATGCGCCGCCCCTTTTGGGGAGCGGCGGGAGAATACTCCTAAAGAAGCGCTGGATGGTGGAGCCGACAGGGATCGAACCTGCGACCCCCACAATGCCATTGTGGTGCTCTACCAACTGAGCTACGACCCCAACCAGCGGCGCGCAGACTAGGCACGGACCTTCGCCTGTCAAAGGCTTATTTCCGAAACCAAGAATGCCGCAAAAATGGAGCCAGTTCAGGGATTCGAACCCAGGACCTACGCTTTACGAAAGCGTTGCTCTACCACTGAGCTAAACTGGCCTTTTGACCGGACTTTTCCACCGATTGAATCGGCTAGCCCCGGCCCTGCTCCGACGCCGACGCAGGCCATCGTTACTACGTCAGTTCCGACGCGGGTGGCAAGCCGAATGAACGCCAGGACACCGTCGGCAACTGAGAATCCTCTCCTGCGCCCATGGTCCGACCGCAGTTCAGGGCCTGCGGCGAACGAACGCTACTTGGACACCGCCCGCCCCAACGCCTCCAACATCGTCGCCTTGGAGAAGAGCTCCGGAAGGATCTCGGGCTTCGCCCCGACTTTGCCGGGATAGACGAGCACGAGAGGAACTCCGGCTCGGCCATGGCTCAAGATCTCGTCGGTCATGTCCGCCGGGGTCCGCGTGAAATCACCTATCAGGCTAACGGCGTTGATGGCCTTCAGCTTTTCCTCCACCTCGGGGACTTCAATGGCGTTGCGCTTGTTGACCTGGCAGTTGACGCACCAGTCGGCCGTGAAATCAACCAGCACCGGCCGGCCTTGGGCTTGGGCCTTGGCGATCGCGTCCTTGCTCCAAGGCTGCCACGGGATTCCGCCATCGCGCGCCGTTGCCAGGGCGTTTGCCGGGGGCGGGTTTCGCCAGTCCAGTTCCTTCTCCAATCCGTAGCCGTAGCCGAGTCCGACCAAAGCGATGACCGCCAGCCATCCGAGCTTCTTGCCGGGTCCGCCCGACGGTCTACCCCGCTGGACGAATTCGCCGAAGACCCACGCCGCGGCCGAGAGCAGGACCAGGGAAAGCCCGAGCCACAGAGTGCGGCCCGGAAACATTCCCGCCGCGACGGTGAACAGCCAGACGGCGGTCGCGAGCATCGGGAAACCCATCGCGATCTTGAACTTCTCCATCCATGCGCCGGGCCGCGGCAGGAACTTCAGGAAAGCCGGGTTCATGCTGAGGATCACATACGGGCCGGCCAATCCAATGCCCACGCAGATGAACATGCCGAAGACGATCGGGGCCGGTTGGTTCAGCGCGAAACCAACGGCGGCGCTTAGAAGGGGCGCGGTGCACGACACGCCCATCATCGTGGCGAACACGCCGTTGAAGAACGAATCGAAGACGCCTCCGTCGGCCGGAACAGCGGCCACGGCCTGGACTTCTTTGCGGGAAAAAGTCTTCGTGAAAAACTCGGTCGACGACGACGCCACTCGCGACGCGGCGTCCATCAGCTTGCCCGACAACGTGACCTCGAAGACTCCGAACAGGCTCAAGGCCACAAGGATCATAAGGGCCGTCAGCAGGATCAGGAACACTGGGCTGCCAAACTGCGAACCCCAAAGGAGGCGCACACCCACAGACCGGAATCCGACGATGCATCCGGCCATGACGATGAATGAGAAGATCACGCCACCGGCATAAGCGTAACCATGGGCGCGAACGCGCGCTGGGTTGGAACGGTTCTGGTTCACCACACCCAGGATCTTCAGGGCTATCACCGGAAGGACACACGGCATCACGTTCAGGATAAGACCTCCCAACAAACCGAGGCCGAATTTAATTATCAGTTCCCCCAGAGGGATCGCCGGCGCCAAGGGTGGCGCCGAAGTCCCCGTCGTCGCATCGGCGATCTGAAGTGTCACTTCGTATCCGGCAGTGTCGTTCTCATCGGCACCTCCCACCAGAACGCCGGCCACTTCCTTTGGCCAGGTCGTGCCGTCGAGGGTGGCTTTCTTGCGGATTTGCCGGGCACCCGGGCCGGACTGCCCCACGACCGATGCACCCCTGAAGGTCGAATCCTGATTATTGTAGGGAAAGAACTCCGTGAAGGTATTGGTCGTGACCCATTGCACGACCAGCGTCCGGTCCGTGGCATGGTCGTCCAACCAAAATGCCATCGCATTCACGGGGCCGATGGGTTTCGGCAATTTGAGCTTCGCCGCCTCGATCGCAGCCGCCTCAGGCGAAGGTTTCCTGCCGGCACCGATGACAAGTTCGGTGGTAAGTTTTGCACGGCCGGGGACGCACAGCTTCTCCTTCTCGCACTCCAACCAGTCGACCGCAGCCAAGAGCGCGGCCTTGCCTGGCTTTGCTTCGAGCGAGACCGTGATCGGGACCAGCAGAGTGACGACACCTTCATAACCGTAGAGATTCTCGCCCTCGAAGACGGACTTGATCGGCAACGGCCACTGGATCGGTCCCGCCTTGATGCCTTCGGGCAACGTCCACCTGATCGACGTAGGCAGGCCGGAGTCGCCGGAGTTGACCCAGTAGGTATGCCAACCGGGATTCATCCTGAGTTCCACGGCGGCCATCACGGTGTCACCCGGACCTGCTTCAATAGAGTCGAGAAACAAGCGCGCACTCGTGTTGGCCGCCTCGACGGCAGGTCCCGCGATGAGAAGGAGTAGAAGCAGGACGTGGCGGATGAAACGCATATCGTAAGTCTGCGCCGGACGGTTGGATTGCCAAACGTGAATTCCGGCTTCAGTTCCAGACAGCACGTCCCACTCCAACGTTCGATCGGTTTCATTTCCATTGGTCATCCCGGAAGGCTCGGAACAGATTTCGCCCATGGACCGGACAGTGCGTTGGCTCAAGACGGGTGGCGAAGGCATCGCCGCCATGCTCGCGGCGATTGAAGCGGCGAAAACCACGGTGCGCCTGGAGATCTACATCTACGCCGACGACGCAACCGGCCGGTCCGTTCTCGGAGCGTTGGTCCGAGCCAGCGGCCGCGGCTTGCGTGTGAGGTTGCTGGTGGATTCGCTCGGGTCGGCCGAACTGTCGAAGGACTTCTGGAAACCCCTGCGCGAGGCCGGGGGCGAAATGCGCTGGTTCAATCCGTTCTCCCTCCGCCGCTTCTCGATCAGGGACCACCGGAAGATCCTCGTCTGCGACGATAGCGTCGCCGTGATCGGCGGATTCAACATAACCGACGACTACGCAGGCGACGGCGTGACCAAAGGCTGGCGTGATCTCGGCATGATCGTCGAAGGCAAGGCGGCTGCTGAGATGGCGGCCGCGATCGACGAAATGTGGGAATTGGCGGAGTTCAAGCACCAGAGGCTCGCCGCCTATCGGAAAGCCATCCACAGCCGCTACGACACGATCCCTGGCTGCGACCTGCTCCTTTCCGCTCCCGGCCGTGGAGCGACGCCCTTCAAGACGGCGCTCAACGGGGATCTGGCCAACGCCCGCCACGTCAGGATCGCGTCGGCCTACTTCCTTCCGACCTGGCGCATCCGCCGCGAACTGACCGGGGTAATCCGCCGCGGCGGCCGTGTCCAACTGCTCCTGCCCGCCAAGTCCGACGTGGCGATCATGCTCCGCGCCATGCAAAGCCTCTACCGCCGCCTTCTGAGATCTGGCATCGAGGTCTGGGAATACGAACCCCAGATCATGCACACAAAACTGATCGTCATCGACGACGTGTGCTACGCGGGCTCGTCCAATCTCGACACCCGCAGCCTGCACTTGAACTACGAGGTGATGATGCGTTTCCCCGACCCGGCCCTCACAGCCGAAGCCCGGGAGATCTTCGACAGCGACCTCAAGCACAGCCACCGGATCGAACTGGAAGAGTGGAAGCGAAACCGTTCCTTCTTCGCCCGCCTTCGGAGCCGGTTGGATTACCTGATCCTCTTCCACCTCGACCGCCGCCTCACGTTCCGGCAACTGGCGTCACAGGGGTGAAAACCATCGGAACCTCCGGCCCGTGCCCTTCAACGCCCCTCGAGGACGAAGGCCAACCCGGCACGGATGACGAATGGGATCGTCAGAAAACTGACGACCGACGTCGTCAGGACGATGCGGACGGCCGTGTTCGAATCACCCCCGTAGTGCCTCGCCATCACGATGGGAAACATCCCTGCAGGCATCGCCGCCTGGACGACGAGCACACGCTTCAGCTCGTCCGAGCATGGCAGCATCCGAGCGACGGCGAGAAAGACGACCGGGATGAGCGCGAGACGCACGATGCAGGCGAACAGCATCACCCGTCCACCGGATCGCACCTGCATCCCCCGCATCTGGTCCGCCGCCGTCGCCCCGACGATCAGCACGCCGATCGGAATGACGCACTGGCCGAGGATGCGGAACGTCTGGAGGAAGAACTTCGGCAGGTATTCGTAGAGGTGGAAGAAATTGATCAGCAGACCGACGCCGATGGCGATGACCGGGGCGTTGATCAGGTGCTTCCAGGCCTTGCCTCCGGTCGTTCCGACCAGCAACGCCAACCCGAGAACCCACATGGCGGCATCGACGCCGACGTTGTGGACGAGGAGCACGCCGCGCGTCTCCGGACCGAACAGCGCATCGACCAGCGGGATCGGGACGTAGCCGTAGTTCTGCAACCCGGCGCACAGCGCGAACGTGCGGCGCGCCTTCGGATCACGCAGCCCGGCCAAGGGAGCCACGAAGTAGGCGATGGCCATGCCCATGCCCGCGCAGCCGAAGCCTACGACCGGCGGGACAAAAACGTTGCCCAGTTCCTTGAGCGCCTTGTTGCCGAGGATCGAGTCGAGGATCAGGCAGGGTGTGAAGACGTTGACCGTGATCTTGATCAGGCTCTTGTCCGCCTCCTCCGTGAGCCAGTTGATCCGCCGGAAGCAGAAGCCCATCGCGATGATGGCGAACACGGGAAGGACAGCGGTGAAGACGGGCGCGAGTTCGTTCATCCGGCGAGATGGTCGAGGACGGCTTGGAACTCGGCGGCCTGGACGCGCTTCAACGTGGCCGCATCGATCTGCCCGGCCTCGACGGCGTCGGTGAAGCGCGACGGATCAAACGCACCTCCGCTGATAAACACATCGGCGCCCTTGATCCACTCCAGATCCTCCGGGAGCGGCGCGAGAAAAGGCAGCTTGCCCACGCGTCGGAACCAATACTTCGCATTCCAAAAATCCGGCTCGCGACGGTGAAGCATGCCGTGGATGTAGGCTCCTACGCCGCCAGAGGCGTCCTGCACCAGCGCATGGGCCGCGTCGTGATGATCGTGCCACAGCAACGCCAGCGCACGGATCAACTCGCGGCCGTCAGTTCCGGGTGAAGAAACCGCGAACGCGCGCTTCAGCCCGGCATCGACCTCCGTGGGGGACAGCCTGCCCTTCCGCGGCCCAGGGCCGAGGTCGGGCGGATTCGCCGGATCAAACAACTCGATGAACACGTCGTCCACCAGCAGAGCCTAGGGACGCGGCGCTTCCGTGAGAAAGGGATTTCTCCGCCACCCGGCAATTCCGGATTGGAGGCACGTTGGAGTTGGCGCGGCGTGCAAGTAACCCCACAATCCGGCCATGATTCCTCGGATGACAACGTGGCTGCTCGCGTGTTTCGCAATCGTGGGGGCATCCGCTCGGGCGGCGACCAACTTCCCCGTCGTCCAGATGCTCGTCCCGGGATTCACGGTCGAAGAGGTGCCCGTGAAATTGAATAACGTGAACAACCTGCGGTTCGCCCCCGACGGCAGCCTCACCGCGCTCGGCTACGATGGACGCATCTGGCGTCTGACCGATTCGGACGGCGACGGCCTCGAGGATTCCGCGAAACCTTTCTGGAGCCGATCAACCCTGAGCGTCCCCGTGGGTCTGGCCTGGAGCACACGCGGGCTCTACGTCTCGTCGAAGGGCAAGCTGTCGCTGCTCCGCGACAACGACGGCGACGGTGAGGCGGACACGGAAAATGTCGTCGCATCCGGTTGGCCGACGACAGATGTCGCAAGCGGCGGCGTCGATGCCAGTTCGGTCACGCTCGACCGGGAGGGC
>JBBRDN010000022.1:0-35292 GCA_038203875.1 Verrucomicrobiota bacterium
TTGCCTTCTGCCATCTCTGCGTCTTCCGTGGTTTCCTTCCTCGCGTTCCTTCCCACCCTTCGCGGATGAACCGTCTTCGTTCTTCCCTTCCCGCCGGCGGGCCGACACCGTTTCCCATCATGCAGAGCTACCAGAACCTCATCGGCGGCGAATGGACCAACGCCGTTTCCGGAAAAACCTTCACCACCACCAACCCCGCCGACACGCGCGAGAGCGTCGCCAGCTACCCGCACAGCGCCCAAGCCGACGCGCAGCAGGCAATCGCCGCCGCCAAGGCCGCCTTCGCCGGTTGGGCCGCGCAGACCGCGCCCGCCCGTGGCCGCATTCTCAGCAAGGCCTCGCAGATCCTCGAAAGCCGCAAGCCCGAGTTGGCCAAACTCCTCACCCGCGAAGAAGGCAAGACGCTGGCCGAAGCCACCGGCGAAGTGCAGCGCTCCGCCGACATCCTCCGCTTCTTCGGCGGCCTCAGCTACACGCTCGGCGGCCAGACCATCCCGCATGATCTCCCCGGCAACCTGCTTCTGACCCGGCGCGAGCCCGTCGGTGTCATCGGCCTGATCACGCCGTGGAATTTCCCCATCGCCATCCCGGTCTGGAAGCTCGCCCCCGCCCTGCTCTGCGGCAACGCCGTCGTCATCAAGCCCGCCTCGCAGGCCCCGGCCATGACCATCGAGGTTGCTAAGGCGCTTATCGAAGCCGGTCTGCCCAAGGGCGTGCTCAACGTCGTCACCGGCGACGGCCGCAGCGTCGGCGGTGAACTGGCGACGAATGCCGATGTGACCGCGCTGTCCTTCACCGGCAGCTACAAGATTGGCCACGGCATCTACCTGCAACTGGCCCAGCGCATGGCCCGCGCGCAGATGGAAATGGGTGCGAAGAACCCGACCATCGTCCTGGCCGACGCCGACCTCGACCTCGCCGCGCGCCTCGTGGCCATCGCGGGCTTCGGTCTCACAGGTCAGGCTTGCACCGCCACCAGCCGCGTCATCGTGGAACGCAGCGTTCTCCCCGCCTTCACCGAGAAACTCATCGAGAAGATGAAGGCCATCAAAGTCGGCAACGGCCTGCACGACGGCGTGACGATGGGACCGTCGGTCAATGCCCAGGAATTCCAGGGCAATCTCGACTACATCGACATCGCCCAGAAGGAAGGCGCGAAGGTGCTCTGGGGTGGCGCGAAGCTCACCGAAGGCGATCTCGCCCACGGCTATTTCATGCAGCCCACGCTGCTCGGAGACGTCACGCCGTCGATGCGGATCGCGCAGGAGGAAGTCTTCGGCCCCGTCGTCGGCTTGATCGCGGTGGACAGCTTCGACGAGGCGCTGAAGGTGGCCAACGGCGTCAACGTGGGCCTGAGCGCCAGCCTCGTGACCCGCGACTACAAGAAGGCCATGCTCTACGCCGAACGCATCGAGGCCGGCGTGGTGAAGGTGAACCAGATCAGCACCGGCCTCGCGCTCCAGGCCCCCTTCGGTGGCGTGAAGCAGAGCAGCACCGACGGCTTCAAGGAACAGGGCGCCGGCGCGGTGGAATTCTACTCGCGGCTCAAGACGGTGTATTTCGACTACTCGGCGTGAGTAAACCAAGTGAAGCCAGCCGCCGGTCTGCATCAATTGATATGCAGAGTATCCATCCTAACTTCTGTCCTTTCAGGCTGAAGAACTGTGCGTGAAAGCCGCGGAGCAGCGACAGACAATAGCCCACGGCGTAAGCCGTGGGTATGCCGCAGAGCGTGATGAGCCCCGGATGGGGCGACAGAAATGCACCTTACTTCCCCGGACTCTGCAGCCCAATCCGGGGCTCGGTCGTGAGTGAAATCGAATCCACAGCTTACGCTGTGGATTACTTTCTTCCGCACCTCCGGTGCTAAAGCCTTGATCTCCCCGATTCCGCAACGACCCTCGGGACACACATTGCATGGCTGAAAACCCCGCTCACCTTTTCAAACTCTGGACCGCCTCGTCCGCAGACGACGCTAAGGTCGGAAGTTGGACCTTACGGCGACATGAGGCCGGCTCACTGCTTCTGCCAACAGGGCGAATTGTGGCGTGTGATCCTTCGGTGATCTCGGGCGAGGAGGAGGCGTTTGTGCGGACAGTGCCGCCGGGGTCGTATCCCGTTTCACTCGTCATCGCCACGGACACCAAACAGTCCCGCGGGGCGGCGGCCATTCTCCGGTTCAGCGTCGCTTCTCCCGTCTCATGGGAACGAGCCCGCACGGTGGAGGACGACGATCTGGAGATGACCGGATACGGCGTGGACAGCGCGACCGGCTGTTTCCTTGATTCATCCGCGCTCGCCATCGTGGCCACGGAACTGGAACCAACCCGCCAGTGGGAACAGCGGATCGAAGAAGCGCTGGAGATCACGCCCGATGACGACTGGTTCTCCGCCAACATTGCCGTGAGCCAGTCCCCGCCGACGAACGCCATCGCCTTCTCCACTGGCTTCGGCGACGGCCTGTATGCCTCGTGGTTCGGCCTCGACGCCGATGGCAACGCCGTGTGCCTGCTGACGGATTTCGAGGTAGTCGATACCGAAGTCGGGCAGATCAAAGCTCCGACGTCAGAGGCAAAGCCACCGAGCCGTTGGAAGTTCTGGAAGTAGGCCCGGCGGTCGCGTGGTCAGTCCTTGAACTGCTTCATCACGTCGACCGGCGAGAGGGTCTTCGCCATCACCTTGAGCGGATCGTTCTTCGCCTTGAACCGCGTCTTTAGCGGGTTCGTCGCAAGGCCCACGCTTTCCGGTCCACCGTGGACCACGATATGGCCGGCGTCACGGAGCGTCGGCACACCGAAGACTCCGCCGACGCGTCCGATGCCGGGCACGAACGCCTCCGGGATCTGGACCGATTCTGCACCGGCCACGCTGAGCTTCAGCCCGGTCGTTTCCAGGGCAATGTCACCCAGCCACGGCGACGCCATCGAGACCCACATCGCTCCGGCGCGGCGCCCGGCCACGACGAGATCCCTTCGTCCAAGCGCGGTCTTTAGGAACTCGGAAGCGCGCACGACATCGCGCACTGCCGTTTGCGCCAAGGTGCGGTTGTAGCAGGTGAAGGTGGTGAAGTAGTCCGGCCGCTCCCGCACCGGCTGCGTTCCGGCGACGCGTCCCGGATAACGCGAAAGCGATTCGAGCACGGCCACCGGATGTCCGCGGTCGAGCAGTGCCTCCAGCTCCTTGGCGGTCGGCAGCGTGTTGGCCACAACACCGTCGGCATCGGCCACGAGCAGGACGGGGCGACGCTTGCCATTCACCGGCTGGTGCAACGTGACGCGGATGCCATCGGCCGACTCATAGGTCGTCGTCGCAGAAGAGGCCTTGAAGTTGAGCGTGGAGGCGGACTCCTTGAAGTCGTTCGCCTGGATGTCCTCCGCGTGGATCTGGAACGTAGCGGCAAGCAGACGCGCGCGAAGCCCGGCGCCTCCCGGTTTCATCAGGGCGGCCCGGTTCTTCTCCGCTTCGCCGATCAAGTATCCGATGGCCTCGCCCTCAGTCTTCGCGTTCGCGGGAAACTTGCCCGCCGGGAACACGCGCAGGTCGGCGTCGGGCTCTTTCGTGTAGGGCGCTTCCTGCCAGCCATTGGGAAAGGCGTCGGGCCGGAGCGTCTTGCCGAGGAAGCCGTAGACCGCTTCGCGGGTGCGGAGGTTGTAGTTGTGCGGCGCCTCAAAAATCTTCCAGCCGAAGCGGTCTCCTGCGCCCGCGAGCTGGTAGATCCATTCGATGGACGGGCCTTCGATCGTGTCCGTGGTCTTCGTCCAGTCGCCCGTTGCCGCGACTAGGAACTGGGGACGCGGCACGGCGGCGGCCGCGACTTCCATGTTGGAGTAACGTATGCGAAGTCCGGGTGCGTTCTCACAACGACACCCGCCCTGCATCGAGTGCGACACCATGACAATCGGAGCCTGCGCGGCCAGCCGGTCGTCGATGGCCCCGAGCATGAATGTCTGCGTGCCCCCGCCGGATTCACCGGTCGCGGCGAGGCGTTTGCGGTCCACATCGGGCAGGCTTTCGAGGAAGTCGACCGAGCGGACGCAGTTCCACACCTGCAGGCCCATGAGGTTGATGTTCCAGTAGAAATTCGTCGGCTGGCTGAAGGTCGCGGAATGGGGGTCGTAGTTCTTCCTCTTGTCAGGATTGAAGCCGGCCAGGCTGTTATTGAACTGCGACGTGTCGTTGTAACCCACCATGTCGATGCTCAAGGCGATGATCCCATGGCGCGCCTGGCTGATGCAGCGGGCGGCGGTGGACCCGTCCTTCATGTCGGCGAACCGGCCTTCCTCCCAATGTCCGTGGGGATTGAGCGTCGCGGCGAACGGCCCCGCGCCCTGGCCCAGCGGGCGATACAGGTTGCCCGCCACGAACACGCCCGGCAGCGACTCGAAGTAGACCTTCTCGACCGAGTAGTCGTCGCGCTCGATCCGGCCGGAAATCTTCGAGTTGAGCGGCGTCTTTGCGGGCATGGGCAACAGGCCGCAACTGACGAGGGCCTGGTCACGGATCTCCAGCGCGCGCATCCGCCACGCGGCGGCCGACGTGATCTTCGGGAACGTCCGGAGCGTGTTCAGCGTGACGACTTCGGGCACCGGCTCCGCGGCGAAGGACGAGAGCGCGACCGATACCGGAATCAGGAGGGAAAGAATGCGGGCTTTCATGGGAGATGCGCCGAGCTTGCCGCGCCCGGTCCAATTGCCAAGCCTGCCCGCTAGCTTCCGGCACAGAATTCCTCGTAACCTCCGACCCGTTCCCCCTCAGGAAGGGGGCAAGATGAACAACGATCCTGCAACCTGTCCCAAGTGCGGCTCCGCCATCCCGGCCGATGCGCCGCAGGGATTGTGTCCGCGCTGCGTGCTCGCCGGCGTCGCGGCACCCACGGAGGCCACGCGCACCAGCGGACCCCGCGTGGCCGCTCCGCGCATCGATGCGGTCCAGGCGGCGTTTCCGCAGCTGGAGATCGTCGAACTCATCGGCCAGGGCGGCATGGGCGTCGTCTACAAGGCGCGCCAGCCGAAGCTCGACCGCTTCGTCGCGCTCAAGATCCTGGCCGAAACGCTCGCGAAGGATCCGACCTTCGAGGAACGGTTCACCCGCGAGGCCCGCACCCTTGCCAAACTGAGCCATCCGAACATCGTCACCATCTACGACCACGGCCGCGCGGGAGACTTCTTCTATCTGCTGATGGAGTTCGTCGACGGCGTGAATCTCCGCCAGGCCATGGCCGCCGGACGCTTCACGGCCACGGAGGCCCTCGCGCTCGTCCCGCGCATCTGCGAGGCCCTGCAATACGCCCACGACGAAGGTGTGCTCCACCGCGACATCAAGCCGGAGAACATCCTCCTCGACGGACGTGGCCGGGTGAAGATCGCCGACTTCGGCATCGCCAAGATGCTCGGCGAAACCCAGCCCGGCGGCACGCTCACCGCCAGCGGCGCGTCGCTCGGCACGCCGCACTACATGTCCCCGGAACAGATCGAGCATCCGTCCGAGGTCGATCACCGCACCGACATCTTTTCGCTCGGTGTCGTCTTCTACGAAATGCTCACGGGCGAACTGCCGCTCGGCCGGTTCGGTCCGCCTTCCGCGAAGTCCGCCGTGGACCGCCGCGTGGACGAGATCGTCTTCCGCACGCTGGAAAAGGAACGCGAACTCCGCCAGCAGAGCGCGGGCGAAGTGAAGACGCAGCTGGACACCCTTTCACGGACCGCCGCCATTCCGCCGCGCGGCCCACAGCCTGCCGGCGGCCGCACACCGCGCATCCTCAAAGGCCAGGGTTGCATCCTCATCCGCCCCGAGACGATGGCGTCGTTCGACGGACAGATGTTCGCCTACCAGAACCGAGGCCAACTGCTGCTCGACGAAGAACGCCTGACCTTCACCAAGGACGGATTTCCCACAGTCATCCCGCTCCCTGCGATCACCGACCTCAGCATCGGTCAGTATCCCCGGTCGATGAACCCCGCCGGGATCAACCTGATCAGCCTGAACTACACCGACGGCACCACCGACAAGCGCGTCTATTTGTCGCCCATGGACGGGTGGTTCGGATTCCCTTCGACATGGAACCGCCATGTCGCCGACTGGCACTCGGCCATCCGCGAGGCCATCGTGGCAGCGACCGGCAAACCACCCGGCGAAACGCCCGCCGATCAGCTCGGCATTCCTCGGAGCCGTGGGATGGGACTGCTACTGATTCTGATGCCGGTGATCGTGATCACCGTGAGTTTCGGAGCGATCATCAGCCTCTGGATGAGCCGACCCGGCGGGCCGGGCGGATCCGAAATCCCCTCGGTTGCCCTGCCGATCATCACGTTCCTGGCAGTTTTCATCTCGCTGCTGATCCAATTCACCCGAAATGCAAGAAGAGCTCTCACCGGCGACGGCAACGTTCCTAAAAGAGCGAGATTCGGCTTGGCCCGCACAGTCGTCTTGATCTTGTTCCTGTTCGTGTCGGTCTTCCTCGCCTACTTCGCCTTCTGGCAACGAAGTGCCCGCCCATCCCCTCCCCAAGTGGCGCAAGCAGCCGAACCCGCGCGGCCCCTCCCCACGACGGTTGCCGTCCCTCGTGCGGACACGATCGAGGAGATCGAACTCAAGGTGGCCAAGCAGCAGTTGGAGAAGACGCTCACGGACCTGGCCGAAACGGAGAAGGAGTTGGCGACATCGGAGGCCATCCAGAGCATGGGCGACCAGCACCCGACCAAGAAGGCCCTGATCGATCGGCGGCTGTTTCTCAAAGAACGGACACTGGTGCTCCAGAATGAAATCCAACGCGGCTCGCCCAATCCGACGGCAGGCGACGCGGCCGTCCGAGAGATCCAGCTGCGCGTCATCCGAGACCAGTTCGAGAAGACCCTGACCGCATTGACCGACGCCGAGCGGGAACTCGCCACCTCACCGGCTTTGGTCAACTTCAGCGATGAACATCCAGCAAAGAAAGCGATGCTGACCAAGATCCTTTACCTCAAAGAACGCAGCGCGGTTCTGAGAAACGAACTTTCATCAGCCACGGCTGCCAGAAAACCGGAAGCCCCAACTGAAAATCGCATTCAAGGCACTCCTCCGGCCGACCAATCAGATCCCTTGATAAGGCAATGAGCGCGTCACCGGCCTTCATCACCACCCGCTGGACGCGCGTGCTCGCAGCGCGCGGCGATTCGCCGGAAGCCAAGCTGGCCTTGGGCGAGCTGTGCGAAGCCTATTGGCCGGCGGTCTTCCGCTTCCTGCAACGCGAGGGGCGCACGGAGGACGCGGCGCGCGAGCTGACTCAGGAATTCTTCGCCAAGGTGCTGGAGCGCGACGCCTTCGCCGGGGTCGATCCGGCGCGCGGACGGTTCCGGTCGTTCCTGCTCGGGGCGCTGAAGCATTTCCTCGGCGACCAGCGCGACCGCGACCGCGCGGCCAAACGCGGCAGCGGCGCGGCCCACGAACCTCTCGGGCTCGGCACCGATACTTCGCCGGGCATCGACGTGGCCGATCCGGCGGAGGCGTTCGACGAACGGCGCTTCGACCGGCAATGGGCGCTCGCCGTCATCGACCGTTCGATGGTCGCGGTGGAGTCCGAGCTGCGGGCCGAGGGAAAGGCGGCGCAGTTCGACGTGCTGAAGCCTTGGCTCGCGGGAGATCCGGCGACGTTGTCCCAGGCGGAGGCCGCGACGCGCCTCGGCATGAGCGAAGGCGCGGTGAAGGTGGCGATCCATCGGCTGAGGAAGCGGTATCGCGAGCTGGTGCGTAGCGAAGTGGCCCAGACGGTCCCCGAATCGGCGGACGTGGACGCGGAACTGCGCTACCTCGTCGAGGTGCTGGCGGCGTAGAAAGGGGAGTTGATCCGCGAAGGGCGCGAACGAACGCGAAGAGGAGAAAAATCTCGTGGGCGGTAGGGCGATCGATCCCGCCGAGCCGCCTCGAAGTGCGCGGCATCCAAGAAGCGTTCACATGGGAAGCGTGAAGAGTTTCCGCTTTAGCCCGCCGGTTTTCAGAAGCTAATTAAGCCGCTCGGCTTGCGCCTTCGCCCTACCTTTCGCTTCGCGCTTCTTCGCTACCTTCGCAGAAAAACACTACGCGATCAGTTCCTTGACCACTTTTCCGTGGACGTCGGTGAGGCGGAAGTCGCGGCCGGCGTAGCGGAAAGTGAGCTTCTCATGGTCGAACCCGAGGAGCTGCATGATGGTCGCGTGGAGGTCGTGGACGTGGACCTTGTTCTCCGCCGCAGCAAAACCGAACTCGTCGGTCGCGCCGTGGACGTAGCCGCCTTTCACACCGCCGCCGGCCATCCACATGGAGAAGCCGTGATGGTTGTGGTCGCGGCCGTTGATCTTGCCCGCGTTGGAACCGGGCGTCGGGAGTTCAACCGTGGGAGTGCGGCCGAATTCTCCGCCCCAGATGACGAGCGTCTCGTCGAGGAGGCCGCGTTGTTTGAGGTCGGAGAGGAGCGCGGCGATGGCTTGGTCGCACTGGCCGGCGAGGTTGCGGTGCTGGACCTCGATGTCGTCGTGGCTGTCCCAAGGTTGTCCGGCTCCGTGCCAGAGCTGGACGAAACGCACGCCGCGCTCGATCAGGCGACGGGCGATGAGGATCTGTCGGGCTTGGACGGAATCGCCGTAGGCCTTGCGGACGGACTCGGGTTCCTTGGTCACGTCGAACGCGTCGGTCGCCTCCATCTGCATGCGGTAGGCGAGTTCGAAGGACTGGATGCGGGCTTCGAGCTGACCATCGTTCTGCCGGGCCTCCTTGTGCTTCACGTTGAGCTTCTGGAGCAGGTCGAGCTGACCGCGCTGCACCTTGGTCGAGCTGTAGTTGTTCCGGATGTTCTCGATGAGCTTCTCGATGTCGCGGTGCTCGGTATTGATGTAGGTGCCCTGGTAGACGCCGGGAAGGAAGGCGGACTGCCAGTTCTGCGATTCCTGGATCGGGTAGCCGCCCGGGCACATGGCGATGAAGCCGGGGAGATTCTGGTTCACCGAGCCAAGGCCGTAGTTGACCCACGACCCAAGGCTGGGCCGGGGCAAGCGCGCCTCGCCGCAGTTCATCAGGAGGAGCGACGGCTCGTGGTTCGGCACGTTGGCGTGCATCGACCGGATGACGCACATGTCGTCGACATGCTGGGCGGTGTGCTTGAAGAGCTCGGAGACCTCGATGCCGGACTGGCCATATTTCTGGAACTTGAACGGCGAGCGGAAGGCCGCGCCGGTCTTCCGCTCGGTCTTAAGTTCGAGAGGAATGGCTTTACCGTGGAATTTGTCGAGGGACGGCTTGGGATCGAACGTGTCGACGTGCGACGGACCGCCGTTCATGAAAAGATGGATGACTCGCTTGGCCTTGCCGGGGAACTGCGGCGCCTTGGGAGCGGTCGGATTGATGAAGCCTTCCGCCATCGCGGATCCGGTGAGGGCGTTGCCCATCATGGCTCCGAGGCCGAGCGCGCCGAAACCCATGCCGCACCGATTGAGGAACTGCCGCCGCGTCAGCGCGAGATGCTCGGGGTTGAAGGCGTGGTTGTTCATCGGGTTTCGGACGAAAGGTAGCAGAGAGGCATTCAAGCTCAACGTCTCGTTCAGCTGTTCTTCGTCTCCATCCTCCTCCTGCTCGTTCTCGCTCTCCTTCTCGAAACAATCCTGCTGAACCGAGGAAGAGAACGAGGGTGAGGACGAGAAAGATTAAAAACCCTTGGGCAATCCTTCCTTGCCCCATCCTGCCCGCGTCCGGCACAACTTCCGCCGTCAGGGCCCATGGAACGCGGACTTACGAACCCCGCGAGAGCCGGAAGGCAGCACCGGCAGTTTGCTCCCGTTTGCCGTGGTCACCCTGACATTTTCCTTTTCCCCCTTCCTGTGTCCGGCGTCTCCGGACGACTCCGAGGCGCCGTGGATATTCAGACGGCCCAGGCGTCCCGCCTGCTGTTGCGTGTCTCCGACCCGAACCGGCTTAAGGCGTTCGCAAACGTGGAGGCGTCGGAGGACCCAGGGTGTCCACCGATCCGCCACGGGGTGCGCGCAGGTTTTCAGTGCGGGCCGATTCTAGTTGGGAACCACCACCTGCTCCGGGCGCGACGCCTGGAACGGCAAGCCGGAGGCCTGCGCCACCGACTTACCTGGCCGGTGGGGCGAAAGCTTCGTCGACGAACTTGATCGCACCCGCCACAAACGGATCGGGCGCGCCGGCGAAGGCACCGCTGTCGGTTTCGATGGCCATGACTCCGGGCCATTTGACCTTCGTCAGCTCGGTGAAGAGGCCCTTGTAGTTCACGTCGCCCTTGCCGATCTCGGTGTCGGTGGCCACGTCGCCCTTCTCGGTGTTGTTCACCTTTTTGTCCTTGAGATGGATGTCGTGGACGCGGCCCTCGTAGTCGCGGAAGACCTTGGCGACATCAAGCCGGGTGCTGGCGATCCAGCCGACGTCGAGGCAGACGCCGATGCGTGGGTCACGGTATTTGAGCAGGCTCTTCACCACGGCGGGATTGCCGTAAGGCGAGAAGACACCGTGGTTATGGAGGGCGATCTTGATGTCATACTCCTTCACCAGCTCCTCGAGGTTATCGAGGATCTTGTAGTCGGCGGGCTCGGTCACAATGACCTTAATGTCCATCAGCTTGGCGAACTCGAAAAGCTTCCGGTTCTGTTCCTTGTCCAACGTCGTGCCGGTGACGCCGAAGGTGTAGACGGTGAGTCCGGCGGCATCGAGGACGGCCTTCTTCTTCAAGGTCTCCTCCTTCGAAGCCATGGGATTCATGTGGTTTCCGATCAACTGGAGCTGCTTGATCCGGTGCTTCTTCGCGAACTCGACGACCTGGTCGAAGCTCATGTTCCGCAGCGTCCATGACTGGATGCCGACGGTGGGCTTGTAGTCCGCGGCCCGGGACGAGCTCGCGAATGCGGTGGCCGCGACCACGAGGGCGGCGGCAATCGATCGGATGGTGTTGCGCATGGGGTTCACGTCCCGACTCAAACCCGCTTGGAGGCTCCACGTCAATTCGTCGTCCACCGCCGCCGTCGGCTTGCCTCGGCCCGGCGCGTCGGGCTTACTCGCCCCCACATGCCCGGGACCTCACATCCAAGCACCAGCGCGGAGGACTATCTCGAACGGATCCATGAGCTGATCGAGGAGAAGGGTTACGCCCGCGTGGTCGACATCGCTTCGTCGCTCAATGTGAAGCAGGCCTCAGTCACCAGCATGGTCCAAAAGCTCGACGGGCTCGGCTACCTGAACTACGAGAAATACCGCGGCTTGATACTGACGGAAAAGGGCAAGGCGGTCGCCACGCAGATCCAGCAACGGCACGAGACGTTGACCCGGTTCTTCTCCATCTTCGGCCTCGATCCTGAAACCCAGCGCCGCGACATCGAGGGCATCGAACACCATCTCAGCCCCGAGACGGTCCTTTTCCTCTCGGAGTTGGCGGCCTTCTTTGAGAAAAACCCGGCGGTGCTAGATCGCTTCACCAAGTCCCGGAGTTCGCAGCCGTGAGCGCCCCGCTTGCGCCGGATTGGACCTCGCTCCTGCGGCTGGCTGAAACCGAAGTGACGCGGACCATCGCCGAGCTGCCCGAAGATCTGCGGGGCCACGCCGCCCAGCTGCCCGTCTCCTACGAGGCCCGGCCGACCCAGGAGATGGTCGACGACGGGATCGAGACGGACACGCTCGGGCTCTTCCTTGGTGAACCGATCCACGAACAGGGCGCGTCTCCCCTGCCCTCGCAGATCGTGCTTTTCCTCGATGTGATATGGAAATTCGCAGAGGGCGATCCGGAGATCTTCCAGGACGAAGTCCACGTCACTTATCTGCACGAGCTGGGACATTTTCTGGGACTGAACGAGGACGAACTGGAAGCGCGCGGACTGCTTTGAGCCGCCCGGGCCAAAGGGAACTTTCCCTTGATTTCAAAATGCCGGTTGGCAGCTTACCTGCCGCTTGCGGGCGATGGCCTGCGGAGATCCAAATCACACGAAGTCGTTGTGCCGAAGGAAGACCACATTCAGCTCACCGGAACCGTGACCCAGGTGCTGCCGGGAACCATGTTCCGCGTCGCCCTGCCGAATGGACACGAAGTGCTGGCCCACATTTCGGGAAAGATGCGCAAGCACTTCATCCGCATCGGGCCCGGCGACAAGGTCACGCTGCAGATGTCGCCCTATGACCTGGCAAAGGCCCGGATTACTTTCCGCGAGCGTTAAACCGACGCCGCGGTCGGATCGTCAGAAAAAACATGAAATCGATACTCATCACCTGCCTTTTGGCCCTGGGCTTTCCGCTCATGGCCGCTGAACCCGCAACGAAGAAAGAAGAATCCAAGCCCGCCACCAATGCCGCCCCGGCGTCATTTGCCGATCCGTCCAAGCTAACGGAGAAGGCTCCGGAGACTTTCAAGGCGCAGTTCGACACGACCAAGGGCAAGTTCACCATTGAGGTCACGCGTTCCTTGGCCCCGAACGGCGCGGATCGTTTCTACAACCTCGTCCGATCTGGCTACTTTACCGACGTCGCGTTCTTCCGCGTCATCTCGGGTTTCATGTGCCAGTTCGGCATCCACGGTGATCCTGCGGTAGCCACATCTTGGCGTGCCGCCCGAATCACCGACGATCCGGTGAAGGGCAGCAACAAACGCGGAGCCATCACCTTCGCCACCGCCGGACCCAACACCCGCACCACGCAACTGTTCATCAACTTCGGAGAAAACGACCGGCTGGATGGCATGGGCTTCGCCTCCTTCGGAAAAATCAGCGAAGGCATGGACGTGGTGGACAAGATCAACAACGAATACGGCGAAGGCGCTCCGCGCGGGCGGGGCCCGGACCAAGGGCGCGTCCAGGCCGAGGGCAACGCCTACCTGAAGAAGGATTTCCCCAACCTCGACTACATCAAGTCGGCCACCATCCTGCCCTGAGTTTACGGAACTACTTTAACCAATGAGCAACACAAACGAAGTCGCCGTCCTCTCCACCACCGAGGGCGTCATGGTCCTCGAATTCTGGCCCGATGTCGCACCCGGCCACGTGGAGAATTTCAAGAAGCTCGCCAAGCAGGGCTTCTACGACGGCACCGCCTTCCACCGAGTCATCAAGGGCTTCATGATCCAGGGCGGCGATCCGAACACCAAGGATGCCGCCAAGGAATCCCAATGGGGCATGGGCGGCCCCGGATACAAGATCAAGGCCGAGTTCAACAAGAAGTCGCACGTTCGCGGGGTGCTCTCGGCGGCGCGGTCCCAGGACCCCGACTCCGCCGGCAGCCAGTTCTTCATCTGCCATGACAACGCAACGTTCTTGGACGGCAAATACACCGCCTTCGGCAAGCTGATCAAGGGTGACGACGTCCTCGAGAAGATCAACTCGACCGCCACCCATTCTCCCGACCGGCCGGACAAACGCATGGGAGTCACGAGCGTGAAGATCGTTCCCGCTTCCGAAGTGAAGTAACCAATCCAAACCAGAAGGCTCCGGGATGACCGGAGCCTTTTTTGTTTCCACGATTCCCCGTCATGCCGCTCGACCCGACCCAGCTCGCCCCCGTCCTCGCCGCGCTCGGTTGTCCGCAGGAGAAATGCCGCGAGATGGCGGAGCAACTCGACAAACGGGCCAAGCAGCTCTCCGAACAGCGCGGCCAGCCCTACGACGAGGCGATGACCCATCTACTCAAACTCATGGCCCAGGGCTGGGCCGCGCCCAAGAACCTTCAGACCTAATCCCCTTCCCTCGATGCTCGGACCTTGGCCGCTCATTTCATCCACGCCGGTTGGCAACTTCCGGATCTTCACCATCCGCTCGGACAAGAAGATCAATCCCCGAACGGGCAAGCCTTTCGACTTCTTCGTCATCGATTCGCCAAACTGGGTCAACATCATCGCTGTCACGCCCAAGGAGGAGCTGGTGATGGTCGAACAGTTCCGCCACGGCACGAACACCGTCGAACTGGAGATCCCCGGCGGCATCATGGACCCGGAGGACACGTCGCCCGTCGCCACCGCCGTGCGCGAACTGCGCGAGGAAACCGGCTTCGAAGGCGTCAACGCCCGACCGCTCGGCGACATCGCGGCCAACCCGGCCATCATGAGCAACACCTGCTTCAGCGTGATCATCGAAGGCTGCGAGCTGAAGCACACCACCGAGTTCGACGGCGGTGAGGACCTTTTGACCAAGCTCGTCCCGATCTCCGAGATTGCCGACCTCGTCGCCACCGGCCGGATCAAGCACCCGCTCGTCGTCGTCGCCCTCTACCAGTTCGACCTGTTGCGCCGGGGCCTGAAACGGTGATTCGCGGTCCAGACGGGTCCGCCGGGGGGAAATAAACCCGGTCGACAGGGCCGCGATTCCCTGAAACCTTGACGATCGTAAACCCGTCCATCACCCGAACCCGCGGGACATCCGCGTTCACCGATGCGCACCTCAACCAACCCCGGCCGCAGCCCCCTGAAGCGCACGATCCGGCTTCTCGCCGTGACTGCCTTCGCGGTTGCAGCTCTGGCACGGGTTTCCGGTGAAGAGCCTTCCGCCACACCATCGCCGAAATCCCAACCCGAACTTTCCAAGCAAGCGGTCGCGCCGGCCGACCCGGCTCTCCAGAAAAAAGCGCCGTCACGCAAGCCATCCCGATCCCGTTCCACCAGCGCGTTCGCCCTCGTGGGCATAGCCGGCTACGGAGACCACTCTGTGGCGCTGTTCGACGGCACCGACCTGGGGTTCAAGCAGATGCTCCACACCGGCGAGACGATCGGTTCGTTCACTTTGCTGACGATCTCGTCGGACCATGTCGAACTGCAGTCGGAAACAAACGTCGTCCAACTCCCGCTCCTGAAACAACTCCGCATGGAAGACGGAGGCACGTGGCGTGTGCAGGAACTCGCAACCCCCTTCACGCCCTCAAACGTTCAACCGGTCGGAACTTTGGCTTCGACCGGCAGATCCTTCAGCTATCCGGCAGACCGCACTGGCTCGTCCGGAAACCCCAACCGAGACGCCATGGGCAGTTCGCCCTCCGGGGAGTTTTCCGCCAAGGAACTCAAGAAAGCGGAGAAGCAGATGAACCCCGCCGGCAATGCGGGGCCGAGTCGCAAGAAGATGGTCCAGGTGGCAAAAGCAGCGAAGAAGATGGATCGACGCAGCCGAACCGCCGAGTAGGCGATACTTGCCCACCGACATTCCATTGGTCGGTGGATGGTTCCGGCTTTCCCCCGGTTCGCAAACCTGACGAGCCCAGCTATCAAAAACGGAACGGGCGCGGATTGGTCCGCGACCGTTCTGCTTTGATTCGAGTCAAACCGATCCGCCCGGCGGTCACAACGCGACTTCCCGTCGCCCCACCAGACTAGGCTTCGAGCTTCGTCCAGGCGGCGTTGGCCTTGGAGGACTTCACGACGGCCTCGATGAAGGCCATGCCTCGCACGCCGTCCTCGATCTTGGGATAGTCGTTGGCGAGATCGTCCTTCTTCAGCTTCGTGCCGGCTTCGCGGGCGCGGATGGCGGTGGCGAAGTTCTTGTAAATGTTCGCGAAGCCTTCGAGGTAGCCCTCGGGATGCGCGGGCGGAGTGCGGCCGGCGGCCTTGGCGGCGTCGCTCAGGTAGCCATTGGCCGTGCGATAGACCTGCATCGGCTGGTCAGGCCACTTCAGAAGCATCGTGTTGGGTTCGCGCTGGTGCCATTCAAGCCCGCCAAGTTCGCCATAGACTCGGATGCTGAGGTTGTTCTCCTCGCCGACGCTGATCTGGGAGGCGTGGAGGACACCCTTGGCGCCGCCCCTGAAGCGGAGGAGCACGTTGCCGTCGTCGTCCAGTTTGCGGCCTTTCACGAAAGCCGTGATGTCGGCGGCGAGCTCGCTGATCCGGAGGCCGGTGATGTATTCCGCGAGGTTCTCGGCGTGGGTGCCGATGTCGCCGATGCAGCCGGCGGCGCCGGAGCGTTTCGGATCGGTGCGCCACGCGGCCTGCTTCTGGCCGGAGGCCTCGATGCGGGTGGCGAGCCAGCCCTGGGGATACTCGACGACGACCTTGCGGATCTTGCCGAGCTTGCCGCAATGGACGAGGTGGCGGGCCTCCTTCACCAGAGGATAGCCGGTGTAGTTATGGGTCAGGCCGTAGAGCAGGCCGGTCTTCTTGATGATACCCGCAAGTTCCTTGGCTTCGGCGAGGTCGAAGGTGGCGGGCTTGTCGCTCAGCACGTGGAAGCCGCCTTCAAGCGCGGCCTTGGCAGCGGGGAAATGAACGTGGTTCGGCGTGACGATGGCGACGAAGTCGATGCGCTTGTCGGCGGGCAAGGCGGCTTCCTTGGCGACGAGTTCCGCGTAGCTGGCATAAACGCGTTCAGGCGCGAGGAAGAAGTCGGCTCCGGAGGCCCTCGACTTCTCGGCGTCGGAGGAGAATGCGCCGGCGACGAGTTCGATCTGCCCGTCGATGTTGGCCGCGATGCGGTGGACGGCGCCGATGAACGCGCCGCGTCCGCCGCCGATCATGCCGTAACGAATCTTTCTGCTCATAAACGTGGAATGAAGCTGTTGGTGCGATTGCCAGGAAACCCCGGGCTTATAGTCGGCGGGTGTCGCGCGGGTCAACGGATGACTTGGCCGCGCACCAAAATGAGTTGGCGCACTGGTGTGGCCAACCCTAGTTTCCCCGCCAACCGATGCTGGTCCATCTCCTCAAATCGAAGATCCACCGCGCCACCGTCACCGCCGCAAGCGTCGACTACGAAGGCAGCCTGACGATCGCGGCCGACCTGTTGGAAGCCTCCGGAATGCGCCCCTATGAGCGCATCCTCTGCTCAAACATGGCCAACGGGGAACGTTGGGAGACCTACATCATCAAGGGTTCCTGGGGCTCCAATTCGATCGAGCTCAACGGCGCCGTCGCCCACCTCGGCAAGCCCGGCGACCTGATCACGATCATGAGCTACACATTGCTGGATGAATCCGAAGCCGATGACTGGCACCCGAAGATCATCGTCCTCGGCACGGGCAACGTGATCATCGACCGCCGCGGCAAATAGGCGCTTTCGGCACCATGCCATTCACAGCCCTAGAAATTGCCCAGCAACTCGGCGGCGAGGTCGTCGGCGATCCAGCCACGTGGCTCTCGGGATTCTCGCCGGCGACCAACGCCAAAGCGGGCGATCTGACCTTTGCGGAGAACGAAACCTTCTTCCAGAAGGCGGAGCAGTCCGCAGCCGTCGCCATCCTGGTGGACGGGCCGTTTCAATCGGACAAGAAAACAGTCATCCGTGTCCCCAATGCCCGGATCGCTTTCGCCAAGGTCCTGCCGATCTTTTTTCCCGAAGCGAAGTTCGCGGCTGGAATCCATGCGTCGGCCGTCATCGCGTCCACGGCGATCGTCGACCCGTCGGCCCACATCGGTCCGCATTGCACCGTGGCCGAAGGGGCGAGGATCGGACCTCGCACGGCTTTGGTCGCATCGGTCTTCGTCGGGACCGGGAGCACTGTGGGCGAGGACTGCGTTTTCCAGCCGAATGTCTCCCTCTATCCAAAATCCCAGGTCGGAAACCGCGTCCGCATCCATGCTGGAACTGTGGTGGGTTCCGACGGCTTTGGCTACGTGCTCGACCAGGGGCTGCACCGCAAGGTTCCGCAGGTCGGCCACGTCGTGATCCATGACGACGTTGAGATCGGCGCCAACGTGACGATCGACCGCGGCGCGCTCGGACCGACGACCATCGGCCGGGGCACCAAGATCGACAACCTCGTGCAGATCGCCCACAACGTGGTCATCGGCGACCATTGCCTTCTCATCTCCCAGGTCGGCGTTGCGGGCAGCACTAAGATGGGCAACTACGTGACTCTGGCCGGCCAGGTCGGCGTCGCCGGACATCTCAAGATCGGCAGCAAGGCGATCATCTCCGCACAGTCCGGCGTCATGCACGACGTGCCGGAGGGTGAAAAATGGTTCGGCACCCCAGCCCAGCCGGACCGCCGACTGAAACGCCAACTGATTGCGATCCAGCATCTGCCCGAGCTCGTCAAACGGGTGGCTGCACTCGAAGCTCGTCTCAATGGGGAAACCCCGCGGTCGGAAGAATCCCCCGGGTGACGTGCAACGCGCGGACATCGCGTTACGTCTGCGCAACTTGGCTGCCAGAGTTTCGATTCCATCCGGCGCTTGGCGTTTTGCCGATTGACCCCATACTCCTGATCCATGGTTCACGTAGGCATCGGTTATGACGTCCATCCGCTGGTTCCCGGCCGCAAGCTGGTGCTCGGCGGCGTGGAGATTCCGCACACGCTCGGCCTCGACGGCCATTCGGACGCGGACGCGCTGTTGCACGCGTTGACGGACGCGGTCCTTGGCGCGCTCGGCGAGGGTGACATCGGCCATTTCTTTCCCAACACGGACCCGCGCTGGAAAGGCGCCCCGAGCAAAGTGTTCCTCGAAGAGGCCGCCCGCCAGGTGAAGTTCCACGGCGGACGGATCGTCAATGTCGACATGACGCTCGTGTGCGAGGCTCCCAAGATCAAACCGCACATCGAGGCGATGAAGTTCTGCATCGCCGAAGCGCTGGGCGTGAACCCAAAGCGGATCGGAATCAAGGCCACCACCAACGAGCGCCTCGGATTCATCGGACGCGAGGAAGGCATCGCGGCGATGGCCGTCGCGAGCGTCGATCTCCCGGAGCCGAAGGAGTTCGTGGCCTGATCCACCGGAGAATTTCCCACCATGAACAAAGGACAAATCGGTTGGCGGCGGAAGCTGGAGGACGGCACCCACATGAACTGCTACGCCGTCGCCAAGGGCGACCGTTGGCAGTTCTACGCGCAGAAGGAGCGCTTCGAGCATTGGGAACCCCTGAAGACCGCGCCGGTGGAGGACTGGCTGTCCCTGCTCGACGCGGTGGACCGGCGCATCCGCCGCATGGCGGCCCGGCCCGAGACCGCGGCCAAGATCCGGAAACGCATCAAGGAGCTGTTCCCGGAGACTGAAATCCCGGCGTTTCACCGATGAGCAAACGGCCGTTCATCCTCATCACCCCCTGCATCCAGCCGCAGGGCTACGAGTTTGAAGACCTGTCCCTCAGCCTCTCGGACTGCTACGCCCGCTCGATCGCCAAGGCCGGCGGCATTCCGTTCATCCTATCCCGCGAAACCGACCCTGAGATTGTCTCCGAATGCGTCAGCCGTGCCGACGGTGTTCTGCTGACCGGCGGCGAGGACGTCCAGCCGGCGCTCTACCGCAGGAACCTCCCCGAGCCGCTCGCGGCCACGGTTAAGGAGACGGACCGGATCCGCGATGCCATCGAACTTCAGGTGATCGATGAGGTGTTCCGGCTGAAGAAGCCGCTGCTGGCGATTTGCCGCGGACATCAACTCCTCAACGTCGCGCTTGGCGGCACCCTGCTGGTGGACATTCCGAGCCAACGGCCGCACGCATTGGAACACCGCTGTTCAAAGCAGAAGGACGAACTGGTCCACGAAATCCTGCTGAAGCCCCACAGCCGCATGCGCGCCTTTTGGCCGGACGGCCATCTAAGGGTCAATTCATCGCATCATCAGGCGGTCGACAAGGTGGCTCCGCTCCTCGAGGCCACCGGTTTTTGCCCGTTCGACGGAATCGTCGAAGTGCTCGAAGGGCGCAGTCCTGTCTTGCCATACTTGATGTCGGTCCAGTTTCATCCGGAACGATTGATTGACCGACACCCCGGGTTCTCGGAGTTTTTCTCGGACTTTACACAGGCCTGCTGCGACAGCAGCCCACGAAATCTATGAAGGCAACCGTCATGGTGGTCGACGACTCGGATGAAATCCGCGTCCTCGTGAACACGATCCTCCAACTCGGCGGCTACGAGCCGATGCTCAAGGCGAGCGCCGGAGAACTCAGGGAGTCCTTCACCGGGCCGCAGCCCGACGTCGTTTTGCTCGACCTCGTCCTGCCCGATGGCGACGGTCTCGAGCTCCTCCCGATGATCAAACGCCAGTGGCCCGAGACGCAGGTCATCGTGCTCACCGGCTACGCCACCTTCGATCTCGCCGTCGAGGCCACGAAGCGCGGGGCGTATCATTTCCAGAGCAAGCCGTTCGACCACAAATCGCTCCTCATCATGGTCGAGCGCGCGTTGGAGCATAAGCGCCTGACCGAAGAGGCCAGCAGCCTGCGACGCGCCCTCTCGACGATGAGCGGCGGCATGTCGCCGATCTTCCAGAGCCCGGCGATGAAGAACGTCATGCGTTCGGTCGAGCGCATCGCCCCCAGCGAAGTGTCCGTCCTGATCACCGGAGAAAGCGGCACCGGCAAGGAGGTCATCGCGGACCTGATCCACGCCATGAGCCCGCGCAACAAGGGGCCCATGGTCCGGGTGAACTGCGCCGCCCTGCCCCGCGAACTGATCGAAAGCGAACTCTTCGGATCCGTCAAAGGCGCCTACACCGGATCGACCCAGGACCGCGACGGACTGTTCCGCCAGGCCGAAGGCGGCACTCTGTTCCTTGACGAGATTTCGGAGATGCCCGTCGACACGCAGAGCAAGCTGCTGCGCGTGCTCCAGGAGAAGGAAGTCCGCCCCGTCGGCGGCAAGGCCACCTACAAGATCGATTGCCGTGTCATCGCCGCGACCAACCGCCCGCCCGAGCAGGCCATCAAGGAAGGCAAGCTGCGTGAAGATCTTTTCTACCGCATCAGCACGGTCTCCGTGGCGCTCCCTCCGCTGCGGGAACGCCGCGAGGACATCCTGCCGCTCGCCGTCTCCTTCCTGAAACGTTTCGCAGGCCAGGCCGGCCGGAACCTCGTCGGGTTCACGCCGACGGCCGCCGAAATGCTCCGCACGTTCGACTGGCCCGGCAACGTCCGGCAGCTCCAGAACGAGGTCCAGCGCACGGTCCTGATGGCCGAAGGCGACCACGCCGACGTGCAGGACCTGTCGATCACGACGGTGCTCAACCCGGCCGAAGTCGAGGACCTGACGCTCATGGAGGCGATGGAGCGCAACACCATCATCCAGGTGCTCAAGGAAACCGGCGGCAACAAGCTCGAAGCCGCGAAGCGCCTCGGCATCGGTCGCCAGACTCTCTACAACAAGATCAAGGTCTACGCGATCGAGACCTGAGCGGCCTCGCCACCATTTCCCGGCAACGGCCGTCGCCACCGACGGCCGTTTTGCTTTTGAAGTCCGTCACTTCACGTCCGCCCAAGGGCCGATCAGCTCCAGATCATCGAGGAAAAGCGCCGCGCCGCCCGGACCGGAGAACTCAAACGCCAGGCGATCCAAAGCCGCGATCGGAAACGAACCCAGTTCGCCGAACAAGACCTCGACCTTTTGCCAAGTCCCTTTGCCGCCAACCGGGACATCCGAGCGGAAGCTCGCGCTCGTCTGGCTCAGGGTCTCCGCATCCGCGAACGCCGTCAGCTTGAGCCTCCCTTCCCCGCCCGTTCCGCGGACCCAAAACCTCAGGCCCGTCGCTTCGCTTGCATGGATGACCGAGCCCCGTATCCGCGTTGTCAGGACCGTCGCTGATCGACCACGCTCGGGAATGACGAGGCGCAGCGACGCGTATCCGGTCCGGGCTTCGGCCGACAGCGACAGGGGCGCACCCGGCCGGTCGCTTTCGGTCCACCAGCTGTGGAATCCGTCTTCAAACCCTTCCAAGAACGGCCAGAACGCCGAGGTCGGCTGCGGAAGCTCTGCGTCGCGCGGAACAACGCTCCGGAAAATCAAGTAGTTGATCCGACCAGACCGGACCGCCGATACGAAATAGGCGATCGGCTCGTCGAGATCCTCCACCGGCACGTTGGCCTCCCAGCCGAGTTCGCCGAGCCCCATCCTGCGAGGACGCCAGTCACGCGATTTCCAATGCCCCACCGGCTCGACGCTGATCCACGCCGTCACCTCGGTGGCATTGGTGTCCCCCGGCCAACGGATTTTCAGCCGCCCGCCTGCTTCGCGTGAGTGAAGCCGGGCGAAGTCGGCGAAGTTCACGCGATTCGTCCCGATCAGCCGGGGAAGCGTGATCCGGTTGGTGATCCACCCGTCACCGGGAAAAGAATTTGTCTCCGCCGCGAACGCAGCCGGAGCCAATAGAAGGCCGACGAGAACGACGATCGCGCAGAAACGCATGCCTCTGGACTGTGGCCAAGGCGCATGCCTTGGCAAGAAACCGATGGAATTCCGGCGGCAAGTTGACTCCCAACCGACCGCCCGTTACAAACTCGCGCACCGAACGCCCATCCCCGCCGCGTTCTCCCCCACCATGAGCAAAACGACGAAAGCCAAGACACCGAAACCCAAATATAAACGCATCCTGCTCAAGCTGAGCGGCGAGGCCTTGGGCGGTGCAGCCGGCTTCGGCATCAGCCCGGACGAGGTCCACGGCATCGCCCAGCAGATCGCGGAGGTGCGCGAACTCGGCGTCGAAGTCGTGGTCGTCATAGGCGGCGGCAACATTTTCCGCGGACTCCAGGGCAGCGAGAAGGGCATCGACCGCGCCACCGGCGACTACATGGGCATGCTCGCAACGGTGATCAACTCCCTCGCCATCCAGGACGCGTTGGAGAAGAAGGGCGTCCCCACCCGCGTCCAGAGCGCCATCAGCATGACGCAGATCGCCGAGCCGTTCATCCGCCGCCGGGCCGTCCGCCACTTGGAAAAGGGCCGTGTCGTTATCTTCGCCGCCGGCACAGGCAATCCGTATTTCTCCACCGACACCGCAGCCGCCCTCCGCGCGAATGAGATCGGAGCCGAGGCCGTGCTCAAGGCCACCAAAGTCGACGGCATCTACGACAGCGATCCGAAGAAGAACCCGAACGCCAAGCGCTATTCCACGATCACCTACCAGGAAGCCCTGCAGAAGCGGCTCAAGGTGATGGACGCCGCCGCGTTCGCACTCTGCCAGGACAACAAGATGCCCATCGTCGTGTTCGACTTCTTCAAGGAGCACAACCTCCGCAACGTCGTCCTCGGCGCCAAGGTGGGCACGCTCGTGACGGGCTGATTTCGGTTCAAGTTTACCAATCCACCAACCACTCTTCAGCCATGACGATCGACGAAATCCTTTTTGAGACCGAAGAGAAGATGCAGAAGACGGAGGACCACGTCCTGCACGAGTTCTCCACCGTCCGCACCGGCAAGGCCTCTCCCTCCCTCATCGAGAACGTCATGATCGAGGCCTACGGCTCAAACATGCGCTTGAAGGAACTCGCCACCATCACCACCCCCGAGGCGCGGATGCTCGTGGTCCAGCCCTTTGACCAGTCCACCCTGAAGGCCATCGAGAAAGGCATCCAGGCCGCCGGCCTCGGGCTCAATCCCGCCGCCCAAGGCCGCTTCCTGCGCATCATCCTGCCCGAACTCAGCACGGAGCGGCGCCAGGAGTTCGTGAAGCTCTGCAAACGGATGAGCGAGGAGGGACGCGTGGCCATCCGCAACGAGCGCCGGCACGCCATCGAACTGCTCAAGAAGACCAAGGGCACGGCTGGCATGTCCGAGGACGCCATCGAGGACGCCGAGAAGCAGGTCCAGAAGCTGACCGACGGCTTCATCGCCAAGATCGACGTCCATCTCGCCCAGAAGGAGCACGAGATCCTGAAGGTCTGAGCGCAGTGCGCGACCCATGTTTCACGACAGAAAAAGGGCCGGGAATTCTCCCGGCCCTTTCTGATTTCAGATTCCGACAACCAAACGCTCAAGTCAGCGTCACGCCCATCGCCTGCGCCTTGCGGATCAACGCGTCGGCCATGTCGCTGGGGGTCACGGCGACTTCGATCCCGCATTCTTCAAACACCGCGATCTTGGCGGCCGCGGTGTCCTCGGCCCCGCCGATGACGGCACCGGCGTGGCCCATACGGCGTCCAGCGGGTGCGGTGGCTCCGGCGATGAAGCCTGCGACGGGCTTCTTGCAGTTCGCCTTGATCCAACGCGCGGCCTCGCCTTCGGCGCTGCCGCCGATCTCGCCGATCATTATGATGCCGACCGTTTCCGGGTCGTCATTGAAGAGCTTCACCACGTCGAGGTGCGACGTGCCGTTGACCGGATCGCCACCGATGCCGACGCAGGTGCTCTGGCCAATGCCTTTGCTGGTGAGCTGGAAGACGGCCTCGTAGGTCAGCGTGCCGGAGCGGGAGACGACGCCCACGCGGCCCTTCTTGTGGATGTAGCCGGGAGCGATGCCGATGCGGCAACCGCCCTTGGAATTCTCACCCGTGCCGGGGGTCACGACTCCGGGGCAATTCGGCCCGACCAGCCGGGTCTTGCTGCCCTGCATGGCGCGCTTCACGCGGATCATGTCCTTCACCGGAATGCCCTCGGTGATGGCCACGGCGAGTTCGAGTCCGGCCGCGACGCCTTCGAGGATGGCGTCACCGGCGAACGGCGGCGGCACGAAGATGGCGGAGACGGTCGCTCCGGTTTCGCGAGCGGCGTCGGCCACGGAGTTGAAGATGGGCACGCGTTTGCCGGCGTGCTCGAAAAACTGTCCGCCCTTGCCGGGCGTGACACCGGCGACGACCTGGGTGCCGTAGTCGATGGAGAGCTTGGCGTGACGACCACCGAAGTCGCCGGTGATGCCTTGGACGAGGATCTTGGTTTGGGGGGTGACGAGGATGGCCATGGGAAAATCAGTTAAATGAAATCAGCAAACCGGCAGCTTCACCTGCTTGCGTTGGTGGATGCCGACGGTGTTGCCGTCGGGGTCGAAGATAAACGCCATCTGGCAGACGGGAGTGGGGAACGGCTCCATTTTGAAGCGGACGTTCTTAGACTTCAGATCGGCGATGGCGGCGGCGAAGTCCGTGACCTCAAGGCCCACCGAGCATCCGTCCGACGTAGGGTTCCACCCTGGAGCCGTGCCAATGGATAGGGTTCCGGAACCGATATCATACTCCGTCCATTGCATCCCGCCGGGTTCGCCGACGACGTAGGTGGCCTTCAAGCCAAGCACGCCTTCGTAGAAATCACGGGCGCGAGCCATGTCGGTCACGGGATAACAGGAGAAGGCGATTTCGGAGACTTGAATGCTCATGACGCAGTCGTTTAGGCGACGAGTTTGACGATTTTCTGGGCCGCGTCGGCCATGGTGCTGCCGGAGACGAGGGATAGGCCGGAGGCGTCGAGCGTGGCTTTGCCGGCGGCGACGTTGTTGCCTTCGAGACGGACGACGAGCGGGAGCTTGAGTCCGACTTCCTTGACGGCTTCCACGATGCCGGTGGCGATCACGTTGCAGTCCATGATGCCGCCGAAGATGTTCACGAAGATGCCCTTCACGTTCGGGTCGCCGAGGATGATCTTAAAGGCCGCCACGACTTGGTCCTTGGATGCCCCGCCGCCGACATCGAGGAAGTTGGCCGGATTGCCGCCGAAGTGTTTGATGATGTCCATCGTGCTCATGGCGAGGCCGGCGCCGTTGACGAGGCAGGCGATGTTGCCGTCGAGCGCGATGTAGCTGAGGCCGAACTTGGAGGCTTCGATCTCCTTCGAGTCCTCCTCGTTCAGGTCGCGCAGGGCGACGATCTCGGGGTGGCGGTAGAGCGCGTTGTCGTCGAAGGACACCTTGGCATCGAGGGCCAGAACCTGGTCGTCGGGCGTGGTGATGAGGGGATTCACCTCGATCATCGCAGCGTCCGTCTCCCAATACATCGTCCACAGGCTGCGGATGAGCTTGGCGGCGTTCTTGGCCTCGGTGGGGTTGAAGCCGAGCTTGAAGACGAGTTCGCGGACCTGGAAGTCGGCCAGACCGTAGGCGGGATCGACGTGGACCTTATGTATCTTCTCTGCAGCGTTGTGGGCGACGGTCTCGATCTCCACGCCGCCTTCGGTCGAGGCCACGATGACGGGCTTGGAGGTGGCGCGGTCGAGAAGGATGGCGAGGTAGTATTCCTTTTTGATGTCGCTCGCGACCGTGAAGTAGACGGTCTGGACCTTGCGACCGGAGGGGCCGGTCTGGGCGGTGACGAGGGTCTTGCCGAGCATGTTGCCCGCCATCTCCTTGGCGTCGTGCTTGGACTTGGTGAACTTCACGCCACCCTTGAAGCCGTCGGTGAAAGTGCCCTTGCCTCGCCCGCCGGCGTGGATTTGGGACTTCACCATTGTCGGACCTTCGGGGAGTTGCGCCAACGCAGTGACAAAGTCGTCCGGCGTCTTGGCGGCGGTGCCTTTGGGGACGGGGACGCCGTATTTCTCGAAAAGGGCCTTGGCTTGAAACTCGTGGATGTTCATCTGGAAAGTAAGTTGTCTCTCGTCCGTAAAGACGAAGGCGGACCTTCCGGCCCGCCTTCGTCTTCTTCAAATTGAATCAGCGCTGCGCAATCGGCGTGACCTTTAACCCAACCGCCCCGGTGTAGACCGATTGCGGCCGGATGAGGCGGTTGTCGGCGAGCTGTTCAAGCACGTGCGCCGTCCAACCGCTGGTGCGGGCGATGGCGAAGATGGGGGTGAACAGATCGGTCGGAATGCCGAGGCTGAAGTAGACCGTCGCGCGGTAGAAATCGACGTTCGCGTGGAGGTTCTTCTTCGCGAGCATCAACTCGGCTATGTGCTCGGACATCTGGATCCACTTCGGGTCGCCGAGCTTGGCGGACAGGACGAGTGCCATGCGCTTGAGATGCGGCGCCCGGGGATCGAGCACTTTGTAGACACGATGGCCGATACCCATGATCTTCCGCTTCTGGGCGAGGCTTTCCTCGACAAAGTGGTCCACCTTATCCAACGAGCCGATCTCTTGGAGCATCTTGATCACGCCCTCGTTGGCGCCGCCATGGAGGGGTCCCTTGAGAGTGCCGATCGCGGTCGTGATCGCCGAATACATGTCCGACAGCGTGGCGATGGTGACGCGCGCGCTGAAGGTGGAGGCGTTCATGCCGTGGTCCGCATGGAGGACGTAGCAAAGGTCGATCGTGTTCTCTTTTTCGGCGGAGGGTTTCACACCGTCGACCATGTAGAGGAAGTTCGCCGCCTCGCCGAGGGTTGGATCAGGCGCGACCAAGGAGAGACCCTGACGCGCCCGGTGGAAGTAGGCCGTGATGACCGGAATCTGGGCGATGAGGCGGAGGGCCTTGCGGCGCTGGGCGTCCATCGTGTCGACGTCCGCCGTCGTGTCATAACAGCCCAGGGCGCTCACGCCGGTGCGGATGGCGTGCATCGGCGGGCAATCCTTGGGCAGCTTGGTCACCAGATCGATCACGCCCCGGGGAATGTCGCGGAACCCGGCCAACGTCGCCTTCAGCTCGGCCAACTCCTTCGTGTTCGGGAGGTGGTTGTGGTGGAGGAGATGGACGACTTCCTCGTATGAAACCTTGCCGGCAAGCTCGTTGATGTCGTAGCCGCAGTAGATCAACTGCCCGATGTCGCCCCGCACGTCGCTCAACCGCGTGTTCGCGGCGATGACGCCTTCGAGTCCTTTGGCGGCGGCAGTTGGGGAGGCGTCGGGCGTGGTCATGGCTGGTTGAAAATGGCTTCCGGATAATGGCGAATGAAAGGCTGGCGCAACTTAGTAACCGGGTATGGACCGGTCAACGGGTTTCCCCTTTCGTGCCCAGTTTCAGGCAATCTTCTGCCGACAATCAGGCCCGCTGCGGCAATTCGCTTGAATGCCGGACGCGCCGGCACTTCAAATCCAGCGCCCATGAGACACCTCCTCGCCCTGATCCTGCTGCTGGCCGGGGGAGTCGCGTCTCTCGATGGGGCCTCGTTCACGGCCAGCTACGACACCGTGACCATCAGCGGCCGTCCCTACGCGGCAGTGAGGGACTGGGCGAAACCCAACGGCCTCGAGCTGAAATGGCTTCAACGGGACAAGGCCGCATCGCTCATCGGCGCCTTCGGAAGGATCACCCTCGAAGCCGACTCCCGGTGGATCGAGGTCAACGGCGTCCGCATCACCCTGTCGTTCCCCATCGCCTTGAAGTCGGGCCAGCTCCACATCACTCCTTCGGACATTTCCAACCACCTGACCCCCCTGCTGTATCCGCGCAAGATGAGCGACGGCGCCAAGATCCGAACGATCTGCCTGGACCCCGGCCACGGAGGCAAAGACCCCGGCAACACCGAGGGTTCCCGACGGGAAAAGGACTACACCCTGCTTCTTGGCCGGGAAGTGCAGGCGCAACTGGAGAAAGCCGGCTACAAGGTGATCGCCACCCGCAACCGTGACGAATTCCCTGAACTCGACGAACGGCCGGCCTACGCGAACAAGCGCAAGGCCGACCTGTTCGTCAGCCTGCACTTCAACTCGGCCTCCGCGACATCCGCGTCCGGCATCGAGGTCTTTTGCCTGACCCCGGCCGGTGCCCCGTCGAGCCACGCGCGACCCGAGGGCTACAACGGCAGTTCACTCCCCGGAAACCGGAACGACAGCCAGAACATGCTCCTCGCCTACCAGATCCAGAAGAGCGTGGTGAAGGAGACCAAGGCGGAAGACCGGGGAATCGTGCGCGCCCGTTTCGCGGTCTTGAAGACGGCCACCATGCCGGCGGTGCTCGTCGAAGGCGGATTCATGACCAATCCCACCGAAGGCAGACGCATCTACGACCCGGCCTATCGCAAGACCCTCGCCAAGGGCATCGTCGACGGCGTCAAGGCCTACGCGAAGCTCGTCGAGCGGCCGGACTAGGTCCCGCCGCTGTTCCCGTTACGGGACGAGGTAGGTTCGAATCCCTTCTTCGAACCGGCCGAAGTCCAAGCGGAAGTCCGCCTTGGCCCTTGCGGCGTCGCCGACGTTGTCCTCCTCCAGCATCAGCAACTGGTCACAGGTCAACGGAGAAGCCCGGCGAAGAATCGCGGGAAATACGCTCTCCATGACCCTTGCCTGCAATCGAGCCAGCGGCATCGGGAGGTGAACAACCAGGCGGCGGCGGCCGAGGGCTTTCAGGATGAGCCCGAGGATCTCGACGAAGCGGAAGCGTTCATCGCCGCACAGATCGTAGGTTTGCCCAACGCTGGCGGGCGTTGTCAGCGCACCCACGAAAGCCATTGCGACTTGTTCGACATGGATCGGCTGCATCAGGCCGGCGCCCGATCCCATCACAGGCAGGATCGGCGACCATCGCGACATTTTGGCGAACAAACCGACCAGTCCGTCACCGGGCCCATAAACGATCGATGGCCGGAAGATCGTCCAATCAAGCCCGCTGGCTCGCACCAATTCTTCGGCCGCCCATTTGGTCTGATGATAACGTGCCCGCGCGTTCGGCCGCGTGCCGAGCGCACTCATCTGCACCCATCGCCGCACCCCAGAGCGCGTGGCCGCGTCCAACAACCGTCGCGTCGCGCCGACATGGGCCTCCTCAAAGGTGTTCCGCCCGATCTCGCTGATGATACCGACGAGATGGATCACGGCGTCGACGCCGGCCACGGCCGCGTTCAACGCCGTTTCGTCATGGATGTCGCCCGCGACCAGAACCGCTTTCAGATCGGCGGCCAAAGCCCGGGCCTTGCCCGACTCCACGTCGCGCACCAGCACGCGCGGTTCATGGCCGGCGGCGACAAGCCGCCGCACCACGTTTCGGCCGATGAACCCGGTTCCGCCAGTGACGAGGACCTTCATGCGCGACGACGTTTGCATCCTTCACTGCAAAAGCGAACTTCCGCCCAGCATCGTTCCCATTTCTTCCGCCATTCGAACGGCCGTCCGCACGCCTCACAGGGTTTGGTCGGTAGCTGGCCTTTGCGCCATTTCATGACCAAATGGGTAGCTGCTCGTTCCCAGCACGCAACTGTCGTCAGCCCAGCGGCCGGTCCAACGCATGTTTTGCAACCCACGCCACCCGGACTATCCTCCCATCGCCATGCCGTCCGACCCATCCCAAAAAACAAAACCGACCACGCGTTCGACCGAGGAGACCATGCTCGGATTGATCTGGGTGATGGAATGGTCGTTGGCGCTCGGCTTCGGCGTGTTGGCGGCGGCGACCGCCGGGGTGAAGAAACTGTGGGAGGACCATTCGATGGTCTTCAGCATCTGGGTCATCATTGCTCCGGCCTTCGTGGTGACGCTGAACTGGCTCTTCTGGCGACACGTGAAAAGGAAGATCGCCCGCGAAGGCGTAAAACTCCAGCGACAGAAGTAATCGACGAACGGCCCTTGATCAGGCGGAAAGCTTCGCCACCACCCGGACTTCCCGACCGGGCTTTAGGACGTGGGCGATGCGGCGGATGAATCGAAATCCCCTTTCGCCCAGCTTGAATCGCAGTGCCTGCACGGCCGCCCAACGGTCGTAGCCGAACTCTCCGATCCCGGCCGACTCGACGTTCCATCCGCACTCGGTCACCAGCGCCGCCAGTGTCTGCGCGTTCCACGAAAAGAGATGATGGTTCGGCTCCGCAGGATCGAACCACCGGTAACGTCGCTCGATCTCATACGGCACATGCAGCAGCAACGTCCCGGCAGGTTTCAACACACGGGACAACGCCCTCAACGTGGCGGCCGGATCAATCACATGTTCGAGCGCATGATGGCAGATGACCACGTCGGCGACGCGATCCGAAACCGCCTCAAGCGAGCCACAAAACTCAATGCCCGCCTGGGCAAGGTCCTCGCCAAGGAACTCCGCGACATCGACGCCGATCCGCCTCATGCATTGAAGAGAACGGAGGTTCCATCCCGCGCCGACCCCGAACTCCAGCACGACATCATCTCGACGAACGAAGGGCTGCAATTTGTCGGCCCGCAACCGCGTGACCCACGACAACGTGCCGGACGACAAACCGCGCTTGACCTCGTGATAACGCCGACCGGCGTCGTCGCGGTAGTGGTCGGCGGTTTGCTTGGAAGGTTCCGGAGCCATCGCGTCAGACCAGGAGTTCACCACGCAGGACCGTGACGGCCTTGCCGAGTAGTTTGGTGCGATCGCCCGCATGAACCACGCGCACCAGCCCGCCCCGGGCCGATGCCTGCCAACCAGCGAGCTCGCGACGCCCCAACTTGCCGGCCCAATAGGGCGCGAGTGCGCAATGCGCCGAACCCGTGACAGGATCCTCATCAACTCCCGAAGCCGGCGCAAAGAAACGTGACACGAAGTCGACACCAAGATCATCCGACACCGCGGTGACGATGATTCCGCGGGACTTCACGCCACGTAGCCGATGCAGATCCGGAGCCATCGAACGGACCCCCTCCGCATCATCGATCTCCACGAACCAATCAAAGCGTGTCCGTCCCACATAGGTCGCGCTGACTCCGAGCGCTTCAACCAATCCCGCCGGAGGCGCCTCAACCACCGGCGGTGTCGTCGGGAAATCCAGCTCGATCCATCCGTCCCGCTGATCCGCCGTCAGCAAGCCGCTGCGAGTTTGGAAACGCGCGGATGTATCGGCCGGTTGATGGTCACACGTCCAGAGGACGTGGGCGCTTGCGAGTGTCGCGTGGCCGCACAGATCCACTTCCACGCTCGGCGTGAACCATCGCAGGTTCCAGCCGCCGTCGATGGGATGAAGGAACGCCGTTTCCGCAAGGTTCATCTCCCGCGCAATGAGCTGCATCCGCGCATCGGGAATCGGCGCGTCGAGAACGCAGACGGCGGCGGGATTGCCGCGGAACGGTTCATCGGTGAAGGCGTCGACCGTGAGGATGCTTTGCGACATGGGAGACAACAAATCCGGGGAAACCGTAGGCCCCGCCTCCACTGCCGGCCAGACCGATTCGTCCGCCATCACCCCAACGCCAGCAGCTTGGCCGAACGGGCGATGTGGCGTTCCTGAAGTTCAAGGATCGCGTGGCGGATCTTCGGCAGATTCATCTCGTGGACCTCCACTCCCCGGCCGATCTCCTCAAGCAGGGTGATCGTCAGTTCGCCGCCGAGGTGCTCGCGGAATTCCTCCATGCCCTTCAGCACCATCAGCTGCCCGTCCTTGTCGACGTTGAGCAGCTCGTTGGCGAAAAGTTCGAAGCCCAGGGCTTCCAAAAGCCGGATGATCCGTTCGGCGGCCGGCCCGGAGAGAAACCCCATGTCACGGGCGTAGATCACGTCCAGCGCGATGCCGACGGCCACCGCTTCACCATGGCGAAGCTGATACTCGGAGAGCTGCTCCAGCTTGTGCGCGGCCCAATGTCCGAAATCGAGCGGACGCGCGGAGCCGAACTCGAACGGATCGCCGGACGAGGCGATGTGGTTCAAGTGCAGCTCGGCCGATCGGAAGATCAGGCGCTTCATCGGCCCCGCTTCAAACGCGGCAAGCTTGGCGGCATCTCGTTCGATCTCGTCGAAGAACGCACGGTCCCGGATGCACGCGACCTTCACGGCCTCGACATAGCCGGCGCGTTTGTCGCGATCGGGCAGCGTGGCCAGAAGCTGGAAGTCGTTGATGACGGCGAATGGCGGGCAGAACGTCCCGAGGAAATTCTTTTTGCCGAAGGCGTTGATCCCGTTCTTCACACCCACGCCGGAATCGTCCTGCGAAAGCGTCGTGGTCGGGATCCGCACGTGCCGGACACCCCGATGGGCGGTCGCCGCCGCCAGGCCTACCATGTCCAGCAGCGCGCCACCCCCGATGGCGATGATGTAGCTGTGCCGGTCGATGTGGTGCTTGTCGACGAGCGACTGGATTTCGCTGACCCGGTGGTAGCTGTTCTTAATCCGCTCGCCGCCTTCGATCACCAGAGGCGTGCAGACGAGATCCAAGTCCAACGGAAACGCGGCGAAGTAGGCTTCGATGGCGGTGAGAAGATCGGCCTGCGACTTGGCCAACGCCTCGTCGACGACGACGAGCGCCTTGGTCCGGCGGGCCGGATGGCCATCGACCAGGACGTCGCGCAGCAGGGTGTTCTCCGAACGGAAGGCATGATCGGTAAAGAACACCTGATGGCGATAGTTCACCTGGATGTTGCGCTCGATACGGGACACGGCTCGTAACATGGATGCATTGGACGCCGGCCTTCGAGAAATATTTGAAGCAGTTGCAGTGCGGCAGCACATAGCCACAGGGCCTGGTCCCCGAGTCGGGAAGCGATACGACGCCCGGATTCTGGAGACTACCGGCATTCCACAACACGGCGATGGGACTCGGCGGTCCGGACGGCGACGAGTGATGCCGCGCCGGAAATGACCCGCCCCTGCCCCGAACTGTTCAGGCGAGAATGCCCCGGACCACTTCGCCGCGCACATCCGTCAGCCGGATGTCGCGACCGCCGAAACGGTAGGTCAGCTTCTCATGGTCCAGGCCGAGCAGGTGCAGGATCGTCGCGTGGAGGTCGTGCATCTCCATCTTGTCGACGGTCGCTTTGTAGCCCCAGTCGTCCGTCTCGCCGTAGGTCATCCCTCCGCGGACGCCGCCGCCGGCCAGCCAGACGCTGAAGCCGAATTCGTTGTGGTCGCGGCCATCTCCACCCTGCGCGAACGGCGTGCGACCGAACTCCCCAGCCCACACGACGAGCGTGTCGTCGAGCAGTCCGCGTTGCTTCAGATCCGTCAGCAATCCGGCGATCGGCTGGTCGATGGCTCGGGCGTTGTCGCCGTGGTTCTTGATCAGACCGCCGTGCGCGTCCCAACGTGAATAACCGTCGACCATCGGGATGGTCAGTTCGATGAAACGCACGCCGCGTTCGACCATCCGCCGGGCGAGGATGCACTCGCGGGCATAAGTGCGCGTGTGTTCGTAGGCGGCATCGAGGCCGTAGAGCTTCTTCGTGGCTTCGCTCTCACCGCTCAACTCCATCAGGTCGGGGATCGCCACCTGCATGCGCGCGGCCAGTTCGTAGTTCGCGATCGCCGATTCCAGCGCATCCGCACGCCCTGAATTCTGGAGACTGCCCTGGTTCAAGCGTCCGACCAGTCGGCGTTTGGCCTCCTGCAGTTGCCCGATCTTCTCGCTGGGAACGACGTTGGCCAGCGGCGTCCCGCGCGCGTGCAGCAACGAGCCCTGATAGGTCGCGGGCAAAAAGCCGCTGCCGAAATTGTCGAGGCCACCGGAGGGGATCTGGCCACCGTTGAGCACGACGTAGCCCGGCAGATCCTCGTTCACGCTGCCGAGACCGTAGGTGACCCAAGCGCCCATGCTGGGACGCCCCTGAAGCCCAAGGCCGCTGTGCAGGAAATAGTTTGCGCTCGTGTGCTCCGGGAAGTTCGACGTCATCGAGCGGATTACGCAGAGGTCGTCCGCCTTCTTGGCCATGTGCGGAAACAGGTCGCTCACCCATGTCCCCGCCTGGCCGTGCTGGGCAAAGTTCCACGGGGACTTGAGCACCTTGCCGACATTCTCGAACTGGGTTTTCTCCAGCTTGCCGATGGCCTTGCGCGGGTCCTCGCCCTGGTATTTCGCCAGCATCGGCTTGTAGTCGAAGCTGTCGACCTGCGACACCGCGCCCTCCATGAAAAGGAAGATGACGCTGCGCGCACGCGGCTTGAAGTGCGGCGCCATGGGGGCCATCGGACGAGGCGCCGCTCCGCCAGTCGCGGCGCTGAGGTTCGCCGCGCTGGTGCCGAAGAGCGCGGTCATCGCGAGCGCGCCAAATCCGTTTGAAGCCCGGCGGAGCATCTCCCGCCGGTTGATGCGCGGGTCGAGGAAGAGGGGATTGATGCGCGGCTGCTTCATGTCACTTCACGTAGATGAAATCGTTGGCGTTGAGCAGCGCGTGGCACAGCTCGGTCCACGCCTCGATGCTCCGGGTGTCCGTGGTGTTCTGCAATCTGGCCAACTCGCCGAGCGATTCGAGGCACGCACCGGACTCCTGCGGCGTCGGCAATCGTCCGAAGGCGGACTCGAACAACCACCGCACCCGCGTCGCGCCGTCCGCATCAGGCATCTCGCGCTGGAGGCGCTCGGCCCAGACGCGGGCCTGCTGATGGAACAACGGATCGTTCATTAGCGCGAGCGACTGGCCGGGAACGTTTGTCACGTTCCGTTTTCCCACCGTGCTGAAAGGCGTCGGCGAATCGAACGTCTGCATCAAGGTCGGGAGAAAATTCCGGCGCACCGCGGTGTAGATGCTCCGGCGGCCGTCGCCATCGAGGGGTCCGCTCTTATCGGGACGCCCGCGACCGACGATGAACTCCGTGAGATGGACGGGAACCGGAGGGCCATAAACAGCCGGATTGAGCCGGCCTGAGACTGTGAGCAACGCGTCACGGATCACTTCGCCTTCGAGCCGCCGCACGGGCATGCGATGGAGAAGCGTGTTGGAGGGATCCAATTCCTCCGCGCGGGCATCGGCGGTGTGGCTACCCATGGCGAAGGTCTGCGTCAGCACGAGGCGTTTGATCAGCCGCTTCAACGACCAGTCGTCCTCGCGGACGAACCGCCACGCGAGATGGTCGAGAAGTTCCGGATGCGTCGGCCGGTCGCCGAGCACGCCGAAGTTGTCCACCGTCGCCACAAGCCCGCGACCGAAGACATGGTGCCAGACGCGGTTGACGATGGTCCGCGCGACAAGCGGGTTCGAGGGATCGACCAG
>JBBRDN010000023.1:0-34286 GCA_038203875.1 Verrucomicrobiota bacterium
GGGCCTGTCCACGGAATGGGAGAATGTCGCCGATCTCTTCCGCGATCCTGTTTCTCCCGAAGTGGTGGAGCCCTACCAATACTGTTTCAGTTCGCCGCTCCTGCGGGTGTCGATGGAGTTGGCGGACTACGCGGCGGGCAGCTTCAAGCCCGGCACACCGCTCCTCGCGGGCGTCCTCGACCTGACCAAACGGATCCACAAGGACTTCAAATACGATCCCGTCGCCACCACTGTCGCGACGCCTTTGGAAATGGTCCTCAAGCACCGCCGAGGCGTCTGCCAGGACTTCGCGCATTTGGCTATCGCAAGCCTCCGTTCACTTGGTTTGCCCGCCCGCTACGTCAGCGGTTACCTCCGCACGCATGCGGCGCCGGGCAAAGCCCGCCTGGTCGGAGCGGATGCTTCCCATGCCTGGTTTTCCGTATTCTGTCCGAGCTTCGGCTGGATCGACTTCGACCCCACAAACAACCTCATGCCCGCCGAGGAACACATCACGGTCGCCTACGGACGGGACTTCAGCGATGTCAGTCCGGTAAGCGGAATCATCACCGGCGGTGGTCAGCACGAAGTGAAAGTCAACGTGGATGTGGCCCCGGTGGAAGACTAGGGAGTGTCTTCAAACCCGATTCCGAGCACCGGAGGTGCGGAAGACAGTAGCCTACAGCGTGAGCTGTGGGTTTGATGTCCCAGATACCCGCCAAGCTCCTGAGGAGCGAAAGACGCCCATCTGCCGCTCCTCCGGAGCTAGCTCTTCTCCCCGTCCAACCCCGGACTCACGCCCGGGGCTACTGTCTTCCGCTGCTCCGCAGCTGGTTTGAAGACGCTCCCTAGTCGCCGCCGCGGTCAATTCCCCGGACCAGTCGGATCGGAAGGCTTCCGCGTATCACTGTCCTGGCTCTTCAAGCGGCGGAACATCACGACATACTTGAAGATGAACAGCGCGCCAAACACCACCCAGCAGGCGATCGAAATGATTCCATGCGTCGCAAAGGCACCGACGACGCACGCGACCTGAACCAGCAGAAGTCCGAAAAGTATCCGGCGATTGTCTTTCATCGATGAGTGGAGGTGATCGGGTTCTGGTGGCTCAAGGCACAGCGATGCCGGGTTTCGTGAAGGCCTTCACATCGGTGAAGCCGGCGGCGCGCGCGGCCTCCGTCGCCTTGAGCACCGTTCCCCATTGCGCTTCGGTGTCCGCGCGGATGAAGACCGGGATCTTCTTGCCGGCAACCGCCTTCTCCTTGAGCAGCGTCTGGAGGCGTTCCGCCGTCACCGGTTGGGTCCCATAGTAGATGGGACCGGATTTTGGAACGGTGATCACCACCTGGGCATCCCCCGCGCCGGCCTTCTCCGCGCTGCGTCCATCGGGAAGCGTGAGCGCCACGGCCGGTTGGTTCTTAAAGGTGGTGGAGATCATCATGAAGATCAGCACGACCATCAGCACGTCGATCAACGACACGATGATGACGCCCGGCGTGGTCCTCTTCTTCTTGGCGACGAACTGCATGGTGATTCCTCAGCGGTTGCCCGATTCACCGGCTCCGTGACGACGCAGGAACTCGTCGCAGACGTTCTCCATCTCGATGGCCAGCGTCTCCACACGGCGGTTGAAAAAACTCCAGGACACAAGCGACGGGATGGCCGCCATGAGGCCAAACATCGTTGCGTTGAGCGCGGTGGCGATGCCCCGGGCGAACTCGCTGTTGTCATTGGTCGGTCCGCCTTTGCCGATGCTGGCAAAGAGCAGGATCAGGCCGTAGACCGTTCCGACCAATCCCATCAAGGGCGCGGCGCCCACCACGATCTCCATGATGAAAAGGCCGCGCTCCATCCCGGCGACCTCCTGCCGGGCCCGGGTTTGCAGCGCGTTCGCCGTCTCGGGCTTTGGCCAGTCGCGATGGGTGTCTGCGAAGAGTAGAAGGCGGCTGATGGGCGAGGGATTCTGTTCACAGACCGAACGGAGCATGGGCAGATCGCTGGCGGAGCGGCAGTTCCTCGCGGTGGTCATGACGACTTCGGGCAGGACCTTTCCACGTCGGAGGGCCATGGCGCGTTCAATGATGAGAGTGAGGCCGACGATCGACGTCAGGATGAGCAGGATGATGATGACGGTTTCCATTCGGAACTTTTGGGATCGTTTATTGGAGGTAGTAAAAGGTGAAGGTGATCTTCCGCAGATCGGAGCCGATCTCACGCCGCATTTCGCGCGGCCATTCGGGATACTTCGACGGGTCTATGATCGCGCTCTGGCAGTAGAGGGTCAGGGCCGGATTGACGTTCGACTTCTTGACCAACATGTCGGTGATGCGGCCATCGGAAGCGAGGTTGAACTCGAGCTGCACCTCTCCCACCTGGTTGACGGAGACGCTGTCGAGGATCTGGAACCATCGCTCGCGAACGGCATCGATGAACGCCGCGTCGTAGGCTCCGAACTTCGAGCCCTGCACATCGAAACCGAGGCGGCCCTTGTTCGAGACCCCACCCTGGATCTGCGTTCGCTCAGTGGGATCTCCACCCTGTTGACGCGCCTTAACTTCGGCGATCGAACGCGGACGTCTCGGCTGCTGAGCCGACTCGGCCAGGCCTTCGCCTGCTTCGCCAGTCGCGTTTCCCTCAACGGTCTTGGGCTCGGCCTTTGCCATCAGGGTTTCGCCGCCCTGCTTCTGCTGGCTCTTCTTTCCGGCCTTCGTCGGCGAGGTAACATCCGACTCTTTCACATCGGGCTGCGCGGCGGAAGCGGGCTGAGAAACTGACGGTTGGAGCGGAACGTTCTTCGCCTCTTCGGTCGATCGTTTCCCGCGCGGCTTCGCCTCGGTGACCTTGAGCAAGGGCTGCTCGCGTCCCTTCACATTCGGGTCTTCGGACGGCTTCGCTTGATCCGGATTCGCTGCGCGCTGATCCACGGCTCCGTAGAACTTAGGTTTCTCCGGCGGGGTCGTCGACGCCAGAGGATCAACATCCAGAAAGGTCAGCGCCGAAGCCGGGGAGGACTGGGCCTGTTGCTGGGCCGCCAAGCGCGCTTGGATCGCCTTCTGGGTGGGCGTCAGAAAGTTCTGCAGAGCCTGCAGCCACGCGGGGATGCCCTTCGGTTGCCACCAGCCGAGATGTTTACCGATCAGGTAGGTCCCATAACCGCCCGCATGCAGGAACAACGAAAATGCCATCGCCACAGCCAGCGGCTCTCGGAGCCACCGTCGCCATCCGACTTGCTGTGATATCGTCGCCATCAAGGGAGTGAAGATGGCCGACGTGTTCCAACCGGGCAACTGCCGAGCCGTCTGTCCAACACGGAAGTCTGACGGGAGAACCGTCTCCGTTGCTCAACCTGCTTCACATCTCTTCGGCGGGACCGAAATCAGCCGAGTTTGAAATCGAGCTGGTCACCCTCCTTCGGCGGCACGCGGAAGGAATCCACGGAAAGATGAGTCCGTCGGCCGTCGATCCCGGCCCTGCGACAGCCGGCATGGAACAGCTGGTTTACTTGCTCGGCGAAGATTCCCGTCCCGGACATCCGCGTCGCGAAGTCCGCCTGGTAAAGTTCGCCGTCGCGCACGGCCCGGATGCGGTTGAGCACCTTCCCGGAGCTGTTCGGATACCATCGCGTCAGCCAGTTCTCGAACAGCTCCTTCAGCGCGTGCGGCAGCCGCAGCATGACGTAGCCGGCGGACGTGGCTCCGGCATCCGTCGCGGCCTTCAAGATGGGCATGATCTCGTGATCCGTGAGTCCGGGCACAACCGGCGCCACCATCACGCCGACGGGAATCCCCGCCGCCGCCAGCGTGCGGATCGCCTCCAGCCGCTGCCGGGGTGACGCCGTCCTCGGCTCCATGCGGCGCGCCAGTTCCGCGTCCAATGTGGTGATGGTCATGTAGACGACCGTGGCCTTGAACCGGCTCAGCTCTTGCAACACGTCGACGTCCCGCAGGATCAACGCGTTCTTGGTCACGATGCCGACAGGATTGCGGAACTCCGCGAACACTTCCAGGCAGCGCCGCGTGATCCGCAGTCTGCGCTCGACCGGCTGATAGCAGTCCGTCACGCCCGCCATGGCCACGCCCTGCGGCTGCCAACGTGGTGAGGAAAGCTCCTTCCGCAGAAGTTCCGGGGCGTCTTCCTTCACCATGATCTTTGTCTCGAAATCGAGCCCGGACGAGAACCCGAGATACTCGTGGAACGGCCGGGCGTAGCAGTAAATGCAGCCATGCTCGCAACCACGATATGGGTTCAGGCTGTAGGTGAAGGAAATGTCCGGGCTGTCGTTCTTGTTGAGGATCGTCTGCGTGGCATCGCGGTAGAAGACCGTCTTCGGCCTGGGCGGACCTTGCTCCACTTCATCCGGAAATGGCTCCGCATCGGGATCCGGTTCGAGATGAAGGCGTTCGAAGCGGTTCGCCGGGTTCGAAGCGGCGCCGCGGCCAGGAATGGATTGGTGGGGATTCATTGGGCCATCCCTACCGTCAACACACGGACAACGGCTGTCCACATTATCTCAATGCCCTCCCGTTGACGGGACGAACGATGAGGATCGTTTTCCATTTGTAACCTGTCCTTCATGCAGGCGGAACAAGCGAGGTCCCTAATTTAGAAATCTGAATAACATGAAAGCCTTCTTTGTCCTCTCGGTAGCCTTGTTTGCCATGTCTGTTGACGCGGCGGATTCGCCCAAGCCAGAAGCACAAAATGGCTCGAGACGCGGAATTCTCAGGCAGCAGGCACCGCCAGCAGCTGAAGTAGTTCCGAAGGCCGCTCCAAGGCCGCTCCCTAATCTCCCCGAGGGAGTCTCGGATCTGAAGTTCGTGGAAATCTTCAAATCTCCGGTGGGAGAGCGCGGGTTGGAGTTCAGCGACAAGACAAAAACTTTGGACGGAAAGAAAGTCCGCCTGCTCGGCTACATGGTGCGTCAGTCGACCTATACACCGTGGAAGATCCTGCTTTCCGCCATGCCGGTCACCGTTTGTGAAAAGGAGTATGGATTCTGCGATGACCTTCCCGCGTCCATCGTCCACGTGACACTGCCAAAAGGAGCTTCTCCGATCCCCCAATTCACGCCCGGATTGATGCTGCTTACGGGCACGCTTCATCTAGGCAATCGCGAGGAAGCCGACGGTCGGCTTTCAACCGTCCGTCTTGATCTTCTTCAGCCTCCTACAGCACCGGCCGCATCCATCCCAAGAGCCGTGACCGAAGCGACTGCTCCTTGACTCCGGCTGCCAGCCAAGTCGCCCATTATTCCTCAGACCAGCCGTCCACTCCCCTGCCAACAAACAACTGCCAAACATGAAAACAAAGACCTCCGTATCCCGTCGAAATCGTCGAAGCCTCGCCAGGCTTTTCCTGTCTGCTGCCGCGCTGTCTTCCCTTGCGGGCGCCAATGCTGCCCCAGTGGTATCGCGTCTGACTCCGCCGAGCGCGCTTTTCACTTTCAAAGACCCGGGTGCTCCATATATCGCGCGGTTCCTCCCTGGCCAACGGTTCGATCTTCAAGCCACGGTCCAACCGGACTCCGGACAGACGATAACCAGCGTGGCTTTCGCGGTCGATGGCACTCCAGTTTCTGGCACTATGTCTTCCACCCCCGCCACCGTCGCCGGCCTTCCGGTGAACACCTCCATCTGGAATCGCAGGGCCTATTCGCTGACGACGCCCGGCGTCCACACGCTCACCCTTACCGCCCAGCAGAGCGACGGAAAGACGGTCGTCACGAACGGCAACTTCGAGGTCGTGGCCGTTCCGCAGCTCGGTCGGCGCGCCAAGAACGTCGTCTTCTTCATCGGCGATGGCCTGGGCATCGCTCATCGCACCGCAGCCCGGATCATGCTTCAAGGCGTGCAGCAGGGTAAGGCCAACGACCTCCTGGAAATGGACAAGATGCCCAACACGGCCATCGCCATGACGCACTCCTTGAATTCCATCGTGACGGATTCGGCTCCCGGAGCCGCGTGCTATTCCACCGGTAACAAGTCCAACAACAACCAGCAGGGCGTTTTCCCCGACGACACGACCGACAAGTTCGACAACCCCCGTGTCGAGTTGATTGGCGAATACCTTGCAAGGACCCAGGGCAAGTGCCTCGGGATCGTCACCACAGCCGACGTGTTCGACGCCACTCCCGGAGCGTTCGGATCCCACACACAGGATCGTGGTGCCGGTTCGGGCATCTGCGATCAATACCTCGACGAAATGGTGCCGAAGGCTGACCTGCGCGTGCTGCTCGGCGGTGGGCGCAAGTGGTTCCTTCCCTCCACGACATCCGGCTCCGCCCGCACCGCGGCCACGGACTACGTTCTGCCGTCTGAATTGGCCACGGCGTGGGGCGTAACGCCGGGCGTGGTGGACGCCACGCGCGACCTCCTCGGAAATTTTGTCACTGCGGGCTTCACTTACGCGCCTGACGCGAACGCCCTCTCAAACATCGCTCCGGCTACCACGAAGCTGCTCGGCCTTTTCTCGTTCTCAAACATGAACGTCGCCAAAGACAAGATCGACAAGCGACGCGGCGTTTCGACCATCGTCGACGATTACGGCTTTCCCGACCAGCCGATGCTGGACGAGATGACTGCAAAAGCGCTTCAGGTATTGAACAAGAATGCCAATGGATTCGTGCTGATGGTGGAGGGCGCTTCCATCGACAAGCAGGCGCATAACATGGATGCCGACCGATGGATCCAAGAGACGATCGAGTTCGACCGGGCCATCGGCGTTGCCCGTAAGTTCGCCGAGACGAATCCCGATACGTTGCTTATTGTCACAGCCGACCACGAGTGCGGTGGCATCAACATCATCGGCGCCTCAACCGTTTCAAACGCCAACCTTCAGACCAGAGCCGCCGGACCCAACGCGGTTCCATCGGCGACTCTGCGCGACCAGGTTGTCGGCAACTACGAAGCCGCTGGTTTTCCAGTGTATCCGATCGCTGCCGACGGATATCCCACCACTACCGATCCGGATTTTAAGATGCTCATTGGTTACGCAGGAAATGCAGACCGCTATGAGGACTGGCTCACTAATCCCCGGCCTATTCGCGACACCCAGCAGCCGTTCAACGGCGTAGCACCCCTCAACACCTATCCCACAGGCCCGTTGAATCGTGATGTCGCCGGGGGTTTCCTCATCACCGGCCAAGTGGCCGGTTCATCCGCCGTCCACACCGCTTCCGACATCCCCGTATCTGCCCAAGGCCGTGGAGCCGGTCTTTTCAGCGGCGTAATCGACAACACGGAAGTGTTCTTCAAAGCCATGCAGGCCGTGCTCGGGGGCTCCAACAAGTAATCTTCCTCCCAAGACATGAAACTAACGCTTCGTTCCCTGCTCGTTCTGGGCGCTTGCGGAACCTGCCTCTCCGCTTCGGCAGCCGCATTCAACTTGACCTTCGATTCGTTGGCCGACGGAGCCAACGTTAACATCGCCGCCCCTCCTGGCCTGCATTTCGACAACGCGGTCCTTTCACCCGACTTGGACCTCTTTGGCGATCCAATCCTCGGAACAGACAAATGGCGCATCGATCCTGATCCTTTGACATCTCCGGTTTCCGTCAAAGACCACGCTCTAGACGCCTTCCTCCAACCTGTTCTGATCAGCTTCGACACGTTGTTCGACGTCACCGGTTTTTCGACCCGGTTGGACAACGATTCTTTCGGCTTCAACGGAACTCTGCCCGGATTGGAGGACATCTCAGTCCAGTTCTTCGGATCATCGGGCAACCTTCTCGGCAGGATCGCCGTTGACCAGACAACTCCGGGCTTCATCGCTTCAGGCGCGGGTTTCAGCGGTGTGTCCGCGATACTTCTCCCAGCAGGTGCTACCTACGACGATATCAACATCCGCACTCTATCCGTAGCTCCGGTTCCCGAAGTGACGCTCCCCGGCACCATCGGCGTCGGAGCCATCGCCCTTGGCGGCCTGGTTCTGCGCCGCCGCCGCGCCGCGAACGTCGCCTGATCTCAAACACCACGAAAAACGACAAGCCGGGTTTCCCGAAAGGGAGCCCGGCTTTTTCTTTGGTCCCGTCCAGCGACTGGATGCTCCTCGTCGGCTACGAATCCCTGACGGTCGCGCCAAGCGCCTGCTTGAGATGGGCCACCAGCCTGTCGTGCGCTCCGGTCACTTCGGCGTCGGTCAGCGTCCGGTCGGCCGCACGGTAGGTGAACGCATAGGCCATGCTCTTCTGGCCTTCGGGGACGTTCCTGCCCCGGAAGACGTCGAAGAGTTCCACGCTTTCAAGATTGGCCGCTTTGGCCTGTTTCACTGCCTGCAGAACAGCATCCTGAGTGGTCGCCTCAAGGATGATCATCGCGACGTCGCGCCTGCTCGAAGGGAACATCGGGAGAGGCTTGAAGGTCTTCGTCGGGTTTCTCCGGGCGAGCAGCAGATCGAGGTTGAGTTCCGCGAGGAACACGGCGCCGCGGATGTCCAAGCGCTTCGCGACGATCGGCGAAACTTGTCCGAGTTCACCAAGGATCTGTTTCCCGCCGAGGGCAATGACCGCCGATTCGATGAAGAGCGCGGTCGGCTCGGGGCGTCGCGTGTAGGCGATGCCGCGGAGACCGAACTGTTCGAGGAACTCTTCGACCAACCCCTTCAAATCGAACACGTCGGCGGCCGCGTCACGCTCCTCGCCTTTCCAGAACTCGGTCGAACGACGTCCGGTGATGGCGATGGCCACGCGGCGTTCTTCCTTGGCCGTGCCGTCGTTGTTCACGAACACGCGGCCGATCTCGAAGAGGCTGACATCCTGCACCCGATGGTTCGCGTTGTTGCGCAAGGAATCCATCAACCCCGGCAGCAGGCTCGGCCGAAGCACGTTCATGTCGCTGCTCAACGGATTGGACAAGGCCACGATCGAGGTCTCAGCCGCAGCGAGCTTGGCCGACGCATCGGAGATCAGGGTCTGCCCCTGGGCCTCGCTCAGGCCGAGGCCGGTCAAGATGCGGCGCGCTTCGGCCAACTGGTCGTGGACCGCGTCGAAGGCGTTTGCGCCAGTGGCGCCGCGCGGCGGAGTCGCCGGGAGCTTGTCGACACCGAAGAGGCGGGCGACTTCCTCGATCAGGTCGGCCTCGCGCTTCATGTCGACACGATAGGAGGGAATCTCAAACACTCCCGGAGACGCTTGGATGAAGCCCAACTTGCCCAGCAGCGTGTCAATCTCGGCATTCGTCAGCTTCAACCCGAGGAGGTCGTTCACCTTCTGATGTCTCAGTGAAATCTGCTTCGGCTTGGCGACTTCCGGATAGGCGTCGACAACCCCGCCGGCGACCGTGCCGCCCGCAGTCTCGACGATGAGTTGCGCGGCACGGCGGCTGGCGAACTCGGTCGCTCCGACATCCGCACCGCGCTCAAAGCGATAACTCGCGTCGGTCCGCAGGCCGAGCGTCTTGCTGGTTCTACGGATGTTCGTGGAATTGAAGTAGGCGCTCTCCAAGAGCACATCGACGGTAGACTCCTTGATCTCGGAATTGAGCCCGCCCATGACTCCGGCCAGCGCGATGCCCTTGGTCTCGTCTGCGATCAGGAGAGTTTCGGCGGACAGGGTATGTTCCTTGCCGTCCAGCGTGATGAACTTCTCATCCGCAGCCGCATGCCGAATCACGATCGCGGACTTGTCGGACGCACCCTTAGCGACGAGGTGGTAATCGAACGCATGGAGCGGCTGGCCGGTTTCCAACATCACGAAGTTGGTCACATCGACCACGTTGTTGATGCTCCGCAGTCCGACTTTCTCCAACGCGGACCGCAGCCAATCTGGACTCGGACCGACCTTAACGCCCTTGATGACGCGGGCCGTGTAGCGGGGACAGAGCCCGGCGTCTTCGATCTTCACCGAAACCAGATCGTCCACCGGGCTGCCAATCTGCGCTGGTAGAATCGTCGCCGCGGGCATGCGGACCGGATTGCCGGTGATCGCGGATATCTCGCGGGCGATGCCGATGACGCTGTTCAGATCGGGGCGGTTCGGCGTCACTTCCAAGTCATAGACCACGTCGCTTCCGCTGCGGCCGAGGTATTGGGCGAACGGCTGGCCGACCTCCGCGTCTTCGCGGAGAATGAGGAGTCCGTCCTCCTTCCTGTGGCCGATGGCCTCGGGATCGATGCCGAGTTCATCGGACGAACACATCATCCCGTGCGATTCAATGCTCCGGATCTTGCCGACCTTGATGGTGAACGGTTCCTTGTCGCCGGGCTTGGGCGGAAGCGAAGCGCCAGGAAGGATGAGCGGAACCTTGTCGCCGGCCTTGAAATTCTGCGCGCCGCAGACGATCTGCCGTTCACCGGTGCCGTCGTTTACGCGGCATACCGAAAGCTTGTCGGCATTCGGATGTTTTTCGCGCGTGACCACCTGCGAGACGACGATGCCGTCGAACGCACCGGACAACTTCTGCACGCCCTCCACTTCGAGGCCGAGCATTGTCAGACGCTCGGTCACCTCTTCGGGAGACCAGTTGAAATCCACGTATTGCTTCAGCCAGTTCAGCGTAACTTTCATCTTAGAAAAAAGGTCCGGGAGGTTAGGACGGAACGCGGCTTGAACCCAAACAGAATGTCTCGGCAGCCCGTTGGGCGTCGGAACGAAAAACCCCGGTGAACCGAAGTTCACCGGGGCTGTAAGGATTCGGACGATCAGGCCGGAGAAGCCGGTGCGTCGCCAGCGGCGGGTTCCTGAGCTTTCGCTTCGGTTACCGGTGCGGCTTCAGCGATGGCCGCGGGAGCAGATTCCGTTGCCGGAGCGGCACCTTCGGCCGGCGCAGCGGCGACGGGCTTGGGCTCGACCTTCTTCCTGGGCGCGGGTTGCGGCTTAGGAAGGGGCTTCTTGGCGGTCTCGAGGATGCCGTTGTGGAACTCGATCACGTGACCCTGGTGGACGAGCCAATGCAGGTCGGCGTTGATCGACGACTGTCCGGCCGTCATTTCAACGGACACCGGCGCGGCAGGTGCGGGCTGACCCTCGACCGAGGGCACGGGAGCGGCGGCAGGCGCGGCCGGAGCCGGGGCGAGCGACTCCACGAGTTGCTTGCGGTTGCACTTGGGCGTCGCGTTGATGAACTCGATGATCTTCTTGATCGTTGTCGAAACCGGGTTGGCCTCGAGATCCAGGAAGTGGGGACGGGCGACGGCCACGTGGGTGACGGTCTTGTTGACCTTGAAGAACTGCAGTCCACGCGAAGCGAGCTGGCCACTGAGCACGTTGACGAGCTGGAGCGGGAAGCGGCGCTGGTCTTCCCAGGTGAACCGGAGCACGCGCTGCAGCAGGGGCTGACGAATATCGCGGCCGGCTACGCCCGTGATGGTCACGGAATCGATCTGAGTGATCAGGTTGGCCTGGTGCGTTTCGCGGAAATGCTGCTGGACCTCGTCCATGGACCCCAGGCGGACGGGTTCCGGAAGGTTGAGCGCGACGAACTCGGTCTTGAAGCTCTGGTCTTCGATCCACTTCTTCACGACGACCTCGTCGGTGACCATCTTGACGCGCGACTTGAACATCTCGAACGGCATCCGGCTGAAGCGTTCGGTATGGAGCTTGCGGAGCTGGTTCTGGTAGTCGTGGTAGTTCGGCGGTCCGAGCACCACGCCGCTGACGCCGCACTGGGCGACCAGCTTGTAGACGCCCTTGGGCGGTTCGGTCGGCGTCTTCTCCATCTGGTAGAAGGTAGCCAGATGCTTGGTGAGGACGTGGTTCACGGCCTCGGATTCGCTCAGCCACAGGGAGTCGTCGAGAGCGCAGCGGAACATCGGCTGCGCGAGCGAGCCGTCGGGCTTCTTGCGGGAATCGATCTTGAAGCTGTAGCGCTCGGGCTTCTGGACGATGAGCTGGGCGATGTCGAAAAGCGGATAGGCGCGGCCGGTGAGCTTGATCTGACGGGAGAGCGACTCGATGCCGTTCTCTTCCGGAATGATCTGGACGTTGAGCTCGACCTCCGGCGGGGCTTCACGACGTTCCGGCGGTTGGCCGGGGCGTCCGCCGTCACGACGCTGGAAGCCGGGACGGTCGCCACGAGGGCCCGAACCGGGAGCGCCACCCGGGCCGGGAGGTCCGTCACGCCGGGGCGGACGGGGACCATCGCTCCGCGGACCGCGGTTGCCACCGCCACCACCCGAACCTCCTCCAAAGCCACCCGGACCTCCGGGACCACGGCTGAAGGGACGATCGCCTCCTCGACGCGGGCGCTCGGCGCCTTCGTCGCCGGTGTAACGGGCTAAGCGGTTGGGGTTGGGCGCTTCCTTCACCCATGCGGTTTGAAACAGCGACTCTAGGTTGAACTCGTTCTCAATGCTCATGACGACTAAAAGGGCCGGCGAACCGGCTTTGCCAAAAATAAGGGCGCGAAAATTGGCAGCTCGGAATGGGAAAGCAAGCGTCTGCTCATCCATTCACGCGCCACCTACTACAACGAGTGTGAACTCCAAGCTTGCCGCGCCCCTTCCCCGCTCGTTCCATTGATCCGCTCACGGGCCCTTAGCTCAGCGGTTAGAGCAGGGGACTCATAATCCCTTGGTCGCAGGTTCAAATCCTGCAGGGCCCACCAGCTTTCTTCCGGTTCCATCCCACAGCGTCTTTCCACCAGACAATCGATCCCCCGACTCTCCTCGACTGAATGAATCGACCGTCTGCACACCATCAAAATCCTCGCTGGCCCAGCCCCTTTCCGAAATGCTCCAAGCACACCTCCGATCAACCCAAGTCCAATCCATGAACCTGACCAAACAGCTTCTCGGCGCTTCAATCCTGCTGGCCGGCCTCGCCGCCTCCCCTTCGCTCCTCGCGGAGGGCACCCAGTCGACCGGCTCCTACGCGGTATCCGTCACCAAGACCGTCAAGCTCGACTACCTCATCCACCTGCCCGAGGGCTACAAGGAGACTTCGAGCAAGAAGTGGCCGCTGATCCTTTTCCTCCACGGCTCGGGTGAACGCGGAACCAACGTGCAGAAAGTCGCCGTCCACGGCCCGCCCAAGGTCGCTCCGACGATGAAGGACTTCCCGTTCATCGTGATCTCGCCACAGTGCGCCTCCGGCGAAAACTGGAACGACGAATCTTTGCTGGGCCTTCTTGAGGAAGTGTCCTCAAAGTTTTCCGTCGATCCGGACCGCGTCTACCTGACCGGCCTGAGCATGGGCGGCTATGGCACCTGGTCCCTCATGGCGGCGGCGCCGGAACGTTTCGCCGCTGCTGCTCCGATTTGCGGCGGCGGCAATCCGTTGCGGATGCGCCTGCGGTCACCCGAGAAACTGGCGGCGCTGAAGGCGCTTCCGGTCTGGGTGTTTCACGGCGCGAAGGACAAGACGGTGCCGCTCAAGCAGTCCGAGGAAATGGTGGAAGCGCTCCAGAAGATCGGAGCCACCGACGTGAAACTCACCGTCTATCCCGAAGCGCAGCACGACTCCTGGACCGAGACATATGCCAATCCGACGTTCTACAAGTGGCTGCTGAGCCATTCGCGGAAGAAGGCCTCCGAATAGCCCCAGAGCTCGTAACTCTCATTCGTTTTAGGTGCGAGACGATGGGTTCCAAACCGATTCTTTTTCCTCTGTTCCTTGGCCTGCTCTTCATCGGATGCGGTCATCCCCTGCAGAACAACGCCAATAGCGTCGCACGAGAAATCGGCATTCCGAAACTGCGGGCCGACCTGAAAGTCGCCGTCGAAGCGGCTGCAGAGCAGCATAGCATTTCCTCCACGGCTTGGCCGGAATCCATCCGCAGATTCAATCCCATCGGCTTGGAGCACCACATGAACGGGATTGTGATCGTTTTGAAGCGGTCGGGGAAAGAACAGGAGGGATTGCTGGTCCTTTTCGATCCGAAAGGCGCTCCCGGCGCGGGTGGCAGCGGAGCGAGCTACGAAGCGCTTGGCGAGGGCCTATTCTGGTGCTTTGAAAAGTTCAGAACTCCCTTCATTCGATCGAATCTAGGGACCAACGGCTGACTGTGAGAGACTAGAGGGGCAGGCAATCGATCACTACCTTGAGCAATGCCGTCTTGCCGGCGGGAAGCACCAGACGGTTGTCGGAGACGTTGCCCGACTCGACGCAGACCATGTTCGGATACTCTTCGTTGCCGAAGTCCGGCATCTGCTGCGCCTTCGCCACCCACGGATTCCAGACAACCGTCGACTGGGAGCCTTCCTTCGCGACCACGATCCGGCGTTGAAGCTTTGAGTCGTGGATCTCGACGGTGGCGTCGGTGTCGACATAGATCCGGTCCGTCTCCTGGTTGATCTTCAGGTTCTGCGATGTCTCCACCTTGCGGGACAGATTCTCCACCTTGTCGAGGAAGCTCGTGCCCTTGAGACCGGTCAGCGAGACGGCGTTGATGTCGCCGACGGTGAAGTAGGTGTGCAGGCAATTCTCGAAGCTGAGGTCCTGGTCGGTCGACGTGTTCTTGATCAGCAGTTCCAACGTGAGCTGCTTGCCGAAAGTCACCACGTAGTCCGCCGTGAAGGGCGGATAGAGCGATGCATCGGCGGATTCCGGCAGACCCAACCGCACGCTGACGCCGCCGTCGGCCGTCTGAGTGATCTCCTTCAGGTCCCACGTCGTCGTGCGGGCGAACCCATGCTGCGGCGCGCCTTCGCGGGCGCCGAACCAAGGGAAACAGATCGGCACCCCGCCACGGATCGGCTGGCCGGCGGCCCATCGGCTGAACTGGCTCAAGAAAAGGATCGGCGGCTCGCCGTTGCGCTGGAAGTGGGTGACTGTCGCGCCGTTGAGATAAATCTCGCCGGTGCTGTGCGGCGTTTTGATCTCGATGCGGGGCATGTCGCCGTTGCCTTCGGAAAACGAAACGCGGCCCGGGATCTCCATGCGCTTCTGCCAGTAGGTGGTGGACATAGTGTTTGTGACGACGTTTAGCGTTGTCGGGCACGCTAGCGTCGGTCTGTCGTAGGGTGAAGGACTTTTCCCCTGGTCCACGACTTCTGTCGGCAGGACGATTTCCTCTTCCCCCAACCTCACGGCCGTCTCTAGGCTGCGGCCACTCCGATGCCCAAGAAATCCCAATACCGCTTCTGCGCCGGCCCCTGGAACTTCAGCGAAGGCCGCGATCCCTACGGCCCTGAAACACGCCCCTCCGAATCCTTCGACGGACGCCTGGCCGCCCTCAAGAAGCTCGGCTTCGACGCGATGATGTTCCACGACGACGACGCCGTGCCGGACATCGACTCGAAGTCCGAAGCGCAGATTATAAAGGAGGCCAAGGCCCTCAAGAAACGTCTCGACGGCGAAGGCGTCGCGGCCGAGATGGTCGCACCACGGCTGTGGTTTGCGCCCCAAACGATCGACGGCGCCTACACGTCGAACTCCAAGAAGGACCGCCAATACGCCATCGACCGTTCCAGGCGCACGATCGACATCGCCAAGATTCTCGGCACCGACCTGATCGTTCTTTGGCTTGCCCGTGAAGGCACCTACATCCGCGAATCCAAGGACGCCGGCCGCTGTGTCGACTACCTCGTGGAAGCGCTCGACGCCATGCTGGCCCACGACAAGAAGGCGCGGCTCTGCATCGAGCCCAAGCCGAACGAGCCGATGGACCACGCCTACATTCCCACCATCGGACACGCCCTCGCCATCGCGCAGCTCAGCCGCGATCCAAAACGCGTCGGGTGCTTGATCGAATCCGCCCACGCGATCCTCGCAGGCCTGGATCCGTCCGATGAAATCGAGTTCGCCATGCGCTTTGGCAAACTCTGGTCGCTCCATCTCAACGACCAGAACGGCCTGAAGTTCGACCAGGACAAACCTTTCGGTTCGGCAAATCTCCGCGTCGCCTTCAATCAGGTCCGCACGCTCGAACGCACCGGCTACGGCAAGAACGGCGAGTTCATCTGCTTCGACGTCCATCCATTCCGGACCACGCGGCCCGAACAGCTGATCGCGCACCTCGACAATTCGCGGAAGACCTTCCTGCGCCTAGTCGAGAAGGCTGAAACCTATCCGGAGAAACAGGCCAACGCCCTCATCGCCGCCCGGAACCACCAGGACCTCGACCAACTCGTGCTGGAGCACCTGATGGGGCGCTGAGGATTGGGGAACGATCGACGCGCGGCACGTTTGCCGAAGAGCAGGCCGATAATTCGGAAGCCTTGAGCCGAGACAATGCCGACGCCGATCGCCACCGAAGCCGTCTTCGACCTGCCGTTCCCCCGGGAAAAGGTCTGGAGGATCTTCGCCAAGACAGACTGGCTGAATCGCTCGCTCGACCTGCCGGAGGTCACCTACACGACCGATCCTCTCGCCGAGGGCGGATCGGCGGTCTACGGCTTAGCCCGGATGGCGGGGCAAACGTTTACTTGGCGCGAATGGCCGTTCGAATGGGTCCAAGACGAGTTCTACCGGGTACGCCGCGAGTTCCTCACCGGTCCGCTGGTAGAGGGCGTTCTCGGGCTCGAGTTCGCCGTCGCGCCCGACGGTGGCACACGCCTGACGGCTCGCTCGATCCTGACCCCGCGCCACATCGTTGGATCGATTGCCACACGGACCCTCATTGCGCCGCGGGCTGCGCAGGCCATGGCCAAAGCCGTCGCCCATGTCCGTGGACACCTCGGCGGAGCACCGATTCCCATCCTGCCAAATCTTCCGGTGACGCCTGTGAATGAGGGGGTCTTCGGCGACCGGATGATCGCCCTGGCCCGCGAACTTTCAGCGCCGCCGGTCTTGGAACGGTTCCGCGCCTGGATCACGCAGACTCCCGACGTCGAACTCACCCACATCCGCCCCAAGGCCGTGGCGCGGCTCTGGAGCGAAGACTCCTGGGACACGCTTCGCACGCTTCTCTTGGCGACCCATCACGGCCTGCTGCAGTTCCGCTGGGAGGTTCTCTGCCCGAACTGCCGCTCCAGCCGACAACCACGGACGATCAGTCTCAGCACGCTTCGACGGGAGGCCCACTGCGACGTCTGCGGCATCAACTATGACGGCGAACTGGACAAGTCGGTGGAACTCAAGTTCTCCGTCCATCCCGGAGTGAAGAAGATCCCGGACCAGACCTTCTGTTTGGCCGGACCTGGCGGCAAACCCCACATCGTCGCCCAATGGTTGCTCGCGCCGGGTGAAGAACGCTCCGTTCATTGGCCGGACGGTTTGGACGGGCTTCGCCTCAAATCGCCACAGGTCCGGCAGCCATTTCCGCTGACCGATGAAGTCGCGAAATCGCGGGTCACGATCATCGCGGGCAGTGAAGGATTCACACCCGAGAATCAAGCCCCGGACGGCAAGGCCGCCCTCCGCAATCCAAACCCGTTCCCCGTGCAGGTCTCGCTCGAACAGATCGCCTGGGACGACGACATCCTGACCGCCGCCGTCGCGACCAACTGGCAGTTCTTCCGCGAACACTTCGCCGCCGAGGTCATTTCGCCGGACGAACAGGTCGTCGTCGGGGAGCAGGTCGTGCTCTTCACGGACCTGAGGGGTTCGACCGCGATGTATCATGCGCTCGGCGACGCGCGGGCCTACGCGCGGGTGCGTGACCACTTCTCGGTTCTGCGCAACGCGATCGAACTGCACCATGGAGGCATTGTGAAAACCATCGGCGACGCCGTCATGGCCGTGTTCAGCAACGTCCCTGACGCATTCAACGCGCTCGAAGCCATGTTCGCCGGAATTCAAACGGCGAACTCCCCGATGCCGGAGAACGAGAAACTGGTCCTTAAAGCCGGCCTTCACGCCGGGCGGTGTCTCGCGGTGAACGCCAACGAACGCCTCGACTACTTCGGCACCGCCATCAACCTCGCGGCGCGGCTCGTTGACTGCTCCCGCGGAGGCGAAGTCGCGATCTCGGACGACGTCTTCAGCAGGGCGTCGCTGCGGAGCCATCTGGGTTCCCGCCTATTCTCGGCGACGCCGGTCCAACTGGTTCCGAGGGGCTTCACCGAACCGATCGGAGTCTGGCTTTTGCCGATGGCGGATGCAGGAAACTGAAAACAGGTCTTGCAAAGAAAACGGATTGGCTTAGCAATTTGCGACGCGTTTCGCGAGCGTAGCTCAGCCTGGTAGAGCGTCACCTTGCCAAGGTGAATGTCGAGAGTTCGAATCTCTTCGCTCGCTCCATTTCAACCCCGTTTTTTCAGAGATGAAGAAGCGGGGTTTTCATTTGCGCCGTGGAAGAAACGTCGGCGCCCGCCGCGTCGGGAATGCTCGGACACCTCAACTCACCCGGCTCGCGACATCGCCGTCGACCAACTTCGTGCGAAGGATTGTTCCCTTGGCGACGGAGTCGACCGAACGCACGACCTTGCCTGTTCCCTCGTCGAATGTGATCGAATAGCCACGCTTCAATGTCTCATTCGGCGAAAGCAGGCGCAGACGATCCTCGGCTGAGCGGAGGCGTTCGCGGTTGCGCCGGAGATGCTCGCGGGCGAGGAACGGCAACTCCCGAATGATCTGAACCAGTCCTTCGCGCCGCCTTTGAATCTGAGTCATCGGCTTCACCCGGCTCATCCGATCCGTCATCCCGCGGGCCGCCGTCGTCATTTCGCGAATGCGACCCCGTGCAGCCCGGTTCAGCGCGTCTCCGAGATCGTCCAATCGTTGGCCCCGTTCCTCGATGCGGCGTCGCGGATGAACCCGGGCCAGTCGACCGGACAGTGACTCGTAGGCGACCAACAGTTTTTCGAGCTCCCGGGACATCCCAACTGACAGTTGATCGCCCAATCCAGCGACACGTTCACGACTGCTGAACCAGCCCTCGCTCAGGATCTCCGCGGCCGCGCTTGGAGTGGCTGCCCGGAGGTCGGCGACGAAGTCCGAGATGCTGAAATCAATCTCATGGCCCACGGCGGAGATGACGGGCACGGCGGATTCGAAGATCGCGCGCGCGACCGCCTCTTCATTGAAGGCCCATAGGTCCTCCAGGCTTCCTCCGCCGCGTGTCACCAGGATCACGTCCATCGCCACGCCGCGGGACGAAAGCTGATTAAGGTCGCGGATCGCTTGGGCGATCTCGGCCGCTGCGCCATCTCCCTGCACCCGGACCGGGGCTAGGACGATCTCGAATCCGGCCCCGCGTCGTTCCAGCACGTGGAGCACGTCGCGAATGGCCGCCCCCGTTGGCGAGGTCACCAACCCGATCCGCTGCGGCAGCGGCGGAATCGTCCGCTTGCGTTCGGGCGCGAACATACCCTCCGCGAGTAACTGCTGTTTGAGTCTCTCGAACGCGGCCTGCAATGCGCCGAGGCCTTCAAGCTCCACGCCGCAGACCCGGAGTTGATACTGCCCGCGTGGTTCGTAGACGGTGAGATCACCTTCGAGCAAAACACTCTTTCCGTCCGCCAGGGCGTCGCGATTGGCCACCCGCTCCCCGCGGAACAGGACGCAACCGATCTGCGACGTGGCGTCCTTCAACGTGAAGTAGAAATGGCCCGACGACTGCGCGCGGAAGTTGGTGATCTCGCCGCGAACCCAGACCCGGCCCACCTGTCGTTCGAGCAGGCGTTTCACCTGACCGTTCAGTTCACCGACGGTGAGGATCTGACGCGGAGGCGCGACGAGAACCGCAGCCTTCGGCTTCTCAGCCATTGATGGAGTCGGCGTCGGTTCAGCCGCCTTTTCCTTCTTCGACGGAGGATCGAAAAGGTCGCCGAAGTCCCACTGTGATTTTGCCGGCATGCGTCAGGCCTTGGGAACTTCCGGCAGCGGCTCCGAGACTCGTTTGATCGCGAGGGCCTTTCCGGAAACGTCGTCGATGTCGACGATGACGCCTTGCAGAAGAATTCGGCCGGAAGCCACCTCAAGCCGCCGCGGAGAGCTCGTGAGAAACCGCTCGATCACCGGCGGGAACTCGCGGCCGAGGCAGCTTTCATGCGGACCCGTGAATCCGGCGTCGCAAAGGAACGCCGTGCCGCCGGGAAAGATCTGCTCATCCGCAGTCTGGACGTGGGTATGGGTGCCGACGACGATGCTTACCAGGCCGTCGAGCATCCGGCCCATGCCGATCTTCTCCGACGTCGCCTCGGCGTGCATGTCGACCAGGATCCGGGGTGTGATGCTGCGAAGTTTTTCGAGTTCCACCTTCGCCGCCAGGAACGGATTCTCCAGCGCCGCCATGAACGTGCGGCCTTGGAGGTTCATCACGCCGAGCGGACCAAAGCCCGGAATGTCGACCACCGTGCTGCCTTGGCCGGGGACCCCGGGCGGGTAGTTCGCGGGTCGGACAAAGCGGCGCTCCTTTTCCATCAGCGAGACAACATCCTTCTGGTCCCACAGGTGATCACCGCAGGTGATGGCGTCGACTCCCGAGGAGAAAAGCTCGGCGGCGGTCGCGGTGGTGATGCCCGAACCGCCGGCCGAGTTTTCACCGTTCGCCACCACGGCGTGGATGCCCAGTTCTGCTTTGAGCTTGGGCAGCAGCAGGCGGACGGCACGACGGCCGGGTTCGCCCACGACATCGCCGATGAACAACAAACGCATCGCGGGAAGCTATTCAGCCAACGCTCCACGCCAAGGATTTCGTTGCACGAGGTGCGCAAATCCCCGAAACCTTCCGAATGCGCTCCAAACTGCTTCTCACGTTCGCATTCGCCATTTCCCTGCTGGCCCGCACGGCTTCCGCCCATGGACCCGGCGGCGAGATGGCGGACGCCGCCAACAACCTCCTGAACTCGCTCAACCCGGAGCAGAAGAAGAAGGCGACGTATGAACTCACGAGCGAGGAACGGAAGAACTGGCACTTCGTCCCGAAGGAACGGAACGGCCTTCCTTTGACGAACATGAACGGCGCGCAGAAGTCGCTCGCCCACGCACTGCTCGCCTCCAGCCTCAGCACGCGGGGCTACGTGAAGGCCTCCACCATCATGAGCCTCGAACTGATCCTCCAGGAAATGGAGGGCCCGAGCCGGCGTTTCCCGCGAGAGCCGGAGCTCTACTTCGTCACGGTCTTCGGCACGCCCGGCGAGACCAACACCTGGGGCTGGCGTTGGGAAGGCCATCACTTCGCCGCCAATTTCACGATCGTCAACGGCCATGAAGTCTCAGGTTCACCGACGTTCATGGGCACAAACCCGGCGGAAGTCCGCGAAGGACCCCGCAAGGGATTGCGCGTTCTGGCGGTCGAGGAAGACACCGCGCGCACGCTCGTAAAGTCGCTCAACGACGACCTGCGGAAAAAGGCCGTCTTCGACACCAAGGCTCCGGCTGACATCATAACCCTGGCCGAGAAGAAGGTTTCGGCGCTCAAGGAAGTCGGCGTCACCTACTCGCAGTTGAACGCCGACCAGCAGCGCCTGCTGCTCGACCTCATCCGTGAATACGTCAACCGGACCCGCCCGGAAATCGCCAACAAGGACCTCGCCAAGATCGCCGCGGCCGGCATGGAGAAGATCACGTTCGGATGGGCCGGCGGACTCGACATGGGCCAGCCGCACTACTACCGCATCCAGGGGCCGACCTTCGTGCTCGAATACGACAACACGCAGAACAACGCCAACCACGTCCATTCGGCCTGGCGCGACTTCGACGGTGACTTCGGCGAAGATATCCTCTCGAAGCACTACGCCCAGACTCCCCACGCCAAGTAGGCGGCGCCCCGAAATCCATGTCCGAAATCCTCTCCGTCGGCAGCCGCGTCGAGCTGTCCATCCATGACCTTGCCTTCGGTGGGGCTGGTGTCGGCCGGTTTGGCGAGTTCGTCGTGTTCGTTCCATTTGTCTGCATCGGCGAACGAGTCGAAGTGGAGCTGGTCGAACTGAAGAAGAGTTTCGCCAAGGCCAGGCTCGTTCGCGTGCTGGAAAAATCTCCGGATCGTGTCGAGCCCATGTGTGAATACTACGGGGCCTGCGGAGGCTGCCAGTATCAGCACATCGCCTATCCCGTGCAGCTCCGGGCCAAGCACAAGCAGATCGCCGACCTCATGCAGCGCATCGGCGGGTTCGACGGCACCGTTGTCCGCCCGGTTGTCCCCTGCCCTTCGCCCTACAGCTACCGCAACCGCATCATGGTGCGCACCCAGTGGAGCAAGGAGCTGAACAGGATGAAGGTCTGCTTCCTCGAGGACGAAAGCCGGTTCGTGGTCGATATGGACCACTGCCGTATCACCGAGCCGGCCTTGAACGATGAACTCAAACGGCTCCGCGAAAATCCGCCGCCGAAGAGCGGCGTTAAGGCTGTGCTGCGGGTTCCGCCCGAGGATTGGGATCTGCCGAACGACTCGTTTTTCCAAAACAATTTCCAGCTCCTTCCCGGACTGGTCGCAGCGGTGCGGGACGCTTTCAAGTCCGGCGGCAGTCGGTGCCTGATCGATGCCTACTGCGGCGTCGGCTTCTTCTCGATCGAACTCGCCGACCTCTGCCAGCGCTTTGCCGGCATCGAGATCGACGCGATGGCCGTCCGTTCAGCAAAGAAAAATGCGGCCGATCGAAGCATCACCAACGGCGAATACCTTCTCGGACCAGCAGAGACGCTCCTCCCGCAGGTCGTCGGTTCGTTCAAGGCCGAGGAAACGACGATCATCCTCGACCCGCCTCGCGTCGGTTGCGCTCCTTCGGCCATTGAACTGCTCCGTCGGACATTGCCCCGACAGGTCATCTACGTCTCCTGCCATCCGGCAACCCTGGCCCGCGATTTGAAGACGCTCTGCGAAGGCGGGCTGTTCCGTTTGGAGAGCGTTAACCCGCTCGACATGTTTCCGCAGACCCAGCACGTCGAGTGTGTGGCCGACGTCCGCAGGGTTGCCTGACGGCGATCACGGCCTGAAGGCGCTTGCCAAGGCGGAGACGCATCGGCTCAAGTCCATCACCGCAACGTATGCAGAAGCCGTTCAAGCTCCACTCCGCCCTTCCCTGGATCGTCGCCGCGCTGGCGTTGGTCCTCTATCTGGTCACGCTGAATCCCTGGGTCACCCTGGGGTCGGTCGGTCCGGTAAACCAGGTCACGGGTTGGGAGAACGTTCCAACGCTCAACCGGCCAATCCTTTGGCTTATCACCCGGCCGTTCACCGTCCTTAGTGGAAACGCCCAGATCCTGGCACTGAACGGCCTCGCGGCCCTCCTCGCCGCGTTGGGCTTGGCGCAATTGGTCCGAACCATTTCCATCCTGCCCCAGGACCGCACCCGCGATCAGCGCCAGCGCGAATCCCATCCGTCGCGGATACTTTCAGGCCCGCTGGCTTGGCTCCCTCCCCTCGTGGGCGCCGCCGTCCTGGGTTTCCAACCAGCGTTCTGGGAACAAGCCACCGCCCATACCGGAGAAATGCTGGACCTGCTGATCCTCTCGCTGGTGATCCGTTTCCTGATGGAGGACCGCCTGGTGGACCATAACCGCTGGGCGCTCGGGCTTACGTTTCTCGTCGGAGCCGGCGCGGCCAACAGCTGGGCCATGATCGCCGTGTCGCCATTGGTCCTCGTTGCCTTGATCTGGAACAAGCCGGCCCGCTTCATCAGCTTCGACTTCCTCGGAAAAGGAATTCCGCTTTTCCTGGCCGGACTGCTGTTCTATCTGCTGCTACCCGTCATCAAGCCCGGCGTCACCGGCACCGAGGTCACGTTTTTCGAAGCCCTCAAGGCGAACCTTTCGGAACAGAAAGCCTACCTGACGAGCCCCTACTATGCGCCCAAGATGCGGCTCTACCTGTTCCTGATCGCGCTCACCTCGTTCGTGCCGGTGATGATCATGAGTTTCCGGTTGAAGTCGATGACCACCGAAACCAGCCGATTTGGACAAAACCTGTTGTCATGGCTCCTCATCGTTGTCGCGTTCGCGTTCACCGTAGCCGGGATCGCGGCGGCCGCGGGACTCGAACAGTTCAAGCTCACCCCGGAACGGATCCTCAACCAGGACGACGTCCCCGGTGGCATCAAGGCGTTGCCGTTTCTCACGACCCGATACCTGTCCGCCCTGAGCGTCGGCTACTTCCTCGGATTCCTCATAGTGGTCCTCACCAAGGAGCCCCGGAAAGGCCCGCAGCGCGGACAAGAGAGCGTCCGCAGCATGCTCAGATTTGCCGGCTACGCCGTCGCGGTCGCGGCCGTCGCAGGCGTGGTCCTGGCGGCGGTTCGATCATTGCCGCTGATCCGAGTGGCGAATGGCCCGGCGCTCTCGCTCCACTTCGCAACCCAAGCCTCGCAGCTTCCCGGAAAACCCGCGGTGCTGCTGAGCGATGATGGCCTGCGTTTGTTCCTGCTCAAAGCGGCGCTTCAGCAATCCGGCAATTCGGTCCGGCACATCTTTCTGGATACCGGTTCCCTCAACTATCCGGAACACCATCGGCAGCTGAAGGTCCGGTATCCCGAGGCCGCGAACCACTGGCTCGCCACCAACAAACTCGCGGACAAGCTGGTCGCCCAGCCCGACATCCAAGGCCTCGTCGTTTCCCTGTCGACCAACTTTCCGATCTATTACCTTCACCCGAGTTTCGGATACTACTTCGAACGGTTTTATCCGGAGCCCAAAGGACTGGTCTACGAGCTCAAGCTCTACAGCCCGGGCGAGCTGACACCGCCTGCTGCCCCTGCCGCGTTGCTGGACTCCACCGACGCCTTCTGGAGGAAGCACGGGCCCGAAGTTGCCGGCCTGATCCGGGGAGGATCCAAGACCCAGCCCGCAAACGTCTACCTGGAGATGCTCTACTCCCGGGCGGTCAACGATTGGGGCGTCTTTCTCCAACGCAACAAGCGCCTTCCCCAGGCCGCCGAGGCCTTCAAATCAGCGATCGAACTGAATCCTGAAAACTTCATTGCGAAGGCCAATCTCGCGTTCAACGCCGGCCTCCAGAAGGGCGCCATCGTGGCCGTCCCGCAATCCGACGAGCTCGTGTCTTCCCTGAAAAGCATGGCCAGCCTCGGGGATTCCATGAACCGCTTCGGCCTTCTCGACGAGATCAACGGGGTTCTCCGGACCGCCGAGAATTTCGCGGGCGGAAACAACCTCCGCCAGGCCCTCCTCTCGTTTCTCCGGGCCATGGAACTAGACCCCACCAACCTTGTCGGACAGGTCGGCCTCGCGAAGACCTACGTCGACGTCGGGATGCCCGACCTGGCCCTGAGGCAGATTCAGCAGATCCGCGCCTCCAAGGCCCCTCTCACCCAGGGACAAGATGTGGACGTCCTCTTCTCCGAATCCATCGCCTACCTGAACAAGGGCAATGCGCAGGCCGCCGAATCGATCCTGAAAAACGCCTATGCGGCGGCCCCGGATGATCCGAACCGCCTTGGCCTGCTCGCGCGGTTCTACATTCTCACCCGGCAAGTGCCCCAGGCGCTCGAAACTTTGGAACGAAAGATTGGCAACGACCCGAAGTCTCCCGTCCACATCGACAAGGCGGCTCTCCTAATCCAAACGGGGCAGCCGGCTCTGGCCCTGGAGGAAATGAACCGCTTCCTCGCCGTCACTCCAGACTCTCAGCCGGCGCAACTCAACCGCGGGACCGCTCTCCTGCTTTTGAACAAACTCGACGACGCCAGAACCGCATACGTCGAAATGCAGCGGGCCGCGAAGAAACCCCTCTACCAGGCGGCACTCGGCTTGAACGAGATCGCGGTCAGGCAAAAGAACTGGTCCGAGGCCCGACTACAGGCGGAGAAATATCTGAAAGACGCCCCGCGAAATACCGCCGAGTTCCAAGCCATGGAACGCCGGCTCGACGACCTCAAGTCCGGGAAACTTCAGGCCGACGCGGAAAAGGCGAAATGAGCCGGTGATGCGCGTGACCCACGTCATCACCCGGCTGGTGGTCGGTGGCGCACAGGAGAACACCGTCACGTCGGTCCTCGGTCTTGGCGCCATCTCGGGAGTCCAGTGCGACCTCATCTCCGGTCCCACGACCGGACCCGAAGGAAGTCTGGAAGGCGCATTTGCCAGCACGCCTTCGCTTCTCCGCATTTGCGAGCCCTTGGTGCGGCCGATCTCGCCGTGGCTCGACTTCAGGGCCTACCGCGAGCTCAAGACAATCTTTCGTCGCGAACAGCCCGACATCGTCCACACGCATTCGGGCAAAGCCGGAATCGTCGGCCGGCTTGCCGCTCGCCACGCCGGCGTGCCGGTCGTGGTTCACACCATTCACGGCCCATCGTTCGGACCGTTCCAAGGCCGCTTGCCGAACACCGTGTTCACCGCCGCTGAAAGGCTCGCCGGACGGTCCACCGACCATTTCGTGGTCGTGGCGAATGCGATGCGCGATCAATATCTCGCCGCCGGCATTGGCCGAAGAGAAGCCTACTCGTGCATCCGCAGCGGCTTCGATCTGCAGCCCTTCCTCACGGCCACGAACGAACCGGCGCTCCGGGCGAAACTCGGGTTGAAGCCGGACGATTTTGTCGTCGGGAAAATCGCCCGCCTCTTCCAACTCAAGGGCCACGAAGATCTCTTCGCAATCGCACCGGACCTGATCCGCCGAATCCCCAACGCCAAATTCCTTTTCGTCGGCGACGGCGTTTGGCGAGAGCGCTTCGAACAGATGGCGCGTGATCTCGGGCTGCGCGACCACTTTGTTTTTACCGGCCTTGTGCCACCCGCCGAAGTCGCGCGCTACGTCGGCATCATGGATGCACTCGCCCACCTCTCGCGTCGTGAAGGTTTGCCACGGGCCATCCCACAGGCGCTGGCAGCCGGGAAGCCCGTTGTGGCCTTCGATTGCGACGGGGCACGCGAAGTCTGCATCGACGAAACAACCGGGATTCTCCTCGCCCCCGGAGATCTACACGGCCTGACCGAAAGCTTGGTCCGCCTTGCCGACGATCCTCGTCTCCGCTGTCGATTGGGCGAAGCAGGCCGTGAATTAGTGAGGAAGGAATTCACGATCCAAATCATGGTCGAAAGGCTCCACAGCCTCTATCAAAAGCTTCTGCCCTCGCGATGAAACTCCCATTCCCCATCGGCTACTACGCGGCCGCGTTTCTCGCGGCTGGCTTCACCACTTGGTGCGCGCTGCCGCTGTGGCGGCGCTTCAGCAAACGCGTAGGCCTCGTGGATGATCCCGGCCATCGCAAGATCCATTCGACTCCCATGCCCCTGGCCGGAGGCCTGGCCGTGCTGACCGGATTGGCGCTGCCACTGATTGCCGCGGTCGTCCTGATTTCGTCCGGGGCCATCGCCGGAGACGCCTTTGATCGTCTCAGCTACGGCCTTGGGAAACGCGCCGTTCAACTCTTGGCCATCGTCGGCGGCGCCATCGGCATGCTTGCTCTCGGATTGGCCGACGATCGTTTCGAACTGAAGCCGCTGCTCAAGTTCGCCGGCCAGTGCGCCATCGCCCTCATCGTGGCGGCGTCGGGCGTCCGTGTGACTTTGTTCGTCGACAGCGTGGTGTTCAGCTACGCCGTGACCATGCTGTGGATCCTTACTGTGACCAACGCGGTCAACTTCATGGACAACATGAACGGCCTTTGCTCTGGAATCGGCACGATCGGAGCCCTGCACTTCGGGATCCTCGCAGCCGCCCGCGGCCAATACCTCGTCGCACTGCTTGCCTTCCTCGCCGCCGGATCGCTCGCCGGATTCCTGCCCCACAACTACCCGAAAGCCTCGTCGTTCCTCGGCGACTCCGGCAGCCATCTTGTGGGATACCTGCTCGCGGTGCTGGCCATCTTGCCCCATTTCTATTCGGCAAAAGCCGGGACAAGCCACGTCGCCGTCATCAGCCCTTTGCTCATCCTGGCGGTGCCGCTCATAGACCTAGCCAGCGTTGTGGTCCTCCGCACCAGCCGCCGCATCCCGTTCTGGGTCGGCGACACCAACCACCTTTCCCATCGCCTTGTTCGGACTGGCTTCGCTAAGCCCACAGCCGTGGCATTGCTATGGCTCGCCGGCGTTGTCGCCGGATCGCTCTGCTACCTGCTCTGAATCCGGGCTGACCCCGAGCGTCCGCAATAGGACGAGGCAAACCGCGGTGCCGCTGAAGTAGTTGAACAGCATGGCCGCCTTGTCGAAATCGCCGACGAGCCGTTGGCCAAATCCGAGCTGTGCGAAAATGAGCAGGCTGAGCACGAGCGTTCCCTCCAGCCACACCGCCCTCTGCCGACGAAAGACCTCGCCTCTCAGCAGAGCCGCCAACGCTCCCAGACCGGCCAGCGTCTCCAGCACCGCGATCGAGTAGTAGGAAACTATCATCCCAGGAAACGTGCCGAGCATCGACTTGCCGAAGGAATCGACGAACCACGCCGGCACACCTCCGCCCATGAATTTCGGCGGACCCGCCAGGCACCACGTCGCAAGCATAAGCAACGTGATCGAGAGCCGTGTGCCGATCGAGATCAACCGGGACGAAGACTGAAGCGAATTGGCCATGGCCAATTTGAAAGCAGGCTCTGCGCCGGACTGGCAAGATGTGGGAGGACCCGCTTCGCTCGATCGTTCCAGCCATTGCCAATCCCGCCGCGCCTCCGCCATCTTCGCGGTCGCTCATGAGCAAACGGTTCTACATCACCACGGCCATCGACTACGTGAACGGCGCGCCGCATCTCGGCCACGCCTACGAGAAGATCATCACGGACGTCATCGCCCGCAGCCGCCGGTTCCTCGGCGAGGAAGTCTTCTTCCTCACAGGCATCGACGAACACGGCCAGAAGGTCCAGCAGGCGGCCGACGCCGAGGCCAAGACTGCCCAAGCCTACACGGATGGCTTCGCTACAATTTGGAAAGACTTCGCGGCCAAGCTCGGGCTCTCGAACCAGGATTTCATCCGCACGACCGACTTGCGCCACAAGGAAGTCGTCCAAGCCGTCCTGACCAAGCTCCACCAGCAGGGGGATCTCTACAAAGAACCCTACACGGGCTTCTACTCGGTGAAGGAAGAAACCTTCCTCACGGAGAAGGACCGCAATCCCGACGGCACGTGGGCAGCCAATTGGGGCCAGGTCGTGGAGCTCGTGGAGCACAACTGGTATTTCAAGATGGGCCAGCACCAGCAGTGGCTCATCGATCTGATCGAGGCGAACCCGTCGTTCATCCAACCCGAGAACCGGCGCAACGAAGTGCTTGGCTTCCTCCGCTCCGAAAAGCTCGAGGACCTCTGCATCACGCGGCCCAAGGCCCGCCTGAGCTGGGGCATCCCCCTGCCCTTTGATCCCGAGTTCGTGACCTACGTGTGGTTCGACGCCCTGACGAACTACATCACCGTCCCCGCCGCACTCGGCGACCCGGCCATCGTCGAACCGCTCAAGGGCTTCTACTATGCGGCCTCCGGAATCCCGAGTCCGGCATTCGAGTTGTGGCCCGCCGACGCGCACGTCATCGGGAAGGACATCCTCAAGTTCCACGCCGTTTACTGGCCGATCATGCTCAAGGCGATGGGCGTGGCCTTGCCCAAGCAGATCCTCGCCCACGGTTGGTGGCAGAAGGACGGCGCGAAGATGAGCAAGAGCACCGGCAACGTCGTCGATCCGATCACGGTGATCGACGAGTGGAGCCTCGACGCCTTCCGCTTCTACGTCGTGCGCGAACTGGCCATCGGACCCGACGGCAACTGGACCGACGCCGGCTTCGAGTCGCGCTACAACGCCGAACTCGCCAACGGCCTTGGCAACCTGCTCAACCGCTCAATCTCGATGCTCAACAAGTATCGCGACGGCATTGTGCCGGCCCGCTCGGACACACTCGAAGCCGATGCCACCAAGGCGATCACCGAGACTGTCGCCTTGCTCAAAGCCAACGACCTCCAGGAAGCGCTCGTCGCCATCTGGTCCCTAGTGAACCGCGCCAACAAGTTCATCGACGAGACGCGTCCGTTCACGCTCGCCAAAGACCCGGCCAAGGCCGCCGAACTCGACGCCGTGCTCTACAACCTGATCGAGAGCTGCCGCATCCTCGCCGTTCTCCTGACGCCGTTCATCCCGACTTCCGCCGCGAAGATTCTCGGCCAGCTCGGCTTCGAGCAGACCGGCGTGACCGTCTGGGACGCCAAGTGGGGCAACCTGCCCACCGGCCACAAGGTCAACGCTCCGCAGCCGCTCTTCCCGAAGAAGGAAAAGCCGAAGGCTTGATGCTTAGTTAAAGGCATGAATCTCACGCTCGCACTTTCTGCCCTGGGGATTCTGATCGGCGTGTTGATCGGCATGCTGCCGATGACGTTGGCGTATTCAGCAGGCAGGGGTTGGATAAGTGCGGGCTACGTCTTTATGTGGCCGTTGGCTGTCGGAGGCGGAGCAGTCATTTCAAGAATTCTTCTGCTGACTCTGGCGCGTAAAAGTGGACGTAAATCCGCCACCCTCGCGATCGTGGCGATGCTTGGGGCGACATCTGTTTGTGCGATCGGCGCATGGGTCAACTGCATGAACAGCTTCATGACCGGCTTTCAACACGCCATAGAAGCTCGGATCTCGCCTGCGGCATTTCAGAGCTGGGCTGAAACGACCGGACGTCGTATCGCGGCGGACACGAACACCACGCCCTCCTCCGACGTGTTGCCGAATGGCTTGGCGACCATCTTTCCCAGCCGACCATATTTGTCTGTCCAAGCGATGGGCGACACATCGGACGCAGATATTTTGATTCGAGTCCGTTATGGTGGCGGCCACTGGCATTGGAGCCTCTCGTATTTCTCTCCCCGAACCAATGACGTCCGGTCGACGAGCGGTCTCGGCCGAATCCTTGGCCACGGCGTCAGTCTGGCGACCGACTAGTCGAGATTCATTGTGGGCAGTTTCCGACCGATTGTTCGTGGTTTCGCCATTCGGCCCCTTCACAGAACTGCCCGCCGTCTTCACGCTCGCCTCTGCCGATGAAACTGGCCTTTTCGGAACTCAAGTCGGACTACTCGAAATACACGTATCCCTACGTGATTTGGGCGTTTCCCGAAGCGGGCGAAACGCCTGCGGACCTCTTCGAGCGCGGCTTCCTTCCCGCGTCGCCGGATCTGAGCCGGTTCTACCTGTGCCGGAACATCCGCGTGCGGCTGGGCCAATTCGAGCTGACGTCGGAGAACCGCCGCATCCTCCGCAAGGGCGCCGGCACCCTCAGCGAAATCGTTCCGCGCGCGGAGTTCGACTATACACAGGAGCGCCGCCAATCGTGGAAAACTTACGCCGATCAACGGTTCGGCGAGGACATCATGGGTTTCGCGAGGATGGACCGCCTAATGAGTTCTCCGGTGATCTCGCACCTCCTGGTCTACCGCGAGGAAGCGACGGGAAAGGAACTGGGCACAGCCCTGCTCTACCTGGAGCCGGACCGTGTGGCCTACTACTACTTCGCCTTCTACGATCTCGGGGCGTCCAACCGAAGCCTGGGGATGTTCATGATGACGTCGGCCGTCCAGCACTTCGCCAACATCGGCTACCATGCAATCCACCTCGGAACGTGCTATTCGGAGAAAGCCCTCTACAAGACGCAGTTCGTCGGGCTGCAATTCTGCAACGGAGCCGGCTGGTCGGAGAACATCGAGGAGCTGAAGTTCCTCATCCGTCGCGAGCAGGCTCCGGTTGAGAAGCACCTGTTCGACACGCCGGAGTATCTGGAGCAGTTCTGTGGCGGAAGTGTGGCGGGATTGGAGAAGACGGCGTCGTTCAGCCTGGGGAAGACGGGCACGAAACCCTGATTCGCCCGGGGAGTCGGTGATGACGACGGCCGTTTTCGTTCGGCTCGAATCTTGACCCGAATCCCGATTGTTCCGAGAAACCATTCGATGAGTCATCCAGAACCATGGAAGCCGGAACCACCGAGCGCGGTTTGGCGCCGTCGCGTGATCAAAGTCACGGTCGTCGCGGGCCTGCTTCTGGCCGCCAATCTCGGTTACGACGCCTACGACTCGTGGCGCTATTCCAACCTGATCGAGAAGGCCAGGTCGGCGGCCGCCCTCGGTGATTGGCAGCAGTCCAGTTTCGCGCTGCGCCGCGCGGCCCAGGTCCGTCCCGGAAACACGGAACCGTTGATCTTGCTGGCCGAAACCGCGGAGAAACTCAGCCCGTCGGAAGCCGTTTCGCTGCGCATCGCGGCGGCCATGGCCGATCGCAATTCGATCAAACACCGGTTCGAACTGGTGCGGACGGCGCTTAGGATCGGCGACAACGCATCCGCCTCCCAGGCCCTGGCAACCATCGACAACAACGCCCGCTCGACGCCCATCTACCTTTCCCTGAAGTCCCAGGTCGATCTGGCAATCGGCGACCGTGCTTCCGCCGAGACCGCCGCCATCGAGGCGCTCCGACTGGACCCGGCCAACCCGACCTACAAATTCCACCTCGCCAACATCCAGGTCGGATCGACCAACGAGGCCACAAGAGCCTCCGCCCGGCGGGTCCTCGAACAGTCGACAGCCATTCCCGGTCTGAAAAACGATGCCATTCGAATGCTCTCGGTCGAGGCGTTGAACCGAAAGGACACTCCCACCGCCCGCCGCTGGATCGAGGAGATCCTGCGCTCCGGGAAAACCGATCTTGGCGACGAAATCCAGCACCTAGAACTGCTCCGTCTCGAAAAATCGCCCACGCTCACAGCCAGGCTCGAAAGCCTGCAACGCCGGGCGGTCTCCAACCTCCAGAGCACTCTGACCTTGGCCACATGGATGATGGGAACCGGCAACGGCGCGGGTGCGAACGAATGGCTTGCCTCCCTGGGAACGAACATCACAGCGCATCCGGCAGTCCAGAACGCCCGCATCCAGAGTTATCTCCTGTCCAACGACCCCAAAGGCTGCGTCCGCTGGCTGGAAAGCGATTCCTGGGGCGCGAACGACCTCTCAAGGCTGATGTGGCTGGCACGTCTGCACCGATCACAGAAGCAGGAGGCCAAGGCCAAGGCCGCCTGGAGCAAGGCACGGGACATCGGGCTCGACAACCCCAAGTCCAGGCGCGAGATCTGGCAAATGGCGGTCGAGATGGGATGGAAAGAGGACGCGATGCAGGTTCTACGAGCCGCCGCCGAAGCTCCTTCCGACAGTCGCTGGGCCCAGATGATCCTCTTCGACGTCCACTATAAGCTGAAGCAGACACCGCAAATGCTCGAGCTTTCCGAGCGTCTGCTCCGGGCGGCGCCGGACGACTGGTTCGCCAAGAACAACGTCGCTGCTTTCTCCCTCTTGCTGAACACGAATATCGCCCTTGCCGCAAAGCTCGCCGCCGAAGCGGTTACGACGCGGCCAAACGATCCGCTTGTGACATCGACCCATGCTTTCGCCCTGCAAAAGAGCGGCAAGGTTCCCGAATCCCTCCTGGTTTTCGCCCGCATCCCCGAGGCCATACGCAGCAAACCGGGCGTCGCCGTCTACTACGCCTCGGCCCTCGTGGAGGCAGGTCGAATCCAGGAAGCCCGGCGCTACATGACCTTGGCCGACGATCCCTCAATCCTTCCCGAGGAACGTGCGCTCCTGAACGCGAGCTTGGTCAAAGCCTCCCAGGCGCCGGCTTTGTAAGCCGATCCCGCGACAAACGGGTTCCTCGGTGCAAGGGGTAGTAGGGCGGAAAAGGAGTTTGGGCTCAATCTATCCGGCCCAAGTGGATCACTGGCCAACAAATCTGAACCAACAAGCGCGGCGATGTCATCGAAACGCCGCGTCTGATGCGGACCACACGTCGCCTGCCTTTTCCCTCGGTCGCAAGGATCGCGACCGAAACCCGAAGGCGTTTAGGTGCCGGCCCGCCCGGATCACCGGTCTCACGCCGGTCGCCACCACAACCAATGCATCAAGCCTTCTCGGCAGGCTTGCCGTCAGGCTTCGCCGTCTTGGGTGCCTTCGCCGCCTTCGCTGCGTCGGCGACCGGAGTCTGATAGTAGGAAGCGTATTTGTAGTAGGAATACTCCGGCAGGAACAGATTGGCGCGGTTGTAGACCAGACCGAGGACCCGCGTATGGCGGTTGTAGAGCAACTCCAGCGACTGTCGGGCGAGGCGGGCCGACGTAAACTCTCCCCGAAGGACGAAAAGCACTCCGTCGACCTTGGGCGCCAAGCTGGTCGTATCGTCTGCCGCCAGCACTGGAGGCGTGTCGATCAAGATGAAATCATACTTGTCGTAGACGTCCCGGAGGAAATCGTTGGCCGGGGAGCCAATGAACAATTCACCGGGGTTCTTGATGGCCGTGCCACGGGGCAGGAACCAAAGGTTGGGGACGTCGGTCTGCAGGACGGCCTCCTCGAGCTTCATCTTCTTGGTGAGGACATCGCTGAAGCCCGGCTCCATGGGCATTTTCAGCTTCTCATTGAGGGAGCAGCGTCGTTGGTCACCGTCTACCAGGAGAACCTTGGAGCCCGAAAACGCCATCGTCCTGGCCAAATTGGCCGACACGCTCGATTTGCCCTCTTCGGGAATGGAACTGGTGATGATGATCGTCTTGGGGCGCTGGCTTTCCTCTTCCATGAAAAGGAGGGAAGAACGGATGTTGCGAAACGACTCGGCGAAGCTGTGCCGTTCATCCCCTTCCGTGACCAGCTCGATCAATTGCC
>JBBRDN010000024.1:0-33694 GCA_038203875.1 Verrucomicrobiota bacterium
GGAGTTACAGTATTCACGAACTGCAGGCTCCAACTGTTCAGTGTGCTGGTGCCGCCGGCGGAGATATCGCAGACGAAAAGGTTCCAGTTGCCCGTGGGATCGACACCTTCGAATGAAGAAAGCATAGCGGGACGCGGTGCGTCGTCGAAAAGCGACGGCGCGCTGTTGGGAGCGATCATGCGGCCATCGGGCTGCCACGTTCCTGTCAACTGCGAGGTCAGCGCGTTCGGAGCGGTCCGATAGCCATGAATATCCGCAGCCGCGCTGTCGGAGAATGTCACATTGAAGCCGGCGTCGCTGTATCCGAACGGATTGAATGAACCGACACCAACCCGGTTCAACAGGATCGACTGCGCGCCGTCCTTCTGGAGGTAGGCGTAGAGATCGCCGTTGAAATTGCCCGAGATGTTCAGCCCAACGCGGATTTCCTGAACCGCCGGAATCGACGGGAGGCTGACAGCGCCCACCTTCAAAAGCCCGCTCAGGTTGTTGTCAGGGACGGCCTCGCCGGCTGAAAAATTGAACGTGTTGGTGACCGTGTCCGCGCCAGCGGAGAAGGCAAGGGACGCAGCCAATGCTGCACCGAACAAGCGGGATCGATATTGCGAAAATTTCATATACTGAGCGTCAATTTGGTCAGACTTGTCTAGAAACTAGCCAAGTTTAGGGCGTTGTCGAGGTTCGATAAAATCTTTGTGGAGGCAGGGGATCCTCGGTATCAAGAAAGATGATTCGGCCTTTGGAATCGGCCTGCAGTGGACCCGCCGTCGTCCATGGACCGCCAACATCGGGGGCGGTCTGGATGTAGTAGGTGAATCCCGGAATGCCAAAGAAAGTTACCCGAGGCTGTCCGGCTTGGAGACCGACGCTCGCGAGATTGAGGGAAACGCCGGACACGGGTCCGACAGAAAGAAGCACAGATCCGGTTGCCGTTCCTCCGCGCGCATCGTTCAGAGTGTAGGTGAACCCATCGGAACCGGTGAAGCCGGCGGGCGGCGTGTAGGAGATCACGGAGCCGCTGAGGGTCACCGTCCCCCCTGCCGTGCTCGTCGCGGAAACGCCGGCCACCGTGAGGGCGTCGCCGTCCGCATCCGAATCGTTCAGCGCGAGCTTCGGGGCGAAGACGACGAGAACGACGTTGGAATCGGTGGTCAGAGAATCCGCCACGGCCGTCGGATTCAGATTCACCGTCGCCACCGCGCTGGTGATCGAGAGTCCGGGAATGCTGGCGATCAGTCGGTATTGCACAGCGGTGTTGGCGACCGTGACCGGTGCAGTGATGAACGAGCCTCCATTCGCCAACGGCACGGTCAAGCCGTTGGTCGACCATTGGTAGAAGACAACCCCGTCGAGTGACGACGGTTCATTCGTCGCGCTGCCGGTGAACGCGGCCGTGGACCCGGAATTGACGCTGGGCATCACCGGCGACGACGCAAATGCCAACGATCCGGTCGCCGCCGGTGCGTATGTCTCGAAGAACGTCCGGTCCATCGCGGTGCTGTTGCCCGGAGTGGCCGCGCCCGCGGCGACGACGTTGACCATGAGGTAGTCGTTGGCCGAGCCGTCCTTCAGCAGCCCCTCCATGTAATAGCGTTGGCCGGCGACCATGTTGCTGACCGTGCCGAACCTGGGTCCTCCGGCGGTCGCATCACCGTAGCTCTTGCAGCAGGAATCTTCCTTGGCGAGCACGGTCAACCCCTGCGGATCGTCGCTGTCGAGCGAGTTCGTGTTCAGCAGCAGTTGGGACGCGTCGTCGCTCCGCAGGTGGAACGTGTAGGACCCGTTGGTCGGCGGGACGAAGAAGCCGCTGATGCGCGCTCCGAAGTTGTCCGCCGCGAAGCCAAGCGTGTTGGTCGAGTTGATGTTGAAGTTGGTGGCGTAGCCGGTCCGCTCCGGGAGCAGGTCGTTGAACTTCGCGGAGTTCGTCAAGTTGGTGACCGTGGTTCCCGCGATGTTGGTAAACACCTCCGTGAACAGGAAGCCGGGCGAACGCACCCAGGCGTTCAGCGGGAGAACCTGGGGCGTCGACGACGAGTTGGCGGCCGTAGCCACGTCGGTGAGCCCGGTGACAACCAACGAGTAGGCACCCCCTGAAGTCGGGACCGCCGTCGTCAGGATGACACGGTCCGACATGGATCCCTGGGTGGCCCGGACAATCGACAGGGGAGCCCCGGCCGCGTTGGTGATGGAGTAGTTGATCAGGTTCGTGGCGCTGGCGGCCGTGATGGCCTCGCTCAGTTGAAGGGCGATCCGGTGCATTCCCGCGAACGCGGCATTCGTCACCGCGGGCGCGGTTGTGTCCGGCGTCACCGTCAGCGTGGCCGCCGCGGAGAGGAGGTTCGTTCCCGGAATCAACGCGCGCGCCCGGACCTGAAGCCCGTTCATCGAAAGCGGCGCCGACGGAATCGTGAATGAACCGCCTGTCAGGCCCGAAACGACGACTCCGTTTGTCTCCCATTGATAGAAGAGGTTGGTCGCGAGGTTCGCAGGACCTGCCGTCGCAGCCGCAGTGAATGTGACCGCGCCGAACTCGGGCACCGTGGTATCGGCAGGCGGCAGCGCAAATAGCAGGGATAGCCCGGACGCTTCGGTGAAGCCTGCCAGCAGCTGGAACGGAATGGGGGTCAGGCTTGTCGCGGCGACCGTGTTTCCCGGCACCCGCACAGCGATCCGGATGAAGTCCGCGCCCGTGTTCTCCTTCAACAGGGCTTCGATGAAATACCTCTGGCCGGCTGTCATGTTGATCGAGAAGGAGCGGGTCTCTGAAAAACCGCTGGTATTGGCGGTGTGGACGATGCCGAGCGTGGCGCTGGCCCGGGTCGAATCGGAGCCGATCCAAAGCTCCGCGCCGTCATCACTTTCCATGTAAAACGTGTGGATGCCGGAATTGGTCGGCACGAAGTAGCCGCTGATTCGCAGGCCGTAGTTGTCGAACGTTTGGGCGGGCACCAGCACGTTCGTGTAGTTGAAAGAGCTGCTGTAGTAGACCCAGTCCGGTTGGTTCAGGATGAACTTCGGTGCCGCCCGCAGCAGCGAGACGGTTGAACCGCCGGTGATGTTGGTGAACACCTCCACACGGACGAAGCCGGGCGAAGCGGCCATCGAAACAAAGGCCGCGGACGCGTTGACCAGATTGCCCGGTCCGGCCAGGTCGCGCACCGCTCCGATGGTCAGCGTATGCGGCGTGCCGCCCGCCATCGGCGCCGTGAAGAGCGTGATGAAGAATCCGGTCGAGTCGAGCACCGCGCCGTAGATCGGGACATTGGCGGCGGCGGCGTTCGTCAGCGCGTAGTTCGCGAGCACCGACACGGATGCCGGAGCCACCTGCTCCGACATGGAAACGGTGATCGTGGTGAGATCGCGCGCAACGATGTTGGTGATGGTCGGCGCGGTGGTGTCGGCGGTTATGGCCAGCGTGGCGACCGAACTTGTGGACGCGGAGAACTGGTTGCGGAGGACCGCGAAGAACTGGTCGCCGTTGTTTGTCCCGAAGACCTGCTGGCCATACTGGTGCCGTCCCGCGCCCGTGATGGGCTGGCCGTTGCGGAACCACTGCACCCAATAGGGCGCGGCGCCGCCGGCGTTGGTGATCGTCAGCGTGAGGAAGCCGCGTTCAGCCAGGCTGATCGGCCCGATCGGCAGGATGTCCAATGCGGCCGGGCCGGTCGGTTGGGTCAGGAACGGCATGACGATCAAGGCTGCGTTCACTACTCCCGCAGCCGTGAGGACACTATTGGAGGCGGGGATGGGACCGGCAGCTTCCTGCGAATAGGCGATGCCGAATCCGTCTCCGCCGGTGCCTTCCTTGTAGAGGGCCTCGGTGTAGTAGGACTGGCCGCCGACCAGGGAGACGGGCGCGGATACGAGAGCGGGGAGATTCGTGTAGATGTTCGCGAAGCCGGGGTAGTTATTCTGCGAGAAAAGAATACTTTTTCCACCGGGGTCGGTGGAGTTCGCCGAGTTGGTGTTCATCCAGAGCTGGATCGAATCGTCCACGCGCGCATGGAAGCGGTAGACGCCGTTGCTGGGAGCGGTGAACCAGGTGATGAAGCGGGCGGCGTAGCTGTTCGCGACGTCGGTGATGGTCGGGAAGTTCAGGCCGAGGATGTTTGACGAGGCGATCGAATCCGGCGCGTTGGCCAGGAACGGCGCGGCGTTGGTCAGATCAGCGATCCCCGTGTTCGGCAGGCTGAAGAAAAACTCGGCGGAAACCGCGGCCGAGCTGGGGGCGGAGAAAGTTGTGACCACGCCGGACATGGAGTTGGCCGCCATGGCGAGATCCTGCACGCCGTTGACGACCACACCGCCGTTGGTGCCCAGGGCCGACCCCAACGTCAGGACGATGGTGCGGTTGTTGCCGAAAAACGCGGCCGACGAAATAGCGACGGCTCCGCCGGTGGAGTTCGTCACCGTGTAGTTGCCGATGTTGATCGCGGAGAGTCCGACGGGTTCGCTGAAGGTGATGACGAGGATGTTCTGCGTTCCAAGCGGTCGGCTGATCGACGCGACCGTCGGCGCGACGCCATCGGTTATGGAGCCGATGGAAAGCTCGCTGGTGACGGCCGGTATCGCGCCGGCGGCGGTGACGACGACGCGGAACTTTGCGCCGTTGTCGGCTTCGGTCAGTGGCGACGTGATGAAACCGTTGGTCGAGGCGCTAGCGTTTGGGATGTTCGTCCAGACCGCGCCCGCAGTGTTGTAGCGTTGCCAGATGTAGGTGACTTCCGAGCGGTTGGTCGTGCCATCGACACCGGCGAGCGTCGAGAAGCCCGTAACCTGCCCGGCGGTCAGCGGCCCAGTGTTCGTGGACGAAAGATCGTTGGTGATGACGATGGAAACCCCGGCCGGGGCATAGTCGCCGTAGTTGCGGATGATCGCGGTGTTGGTCAGGCCGCTCTGGTTGAAATGGACGGTCCCGCCCAGGCCAACGAGAAGCGAATCGGCCAAGGCCAGATTGGTCTGGCCGGTCCGAACCCAGCCGGTCCCGTTCGTGGAATAGAAGAGGCTGAAGGACTGGTTCGCGCGGCGCATGCGGAGCCAGACGTTTGGGTAGGTCAGGGTCGACTGGCTGCCGCTGAAAAGGAACATGGCGGCTCCGAGATTGGTGCGGATGCCGTGTTCGACGCGGTTGCCGGGAGCATGGATCAGCGAGGTCGACGGCATGGCGACCATCTGGAGGCCGCGGGCGTTGGCGCTGGTGGATTCACGGACGACGATGCCCGCTTTGGCGATCGGATGGCCCTGCTGGCGGGGCATGTTGAGGCCTTCATCCGGCAACCTCATTTCGGCGACCTGCATGGCGACATCGAAGTCGCCCGCGCGCGTCCCCATTGCGAGATGGCCTTGGTCGCCGGCGTTCCACAAGTCGGCGCCACCGGCGGTTTGCTCGTAGTAGCCGTCGCCAAACGTGGCCGTCGCGCCGGCCCCCGAGGGTCCACCCACATCGTAGACGTTCAATGGCCGGAGCGTTCCTACGACCGTGGCCGATCCCGACAGGGTATTGCCCGACTGATCGGTCATATTCTGCGCCGTCACAGTGAACGCCTGCGTCGCGAGAGGTGAGTAGAGCCGCAGTTGGACGTTCTGACCGTCGGGCCGGATGACGACGTTGCTGACGGCGTAGGTTGCGCCGCCGGCGACGACCACGAAGTTGCCCGGCAGCTGCGCCACGGCCGGGAGGATGGGCTTGCTGAAAGCCACGCCGAGCACAAGCGGATCAAGCGAACCGGCCGACAGAAGCGTCGGAGACACGAGGCTGTTCGTGACGGTGACGGTGCAAACGGCGCTGGTGACCGCACCGAAAATGTTGGTGACGATCACCCGATAGACCGCCCCGTTCGCATTGGTCCCAAGGGGGACGCTGAGGAAGTTTGGCAATGTCGCACCCGCGATGTTCACGCCGTTGGACTGCCATTGGACGCTGGGGAGCACTGGCCCGACATCAATTCCGACGCTCAGAGCCAGGCGGGCTCCCGTGGACAGATTTGTAGCCCCGACAGGCGCCTGCTCGATCACGGGTGTGAATCCGTTGGTGTAGATGCGGACGTCGTCGTAGACATCGCCGCCCGCAGAATCGGCCCCGCGGAAACCGAAGAAGACGTTGGTGGCATTGGCCAGGTTGGTGTTGATGATGGCCGTGCCGGAGGAGATCAGGTTGGCCGTATAGACCACTGGGCCCGGAGTGACACCGTCAGTCCCATAGTCCTGAACGGCCACCGAGTAACGATGCGTGTTGGTGGTTGTCGTTGTGTTGGTGCTGGAATTGAAAAAGACGGCCGACATTCGATACCACCGACCGGCGTAGGTGGTATTGGTGGCCTGCCCCGAGCTGTTCAAGACGGGATAGCTGTTCGCCACGGTGATCTCGGTCTGCCGGTGTTGGTGCTCGAGTTGCAGGTTCGCGTTGGCTGCAATTGTGTTCAGCCGGATCGATGTGAAGTAGGCGCTTCCCAAATCATTGAGCGGCGTCGGAGTGCCGTTGGTCGTGTTCAGGAACCCAAAGCTCACCGCCCTTCCCGAGCCGGTAGCGGCCTTCAGTTTGAACTTCATCGAAGCCCCTACGAATCGCCCGGGAAGAAAGCTGAAGGTCCGGTTGGTGTAGACGCCGGTGATGTCTGCATTTCCGACCAGTTCGACTCCTCTTCCCCCACCTGCGCCGACCGAGGCTGCCTCGCCGTAGACTGCGTTGGTGCCCGTGATCGGTGTCGTCGAGTTGTTGGTCAGGAAGGTGAAATTGTTCGTCAGTTGCCCGATCGTCTCGAAGTCGAGGCTAACGGTCTGGGCGCGCAATAGGCCGCTGCCAATGGCCAGAAAGAGGACTGCGAGGACCGCCACGCGGAGGCTTCGGAAGACGAGGGAACATTGCATAGGGGTGCGGGTTGGGAGTTGTCGCTGGCGTTGATCCACACAGCGACGCGGGCAGTCGGCGAAGCGTGGGCTGTGTTGGTCTCATATTTGCAAACAAGCCGCAAATGGAAAGTGGGCGATGTTGGCTCGGAATAAGACAGTCTTGCGCCGGTTGCCCTTAGGCCACGGATTAGCTACTCCTTAGAGCTGTGACTCTGCCTGATCTGTCCGACTCCACCCTCGTCCTGCTGGGCCACGGCTCGACCCTGAACGGCGATTCCGACGGCCCGACCTACCAGCACGCCGAGGAACTCCGCCGCCGCGGCATCTTCGGGCAGGTTTTGGAATCGTTCTGGAAACAGGAACCGTCCTTCTGCGCCGTCCTGCGTGGGGCTTTTGGCAAACGGGTATTCTGCGTCCCGCTCTTCATCAGCGAAGGCTACTTCACCGAGCAGGTCATCCCGCGTGAACTCGGCCTCTGCGAAAAAGGAGCCGTCGTCCAAGCGCCCATTGTTCACGAAATCGGCGGCCGCCAGATCCACTACTGCGGACCCGTCGGCACGCACGACAGCATGACCCGTGTGCTCGTTTCGCGTGCGCGTGAGACGACGGAGAAATTTCCTTTTCCCCGCGCGCCGAAGCCGGCGGACACGACCCTTTTCATCGCCGGCCACGGCACCGGCAACAGCGAAAATTCCCGCAAAGCCATCGAGCATCAGGTGGAACTCATCCGCCAACAGGGCGTCTATGCCGACGTGCAGGCGTCGTTCATGGAGGAGGAACCGAAGATCGGCGAATGCTACGCCCGCGCGAAGACGAAGAACATCGTCATGGTCCCGTTCTTCATCGCCGACGGCCTCCACTCCTTCGAAGACATCCCCGTGATGCTGGGTGAACCCGAAGCCGTGGTGCAAAAACGTTTCAAGGAAGGCCAGCCGACCTGGCGCAATCCGACGGAGAAGAACGGCAAACTCGTCTGGTATACCCCCAGCATCGGCAACGAACCGCTCGTGGCCGACGTGATCTTGGAACGGGTGGCGGAAGCGGTGGCAAAGCATGGTTGATCTCCCTTTCGCCCCTGTGAGTAACATTCCCCTTCGTCCGGGCCGGGTTCCTTGACGCCACAATTCTTTGTATGGTTAGTTGCGGCCCAGCTCTACAGAGTGTGTAGCGAACCGAAACCATGCGTTGCCCCAAATGCGCCTGTCAGGAGGACAAAGTGATCGACAGCCGATCCTCCCGGGAAGGTGCCGTCATCCGGCGCCGCCGCGAATGCACGGGCTGCACCCACCGCTTTACCACCTACGAGGAAGTCGAACAGGAAGGTCTGTTCGTCATCAAACGCGCCGGTCGCCGCGAGGAATTTTCCCGCGACAAACTTCTCCACGGCATCCAGCGCGCTTGCCAGAAACGTCCGGTCAGCCCCGAGGCCATCGAGACCGTCGTCGACCGGATCATCTCCGAGGTTACCGAGAAGTATGACTCGGAAGTTCCCGGCGTGGTCATCGGCGAACGCGTGATGGCCGAGTTGCGGAACATCGACGAGGTGGCCTACATCCGGTTCGCCAGCGTTTACCGGCGCTTTCAGGAAGCGACCGACTTCGTCCAGGCCATTCAGAAGATGGAGGGCGCCCCGTGATCCGACTGCGCGAAGATTGCCTCATCTTCCGCACCGGCGACGGACAGACGATTCCGTGCACGGCTGAAGAGGTCACGGTCGAGATCATGGGAGATGCGGCCGGCGCGATCGATCCCGAGGTCGTGCGCAGCGCGGCGGCGGCCGTGCTCCACTACTTCAAGACGGAACTTGGCCGCGAAGAAGTCTCGGTCAGCGAATTTTCCATCGCCTTGGAGCGTATTCTCCGAGGATTCGGCTTCCAGATTTCCTACGCGGAAAAACCAGCCGACGGCTCACCGGCCGAGTCCGCCAAGGCAAAAGCTGCCCGCCGGATCGCCGAGGCGGATCTCGTGGAACTGGCAGCCGACTTCGGGCCGGCCTGCGAACTTTTCTTTTTCCAGAAACTTCGCGAGAACCTAAAGACCACGCTCGCTGCGGCCCCCGATGTCGTCCGGTTTTCCGGGCTCCGGGGCTGCGCCAAGCAGCTGACCGGCTCCCGGCGTTGGAGCCATCGTTGCGAGGAGGCGAGCGACCGAATCGTCGGGTTTCTCCGCGAGTCCTTCACGCGCGACAACGGCGGGCACCGCTGCGCGCTGGTCGTTTCCTAGAAGGATATGAAGCGGCCGAAGGCAGGGCGGGCTTCCGGCTCGCCCCGAGTCGACAGGAGTTATCGCTCCAACCAAGGTCCTGAGAAATCCGAACCGTTCAGATTCCAAGCGGGATTTCACTGGGTAGGCAAGACGCCAGCTCTGCTTGGCTGACGCCGTCGTTCATCCTCCTCGGCGTGGCGATTTTGGCCATTGGTCCGCTGATTTCGGATTTCTCCCGTGGCCGTGTTCGCGACCGGTCCCTAGCCTCGGCGCATGACGCTGTTCGAAAAACTGATCGCCCGGCAGATCCCGGCTGCGATTGTCTACGAAGACGATCTGGTCTTTGCCTTCCGCGACATAAATCCCCAGGCGCCGACGCACATTCTTGTCGTTCCCAAGAAGCCGATCCCGCGCATCGCCGAGGCATCCGCCGAAGACCTTTCGATGCTGGGCCATCTGCTGTTGAAAGCCGCGGCAGTCGCGGAGCAGGTCGGCCTGAAGGCGGATGGCTATCGGCTCGTCATCAACAACGGCCGAAACGGCGGCGAATCCGTTCCGCACCTCCATTGCCACATCCTTGGCGGTCGCCAGCTCCATTGGCCGCCCGGCTGATCCGCCGCGCTCCGGCATTGAACGCAGGCCGCCCGACGGTTTCACTCCCCGCCCATGAGCGAGAGCGCCCAACCAACGACATCCGATTTCGAGCCGCTCTACGAATTCACGAGCGTGATCGACCGGATCCCGCTTGATACGATGTTTCCCAAAGAGCAACCGCTCGAGATCGAGATCGGGGCAGGGGACGGATCGTTCATCGACCAATGGCACCAGCTTCATCCGGAGCGGAACTACCTTGCCCTCGAGCGCCTGCTTGGCCGGTTGACCAAGATCCGCAAGAAATCCCTCCGCAGCGGCCTGTGCAATCTGATCTGCATCCGCGCCGAAGCCGCCTACTTCACCGACTACCTGCTCCCTGCCCAGTGGGCGAAGGCGTTCCATATCTACTTTCCCGATCCGTGGCCCAAGAAACGGCACCACAAAAACCGTCTGATCCAACCGGGTTACGCCGCGGCGGTGTGGCGTGCGCTTGAGCCAGGCGGAGCGGTTTACCTGCGCACGGACGATGTCCCCTACTTCACCCACATAAAGGAAGTGTTCGCCAGTGTGACGGGTCTGTTTGCCGAAACCGAGACCCCCGCAGAACTCGCCGCCGTCACGACGGACTTCGAGCGGTTCTTCAACGCCCAGGGCATCCTGACGAACTACGCCGCCTACCGCCGGATCGGTTAGCATGCAGTTGATCCGCGAAGGGCGCGAAGAGATGCCAAGGAAGTCGTCCAAGGCCGTAGCCGCGTAGGGAGACGGAATCGGGATTCACCAGATGAGACGACTCGTCTGACACCCTGGCGTTCCCTGCGATGTTCCCTCCGGGCCGAGCTGGAGCTCTGCGCTCCGGATGAGGTAGGGCGGGCAGTCCTCTGCCCGTCGTCGGTTACCCACTGGATCGGGCGCCGTCAGATGATTCCACGGTGCGCACGGAGTGACGCGCCCTACCGCCAGCTGGGGACGCCCGCATACTGCCAAGGTGCTTTTCAGATAGCCGCTGGTTGAAATACTGAATGGCGTTGGCGGGGCTGCTCCGTAATGTCTGGTTGTCTCTCTGTTACCTCCAAAAGTGGCCTGTCCGTTTGTCACCGGGGCGGCGGGAATTGTCCTGTCAGTTTGACGGTCGGCTTTGCCAACATCGACTCATCTCATGAGAATCAAGTTCTTGTTCCTCGTCTTCGTGACGGCCCTCGCGGCCGCTTGGACCTCGTCTGCGGCCGAACCGCTCCGCGTCTTCATCCGCGGCGGCGTCAAGACCCATGGCCCGAACCAGCACGACCATCCCCGCTTTCTCGGCGACTGGACCAAGCTCCTCGGCGAACGCGGCATGACCGTCGCGGGCGCGATGACATTCCCGACGGCCGACCAGCTGGCCAAGACCGACGTCGTCGTCATCTACGCCGCCGACGGCATGAAGATCACCGGCGACGCCCGGGCGAACTTCGAGAAGTTCCTCCAGCGCGGCGGCGGCTTCGTGGTCATCCATGACGGCATCGTGGCCGACGACCAGAACGAATGGTGCAAGAAGATCGCCGGCGGCACCTGGATCTGGGGCAACAAGGCTCCCGGCCACACGCCGACGAAGTGGTTCGAGGGCAACGTCGGCCTCTACTTCGTGGACCAGGAGCACCCGATCACCCGGGGCATCTCCAACTTCGATTGGAAGGACGAGGTCTACAACCAGCTCGAAATGGCGCCGGACGCCCATGTGCTAGCCATGAGTTTCATCGACGTCTTCAACGTCCATCCGCAGCTCTGGACCTACGAGAAGACGCTCGAAGGCGGGGCCAAACCCTATCGTGCCTTCGTCAGCATTCCCGGCCACGAATACGATGTTTTCAACACGCCCCACTACCGCGCGATCCTCCTCCGCGGCATCGCCTGGGCCGGCCAACGTCCGAACGTCGACGAGTTTTGCAACGCCGCCGAACTTGGTTCACTCCGCTACCCGGAAGGCGGCCCGCTCCGGTCGGAAAAAGCCGTCACGAAGCTCAACCCTCATCCCGAGTTCAACGTCTCCGTCGTGGCTGACGAGAACGTGGCCGAGAAGATCATGTCCATCGACTGGGACGCCAAGGGCCGCATGTGGGTCGTGGAAACCCCGGAGTATCCCGGCGGTCGCGACGTGAACAAAAACGACTTCAAGCAATACCCCAACCGACTGCAGGAGCCCGACAAGTTCCCGGTCGGCGGCAAGGTTGAACGCAAGCCGAAGGACCGGATCTCGTTCCTCGAAGACACCAACGGCGACGGTGTGATGGACAAGAAGACCGTCTTCGCCGATGGCCTTGAACTCCCCACGTCGCTCGTCTTCTACAAGGACGGCGTCATCGTCTCCCAGGCTCCGGACATCCTCTGGATCCGCGACACCGACGGGGACGGCAAGGCCGACAAGACCGAAGTCCTCTTCACCGGCTGGGGCACATTCGACACGCACGCTGTCATCAACAACCTGCGCTGGGGCATGGACGGCTGGGTCTACGGCACCGTTGGCTACACCCGCGGCAAAGACGTCTCGTCGCCGAAGAGTGGCAAGAAGTTCGGCGACATCTCGGCCGGCATGTATCGCTTCCGCCCGGATGGTTCCGCGCTGGAGCAGATCTCCGCCAACGGCTGCAACACCTGGGGCTGCGAAATCGCGCCGGACGGCGAATACATCTACACCACCGCCACCTGCGGCACGCCCATCCTCCACGTCGTCCTGCCCGAGAAGTATCTCGCGCGCGGCAGCGTCGGCGGCCATCCGGCGTGGCAGAACATCATCGAAGAAAACAAGATCTACCCTGCCTTCGACGAGAAGCGTTCGCCCTACGTCCAGATCGACTGGGTCGGCGCATGGACCGCCGCCGCCGGTGCGACGATCTACGACGGCGGCGCGTGGCCGGCCAAGTGGGCGCCGGACGACCGTTACTCCTTCTTCATGGGAGAAGCCACCCGCCAGCTCTTCCACCACGAGTTCCTCGACCCCAAGGGCGCGACGTTCCAGGGCCGCAAGGAAGACGGCCGCAAACAGACCGAGTTCATCGCGAGCACCGACTACTGGTTCCGCCCCATCCACAGTCGTGTCGGACCCGATGGAGCCATCTACCTCGTGGACTTCTACAACCAGATCGCCGTCCACAACGACACCCGCGGACCCGGCCACGGCGCACGCAATGCCGCCGCCCGTCCCGACCGCGACCATCTCTTCACCCGCATCTACCGCATCCAGCACAAGGAGGCGAAGACGCTTCCGCCGGCGAAGTTCGACGCGACCAAACCCGCCGAGCTCGTCAAACTGCTGAACCACCCCAACGGCTGGACCCGCGGAACGGCCAATCGGCTGTTGAATGAAACCCAGCCCGCCGCCGCCGTGAAGCCGCTGACCGCGCTCTTCAACAGCAAGTCCTCGAAGTTCTCGCGCATCCACGCGCTGCAGAGCCTGAACAACCTCGGCAAACTCGACGAACCGCTCCTCGTCGCCGCCCTCAGGGACGCCGATCCGGCCATCCGCAAGAACGCGGGCAAGCTCGCCGCCGAACGCGAATCGCTCGGCAACGCGGCGACGGGTTCTCTCCGCGCCCAGCTCAAGGACTCCGACGACCGCGTGCGCATCAACGCCCTCATGGCCCTCGGCTCCCAGCCCGCCGCCCGCGAAAACGCCGAAGCCGTGGTCGCTGCGTGGCCCACGTTGAACACGCCCTTCATGCAGTCCGCCGCCGTCGGCGCCGCGTCCGTTGATCCGGTGATGTTCATGGAAGCGGCGCTCGCCTCCAAGGATGCCGCCAACCTCGCGGGCTGCGTTCCCCATCTCGCGAAACTCGCCGCGAACAAGCAGGACGGCCAAGTCGCCGCCCGCTTCGTCGCGGCCCTCGCCTCCGCGCCCGCCTCGGTGGATGCGCTCAAGCGTGTCGCACTCGATGCGTTCGCCGCCGCGCTCACCGCCAACGTCGTTCCGGCTTGGAACGCCTCGGTCGAAGCCTCGCTCAAGGCGCTCCTCGCATCCGAAGGCACCGCCGGTTCCGTGTTGCCGCTCGTCGCCCGGTGGGACTCCGCCGGCAAACTCGGTGGCGCCGTGAAGCCCGCCATCACCCGCGCGGAAGCGCAACTTGCCGACAAATCCCTCGGCGACGACACGCGCGGCCAGATCGCCGCCAACCTGGTCGGAGTCCGCCGACTCGATGCGACGATCCTTCCCGCCGTCTCCGGATTGATCGGCGGAGAGGCCGGGCTCGCCCTGCAACGCCGCGTCATCGACGTCCTTGGTGCCAATCCCGACACCGCCGCCGTGATCGTCGCGAAGTTCGCCGGGCTGCCGACCGAACTCATCGAGCCCGCCTTCGCCCAAATATTGAAACGTGCCGAATCCACCTCGGCCCTCACCGAACTACTGGCCGAGAAGAAGGTCGACGTGATGAAGCTCGGGCCCGCCCGGCAGCATCGCCTTCGCACCCATCCCGATCTCGTCGTCGCCAAACGCGCCAGCCACGTCATCGATGAGTTGAAGGGTCCGGAAGCCAAGGAGAAGGACGCCATCATCGCGAAGCTCGCCCCCGAGGTCATCAAGGCGGGCAACTTGGCCAACGGCAAAAAACTCTTCACCGCGCAGTGCGCCGCCTGCCATGTCTTCAAGGATGAAGGCCGCAACCTCGCCCCGAGCCTGACCGGAATGGGTGCTCACGGCCCCGCTGACCTGCTTGTCCACATCGTCGATCCGAACCGGTTGGTCGAACCCAACTTCGTCTCCGCCGCCATCGAGACCAAGGACGACCAGTCCTTCGACGGCGTCATCGAACGCGAGAACGCCAGCGAGGTCGTCCTGCGCAACGCCGCAGGCGACTACACGATCCGCGTCGCCAACATCAAGTCGCGCACCAGCACCGGTCGTTCGCTCATGCCCGAAGGCTTCGAGCAGCTCGGCGCCGAAGGTCTGCGCGATCTGTTGACCTACATCTGCGCGGACGAAAGCCGCTTCCGCGTCCTCGACCTGTCCAAGGCGTTTACGGCGAACAACAGCCGCGGACTTTTCATCACGCCCGACAACCGCGACGACACCGTGGCCTTTCGCAAGTATGGGCTGCTGAAGGCCGGCGATGTTCCTTTCGACGTCCTGAGCCCCGACAAGGCCGTGGCCAACGTCGTCGTGCTCAAAGGCGGCGCGCCGGGTTCCTGGTCCCGCCAGAGCGTGCCGCAAACGGTTGAGATCCCCGTCGGGGTGGCCGCCGCGCAGCTCCACTTTCTCGGCGGCGTGGCCGGTTGGGGGCATCCGCTCAATCCCGACGCGAACGCCGCCAAGGTCACCATCCATTTCGTCGGTGGAGCCACCGAAGTCATCACGCTCAAGAACGGCGTGGAGGTCGCGGACTACAACGGCAAGTTCGACGTGCCGGGTTCCAAGGCCCTCGAAAACTGGACGCGCGGTCGCGGCCAGATCCGGTGGTTCAGCAAGTCCGTCCAAGGCACCGGTGTGATCGAGAAGCTGACCATCGCGAGCTTTAACAACGCCGTCGCGCCGCTGTTCTTCGCCGTCACCGCCGACAGCGAAAAATCGACGGCCAAAGCGGAAGCTCCCGCCGCCAAGCCGGTCGCACGCGTCTTTGAATGGAGCAAGGGAATCAGGACCCTCGTGGTTGGCGGCGGTTCGTCGCACGATTTCGACCGCTTCTTCAACCTGGCTGACAAGAAGACTCTTGAGGAAGGCGCTTTCGCCTCGGTGAACTATACCGAGAACTTCGCCGACATGGCGGCCAACATGAAGGCGGCCGACGTCCTCCAATACAACACGAACAAGGAGGTCAAGGACCCCGCCGAGAAGCAGGCCATCCTCGACCACCTCGCGGCTGGCAAAGGCATGGTCATCGTCCACGCGGGCGCGTGGTATAACCAGCCGGGCTGGCCCGAGTTCAACCGCGAGATCCTTGGCGGCGGTTCACGTGGCCACGACCGCCTCGGCGAATTCGAGGTCAAGGTGACCAACGCCGCGCATCCCGTGATGAAGGGCGTGCCCGCCTCCTTCAGCCTCGTCGACGAGCTCTACTACCTGGAGCCCGACGCCAAGGGCACGCCCATCGAGGCATTGGCAGAAGCGCATTCCACCGCCAAGAACAAGACCTACCCCAGCGTCTACGTCGTGAAACATCCCAAGGCCCGCATCGTCGTCATCACCCTTGGCCACGACGCCCGCGCCCATGATCTCGACGCCTACAAGAATCTCCTGAAGAACTCCATCGCCTGGGTGAACACAGCGAAGTAACGACCAAATCAAAAGGCCAAAGCCCTAAAGAAGATTGAAGTCCCGGAGAGGCTGGTCCGTTCCTTCCACCTGTCTCTCGCCGCAGGGGAAAATCTATCAGGGGGGCTGATCCGCTCCTCCACTTCCTTCGGCCGTCCGGACCAAACTCACTTCGCGGGGACGCTGGTTACTTCCACGTTGGCCTTCTTGATCTCACGCACCATTTTGTCGCCGCCCTCGGGCTTGGTCGTGAAGAGATGGTCCACGTCGGCGATCGGGCAGAGCATGCACATGGCCTGTTTGCCGAGCTTGGTGGCGTCGGCCAGGACGACGAGTTTCTCGGCCTGGGAGATCATCAGCTTCTCGCTGCTGAGCACGGCTTCGTTGTAGTTGGTGACCGACTTGGCATCCACGCCGGCCGCGCCGAGGAAGGCCCATTGGGCTCGGTAGCGCCGGATGAATTCCTCCGCCTGTGGACCGACGACCAACCCGGACTCGGGTTCCAATAGACCGCCGGCTAGATAGACCTCCGCGCCGAGCTTGCCGGCTTTGAGGCGGTCGATGGCCTGGGCGATGACGAGGGAATTGGTGATGACGCGGATGCGCTTCAACGCGATGAACTCGGCCAGCTGGAAGGTCGTCGTGCCGCCATCGATCATGACCACGTCGCCGTCCTTCAGCAGCTCGGCGGCGGCGCGCGCGACGGCGCGTTTGGCGTCGGTCTCCTGCTCCAACCGCTTGGCGAAGGCGGGTGGCCCCATCTGCAACGCGCCCGGCCCGGCCAAGCGGATGCCGCCCCAGGTGCGCTCGACCTGACCCGTCTGCTCCAGTTCCACGAAGGCGCGCCGAATCGTCGCCGGCGACAAGGTCAACCGCTCACAGGCTTCCATGAGCGACAGCTCGGGATCGTCCTGCAGGAGCTGGAGGATCTGTTTGAGGCGGAGACGGCGTTTCATGGGAGCCAAGCCTTCCTAGGCGGAGGATCGGTTCGGTCGAGTATTGCCTTCAAAAGCAACAAAGCCATCCGGTCAGCCATATCTCTTTCACATAAACTTTGTGGGTCCGCTTCATCCAGCGATTCTCTTCTTAAGAACCCACAGGTTCTTTCCAGATAGGAAGTGATCGCTCCGATGACTTTCGCCTCCTCCTCGCCTCCCAATTCCAGCGTTCTGGCCTTCGTATCCGTTGGGTAGCCTCCGCCGGAAAAGATTCGCCTCTCGCTCTTCTTCTTGGGAATTCGACAATCGAGCCCGAGGTCGATCACGCTTCCATCCATGAGTTCGACACGGCAATTGATGGTTCCCCTATCGCCGGCGACGGCTCCATCGATGAAACGTCTGATTTCCATAAAGACTGTGAAATTTTCGCGTTGACGCTGCGATCAAAGTCTTCAGATTTCGATCATAAATCAATCACTTTGATTTCCGACCTTTTCCCATCATGAGCACCTTCAACTACGTCTCGAATCTTTGGAACGAAGCCGAAGCCGCCAAGCTAACCGGTGCCGACCGCCTCGTTTACCGCTCCAACAAGCTCGGCAGCGACCAGCGCATCACCAACACCGGCGGAGGCAACACCTCGTCCAAGCTCGTCGAGAAAGACCCGCTCACCGGCCAGGACGTGACCGTGCTCTGGGTGAAGGGTTCCGGCGGCGATCTCCGCACCGCCGGTCGCGAGTTCTTCAGCTCCCTGTATCAGGACAAGGTCATCGGCTTGCAGAAGGTCTATGCCGCCCGTGCGGACAAGGGGCTGAAATCCCAGGCCGAGGACGACATGGTGGGGATGTATTCCCACACCACCTTCAACCTGAACCCCCGCGCCACCTCCATCGACACGCCGCTGCACAGCTTCATTCCCGGCACGTTCGTGGACCACATGCACCCGAACGCCATCATCTCCATCGCCGCCAGCGCGCGCTGCGTGGAGCTTACCAAGGAGATCTTCGGCGGCGAGATGGCCTACGTGCCGTGGATGCGCCCCGGCTTCGAGCTCGGTCTGGCGATGCAGGAGATTTGCCAGGCCCAGCCCAGTGTGAAGGCCATCATGATGGGCCAGCACGGTTTCATCTCCTGGGCTGAGGACGACAAGGAATGCTACCTCGCCACGCTCGGGTTCATCGAGAAGGCCGCCGCCTACATCGAGGCCAAGTATCAGGCCAAGGGCGGCGACACGACCGCGTTCGGCGGAGCCAAGCATCGGACGCTCGCCCCAGAGGCGCGGGCCAAGGCGTTTGCCGCAATTCTCCCGTGGCTGCGCGGCCAAGTCAGCCAGCAGCGCCGGTTCATCGGCACGGTGCAGGACGACGAAAAGATCCTGCGCTTCGTGAATTCCACCGACGCAGCGCGCTTGGCCGAACTCGGCACCAGTTGCCCCGACCATTTCCTCCGCACCAAGATCAAGCCGCTCTACGTCGATTGGAATCCCCAGTCGGAAGACGCCGCCGCGCTCAAGGCGAAGATCACCGCCGGGCTCACCCAGTATCGCAAGGACTACGCCGCCTATTACTCGAAGTGCAAACACGCCAACTCACCGGCGATGCGTGACCCGAACCCGACCGTCATCCTCATCCCCGGACTCGGCATGATCGCCTGGGGCAAGGACAAGTCCGAGAGCCGCGTCACCGCCGAGTTCTACAACTGTGCCGTCGAAGTCATGCGCGGCGCCGAGGCCATCGACCAATACATCGCGCTCCCGCAGCAGGAGGCGTTCGACATCGAGTATTGGCTGCTGGAAGAGGCGAAGCTGAAGCGGATGCCGGCCGAGAAGGAACTCGCCCGCCAGATCATCGTCGTCATCGGTGCCGGCTCCGGCATCGGCAAGGAAACCGCGCACCGTCTCTGCAAGGAAGGCGCGCACATCGTCTGTGTGGATCTCAACGAATCCGCCGCCAAGGCCACGGCCGACGAGATCACGGCCAAGCTCGGCCACGGCATCGGCGTCGCCGGCAGCGGCATTTCCGGATGTGGCCCGGCCATCGGTCTCGCGGCCAACATCACCGACCGCGCCAGCATCCGCGCCATGCTCGACCAGGTCGCGCTGGCCTACGGCGGGTTCGATTCCATCTGCGTCACCGCCGGCATCTTCGTGCCGAGCGACACCACCGGGCACATCCCCGACGACAAGTGGGCGCTCACCTTCGGCATCAATGTCACCGGCAGCTACCTCGTGGCCGATGAAGCGGCCAAGACGTGGAAGGAACAGGGTCTGCGCGGCAACCTCGTGCTGACCACCAGCGCCAATGCCGTCGTCGCGAAGAAGGGCAGCGTGGCCTACGACTGCTCCAAGGCCGCCGCCAATCATCTCGTGCGCGAACTCTCCATCGAGCTCAGCCCGCTGGTGCGCGTAAACGGCGTGGCTCCGGCCACCGTGGTGCAGGGTTCCGCCATGTTCCCCCGCGACCGCGTGATCGGTTCGCTGGCCAAATACAACATCCCCTACAAGGACGACGAGGCGACCGACTCACTCGTGACCAAGCTGGCCCAGTTCTACGCCGACCGGACCCTGACCAAGTCGCCCATCACCCCGGCGGACCAGGCCGAAGCCTACTTCCTCCTCGTCACCAACCGTCTCAGCAAAACCACCGGCCAGGTCATCACCGTGGACGGCGGCTTGCACGAGGCGTTCTTGAGGTAGACACGGGAACCCAGGTTGATCCAACGAGGCGTGCCTGCACTGCTGGCACGCCTCTTCCATTTTGGCTGTGGTCCCCCAGGTGGGAGGCTACGGGGCTTTGGTTTGACCGGATTCGGGGCAAGCCACCAGGCTGCGGCCATGCCCGGACCGTCCAAAAGTCTGACGACCGTCGCCTCTTGTGCGGCGGCCATGCTTTCCATCCCACTCGCTGCCACGGACCAGCCGCAGTGGGGCCGGGCGTGGTCGCGCAACCAGGTCTCGACCGAACGCGGGTTGCCGGACTTCTTCGATCCGAAGACGGGCAGCAACGTGCTCTGGTCGGTGGCGCTGGGAACGGAGACGTATTCGACGCCGGTCATCGCCGGTGGCCGCGTCTACATCGGGACAAACAACGAGCAGCCGCGCGATCCCCGGCACAAGGGCGACCGGGGCGTATTCATGTGCCTCGACGAAAAGACGGGCGCCCTGCTCTGGCAATCGGTCGTGCCCAAGCGCGAGGAGGACATCTACCACGATTGGCCGAAGACCGGCATGCCTTCGCCCGCGACGGTCGAAGGCGACCGCGTCTATCTGGTGAACAACCGAGGCCAGGTCGTCTGCATGGACGCCAAAGGCATGGCCAACGGCAACGACGGACCCTTCCGTGAAGAAGGCCTGCTCATGACACCAAAGGGCACCAACGCTCCTGCCCAGCCGATGGAGCCCGGCCCGCTTGACGCGGACATCCTCTGGCTTGTCGACCTGACGAAGGAGGCCGGCATCTGGTCGCACGACGGCGCGCACAGCTCTATCCTGATTCGGGGCGATTTCCTCTATCTCAACTCCGGCACGGGCGTGGACAACACCCACCGCAAGATCCGCACGCCCGACGCGCCCAGCCTGCTCGTCCTCGACAAACACACCGGCCGCATCCTCGCCCGTGACCGCGAAGGCATCGCGCCGACCATCTTCCACAACACCTGGTCGTCACCCTCCATGGCCAAGGTCGACGGCCGCGAACTCATCTTCTTCGCCGCCGGCAACGGCATCCTCTACGCCTTCGAACCGCTCGCCGCCGCGCCGATGGCTGGAGAAGTCGCGACGCTCAAGAAAGTCTGGACCTTCGATCCCGACCCGACCGCGCCCAAGGAGGACGTCCACCGTTTCACCAGCAACAAGAAGGAAAGCCCGAGCAACATCTTCGGCATGCCCGTGTTCGTGGACGGACGGATCTATCTGACCTGCGGCGGCGACTGGTGGTGTGGCAAGAACGAGGCCTGGCTCAAGTGCATCGACGCGCGCGGCTCCGGCGACATCACGGCGACGAACCTCAAGTGGTCCGCGCCGCTCGGGCGCCACACCATGGCCACGCCGGCCGTGGCGGACGGCCTCGTCTACGTCACCGACTCGATGCGGTTCCTGCATTGCGTCGACGCCGTGACGGGCCAAGAACTCTGGACCCACGAGCTGCGCGGCGACATGTGGTCCTCGGCCCTGGTGGCGGACGGCAAGGTCTACCTCGGCAGCCGGCGCGGCGATCTCTGCATCTTCGCGCACGGCCGGGAAAAGAAGCTGCTGAACACCATCGAACTCGTCAGCCCGATCAACGCGACCGTCGTCGCCGCCAACGGCACGCTCTACGTGGCGACGATGAAGACGCTGTATGCGGTCAAGGCGACGAAGTAGGGCAGTGCATCCTGCCTGCCAATGGACGGCCCGCCGCAGACGTCAAACACCCTAGGCTGATTGATCCAACGGGCGACTCCGTGTCGCCGTTGCCTGGACGCGGCAGACTGGAAGGCCGAGCTCCCAAGGCCTACTTCGTCCCGGCTCTCTCCAGCAGTTGGGCGATCACCTTGTCGATGGTCACTCCGTCGGCTTCGGCACGGTAGTTGAGCAGGATGCGGTGGCGCAGGACGGGAGTGGCGAGGGCGCGGATGTCCTCTTCCATCACGTGGGCGCGGCCGTTGAGGAGCGCGCGGGCCTTGGCTCCGAGGATGAGGAACTGCCCGGCGCGGGTGCCGGCGCCCCAGCTCACGTAGCTGGTTACGAACTCGGGCGCATCCGCCTGCTTGGGGCGGGATGAAGCGGCGAGCTTCACCGCGAATTTAACGAGGTCTTCGCTGACGGGCACCTGCCGGACAAGGCCGTGGAAGCGGAGGACGTCGTCGGCGTCGAACAGCGGGTTGATCTGCTCCGGAGGTTTCCCGGTCGTGGCCTGGATGACGCGGATTTCATCCGCTTCCGGCAGGTAGTTCACCATCACGTTGAACATGAACCGGTCGAGCTGGGCTTCAGGCAGCGGGTAGGTGCCCTCCATTTCGATCGGGTTCTGCGTCGCGAGGACGAAGAACGGTTCAGGCAAGGCGTGGCGGACACCCGAGGCGGTGACCTGGTGCTCCTGCATGGCCTCGAGCAACGCGGCCTGGGTCTTCGGTGGCGTGCGGTTGATCTCGTCGGCGAGGAGCATGTTCGCGAAGACCGGCCCGGGCACGAAGGTCATGCGGCGCCCTTCGCCGGTGTCCTGCAGGATCTCGGTGCCGGTGATGTCGGCCGGCATCAGGTCCGGCGTGAACTGCACGCGGCGGAACTTCAGGTGGAAGATCTGGGCGATGGATTTGACGAGGAGCGTCTTGGCCAATCCCGGCGCGCCGGTGATGAGGCAATGGCCGCCGGCGAAGAGGGCGATCAGGATCTCGTCGATGACCTCCTTCTGGCCGACGATCGCCTTCGAAAGTTCACGGCTGATGGCCTCCCGGCTACCGGCCAGCTTTTCGACAAGTTCCTGTTCGGGTGACACGACGTTGGGTAGGGAGGGAGGTTGCATGAAATAGGTTGGGGGAGTTCTAGTGCGACATCATGTAGAGGACAATGTTCACGGCCAGCGGGTAGTTCTTTTTTTCGGAGAACTCGTGGAAGAAATATTCGTTGACCCCCTCGCGTTCCCAGCCGTCGCCGTTGTCGGTGTTGTGGCAGGCGAGGAGCATGAGCCGGCCCTTGTCGTCGTAGAGGCCGCGGAAGTGGACTTCCTTGGCATCGGGCCGTTCCCAGGTGACGCCGTCATACTGGCTTTGCATTCCCAGGCCGACGTTCGGCGTTTGGAGCTTGGTCTTATCCAGCTTGAAGAGGCCGTTGAAGATCGCGTGCTCCGCCGGGAGTTCCAAGAAGTCGCGTTCGGGAAAGGCTTTCTTGATCTGTGCTTCCAGGTTTTCCCAATCCCTCTCGCCCCAGAAGTCGTCGCACATGAGAAATCCGCCATTGAGCAGATGTTTCCGGAGGCGTTCCGCCTCAAGGTCGCTCAGGTAGAGGCCGCCGGGTTCGACGATGTAGATGAACGGATACTTGTAGAGTTCCGGGTCGGTGAGGCGGATCACCCGGCCCTGTGGATGGTCGTTCACCTTCATCGAAGTCATCTGCTGGAGGCGGAACAGCAGGTTGATGTCCGCGTCGGAATAGTCGGTCGCCCAGCCACCGCGTCCGCCCCAGCCGCCGGAATCGTATTCGATGCGGGCGAAGGTGAAGACGTCGTGCGTGAAGGCGTCGGGGTTTTTCCACGTCGGCGTGCTGCTGTTGCTCTCCCCGCCGTAGCCCCTGCGGGATCCCCGCCGTCCACCGAACTGGGCGTAGGCGACGGTTCCCGCCAGCAGCACGGCGATGAGCGGGACCCAGGCTCCGGTGCGCCGCCAAGGCGAAAACATTCCCGGCGCAGCGGCGCGCGGGTTTGTTTCCGTATTTCCCGTGCCGCACTCTTGTTCGCCGGTGTCCATGTGCGTTCAGTGGGTCATCACGTAGAAGATGATGTTGATGGCGAGAGGATAGTTCTTTTTCTCGGAGAATTCGTGGAAGAAGAATTCGTATTCGCCTTCGCGCTCCCAGCCGTCGCCGTTGTCGGTGTTGTGGCAGGCGAGGACCATGAGGCGGCCCTTGTCGTCGAAGAGCCCGCGAAAATGGACTTCCTTGGCGTCGGGCCGCTCCCAAGTGATGTGTGGCGGATATTGGCTGTTCTCGCCGACGCGGACGTTGGGGGTCTGGAGCTTGGTCTTATCGAGCTTGAAGATCCCGTTGAAGATCGGGTGGTCGGCCGGCAGATCGACGAATTCCTTGTCCGGGAAGATCCGCCGCATTTCCTCGGCCATGTTCTCCCATTCTGCCTCGCCCCAGAAGTCGTCGAACATCAGGAAACCGCCGTTCAGCAGGTAATTCCTGAGGATAGGCACTTCGTCCTCCTCGAATCCAAGGTCTCCGGGCTCGACCATGTAGATGAACGGATACCGGGCCAGTTCGGGATCCGTCAGCTCGAGGACAGTGCTGTCGCGATCGGCCTTGAGCGAGGTGAGTTGCTGGAGGCGGAAGGCCAGGTTGATGTCGGCATCCGGGTAGTCGATGCTCCACCGGCGATCTCCGAAGAAGAACCCGTTGCTTCTCAGCCGGCCTTTCGCGCTGTAGCGGACTCGGGTAAAGGCGAAGCTGTCGTATTTGAACGGCGGCGGGTTCTTCCACGACGGGGCATCGGGGGCCGCGTGTTCCACCGTTCGGATGGGTCCACGCCGGCGGGTTCCAAGTTCGCCTGCGGGATTGCGCGCGGCGAAAATGCAGAAACCTCCGAAGGCAAACGCCGCGATCAACACGAGGGCGAAGCGGCGGTTCATTTCGCTGGGGGAGCGACCGGTGCCGTGGTGGGTGAGACGGGACCTGCGGGCAGCTCGTCCAGCAGCGCCAGTGCGGCGCGGAAGCGTGGGGCTTCGTCGATGGCCTGGAGAAGGTGCTTGCGCGCGTCGGCCAGCCTCGTCGGATCGGATCGGAGCGAATCCGCGAGGCGGAAATGGATCTCTGCGGGGTCCGCTGGATTCATCGCGAGGACGGCTTTCCATTCCTCGCTGGCCCGGAGCGGTTTCTTGAGTTCGCCGTAGGCTTGGCCAATCAGGCGGCGGGCTTCGGGACGGAGCGGGTTCACGGCCAACGCCCGTTCACCCTGCTTGGCGACTTCGGCCCAGTCCTTGCGCTCCACGGCCAACTGCATCAGCCGGGAAAAGGTCTCATAGGCGTCCACCTCGATGGCCGCGCGCGCTTCGAGGACTTCGCGTTCTTTGTCGGCCTGTTTGAGTGAACGATAGGAGGTGGCCAGAAGGGCAAGCGCCCCGTCGTCGCCGGTGGCGCGCGGGAAAAGTCTCCGCAGCGTCAGCAATGGCTCGAGCGCCTCCTCGAACTTCTTCTCACGGATCAGGCGGAGCGCCTTGGCCTTGAGAACGTAGTAGTTCTTCGGGCTGAGCTCGGCCAGTGCGTCGGTCGCCAACGGGTCCTTCGCCTTCGGCTTCATCCAGTCGAGTTCCGGCGCGTAGGCCTTGGCCATCGCCTTGGCGTGTTCGGCGAATTCCTTGTCGAGCGTCTCGATCGGCGCGGTGTGTTTTGACAGCGCGGCGTTGATCTCCGTGCCGGTGCCGAGGTCGTTGAGTATCTTCTTCAACGCGTCGAAACCAAAGCGTTTCACGAGGAAGTCGACGACGAGTGCCGACTGGTAGTAGGCGAACTGGATCTGCTGGCCGTTCTTCGCCTTCATGAAGGCGCCGCTCAACTCGCTCACGGGCGTGAGGTCCTTGCCGAGGATCATCTCGCGGTAGACGGGCGTCAGGTGCTGGCCCCAGTTCGGGTTGTGCTGCAGTTCCTCGAAGACGGAGATGCCCTCGCTCAGCCAGCGCGGCATCTTGTTCTTCGTCAGGCCGAGCGTGATGACGTGACAGAACTCATGCCAGAGCGTGGCTTCCCAGCTGGCGGAGCCGGTGCCGGAGGCTGGGCTGTTGGCCGTGATGACACGGCCGAAGCAGACTCCGAGGAAACCGGGATTGAGCGGCATGCCGAAGGTGCGCACGCCGAAATCCTTCTGGTCGGTGAAGATCTCCACCACGATCGGCTGGTCGAGCTTGAGGTCGTATTTCTCGCACAGATTGGTGCGCGCCCTTTCGAGCAGGGCCATCACCCGGTCGCCGTAGACCTTGGCCTCCAGCTCCGACATGCGGAGGATGAACCACTGGTTGGAGAGCGTGGTGAACTTGGCCATCGCATCCTTCAGGGTCACGAGGTTGAAGGATTCGATGTTGTAGCCGTCGGCCTTGTGTGCGGCTTCCACCAGAGCCCAGCCGTCGGCGTCGTTGCCGAGCCTGAGCAGGTCCTGGCCGAGCTGGATCTTGGCTGGTGCGAAGTCGGGGTCAAACGACAGGGAGCGCTTCTGGTAAGCCGCACCTTCGGCGAAACGATACTTCTGCGAGAGCTTCCGGCCGATGAGGTGGTCGACGGCGGGATTGTTCGTCCAATACTTCAACGCCTTCATCCGCAGCTCGGTTTCCTTTTTCGGTTCGTTGCGGAGATGCGCGACAATGGCGCGGTAGGCGGCGGCCTCGGGTTGCCACGGGTTCACCTTTTCCACCCGGTCGAGCTGCTTGAGGGCTTCGCCATATTGCTCGGCGTCAACGAGGTGGTCGGAAAGAAGAAGCAGGCTGGGGATGTGGTTCGGGTTTGCATCGAGCGCCTTGCTCAGGGCCTCGATCATCTTTTCCCGGTCGTCTTCCTGAAGGGATGCCGCGTAGCCGTGCAGCAGGTCGGGATCTTCCGGATAGAGTTTCAGGGCCTCGCCGAAGGTTTTGCTGGCGAGCCCGAAGTCGGATTTCGACAAGGCCATGTCGCCGATGGCCTGGAGCGGTTCTCGCGCCTTGGGATCGATCTTCTTTGCCGGCGTCAGCAGGCGGTCGAGCACGTCCTTGGCGTCGGCGTTCATGATGAGGGCGGCGCGGGCCAGGACGACGATGCTGGCGGCGTTGTCGCGGTAGGCCCACGGCCGGGAACGCCAGAGCTGGCTGATGGCCTCCAACTGTTCGCGGGCTTCCTGTGGCTTGTTGGAAATGCGGAGGAGATCGTGCGACAGCATCCGCAACCGGACGCTGAAGGAGTAGCGGACGATCCCATTGGAGACCGAGTTCATCGCCTCGGCGTAGCGGCCGAGAGTTTTCAACGCTTCGACGTTCAGGATGCGCCAGTCATCGCCGAATTCGCCCTCGCGGATGGCTTTCGACGATTCGTTCACGACCTTCTCATATTCGCCGGCGATGAAGCTCTGCCGGAGCTTCTCGAGCGGTGTCAGTTCGGCTGCCTCCACGGTGAGCGGTTTGGCCGTGAGCGACAGGAGAATGAGCAGGAAGGCGGCGGGGCGTTTCAATTCACCGGCAACCGCCCGAAGGACGGAAAACGCGGCGAACGAAATGGATTCAAGGCGCGGCATGGCAGGCACGGATGTGAGCTTCGGCTGGCTGCGGGTCGAAGATGGACGCAAACGTCGGAACCTCAAGCCCGAGATACTGCAAACGACGCAGGATCTTGCGGCGGCGTTTCAGGACGCGCCCGCCGCGTCGCAGCGCGCCGTCATGAAGAGGTCCGCGCCGAACTTGCGCCAAGCGACCTCGCGCAATGGCAGCAGTTCCGCCCGGCAAGTCGCGCCGCGACCACCAACGCCGGAACGCGACAGTTTTCCGCCGAGGATCTTCGGGGCGTAGAAGAACGCGACCCGATGCGCGAGCCGCTGGTCGATGAAGGAACCGTTCACTTCGCCGCCGCCTTCGACGAGCAGGCTGGTGACTTGTTCGCCACCGAGTTGAGCCAGCAACCATGGCAGGTCGATCCGTCCATCACGAAGCGGCGCCTCTACCACGCGGACCCGTTTCGCCAACGCGGCGACGCGGCGTTTCGGACCGGCCGGTCCGACGACTAGGGTCGTGAGCGACGCGGATTCGTCCGTCACGACCTTCGAGGACAACGGCGTGCGGGCCCTGGAATCGAGGATCACGCGGCGCAGAGGCTTCGCTTTTGAGACAAGCCGCACGGTGAGTGACGGGTCGTCGACCAGAACCGTGTTCACGCCGACGAGGATGGCATCGGCGCTTTGCCGAAGCGTCATGGAGTGGGCGAGGGATTCCTCGCCGGTGATCCATTTCGACTCGCCGCTGGCCGTCGCGATCTTGCCGTCGAGCGTCATGGCCGCCTTCACCGTGACGAACGGGGTCCGGTGAATGATCCAGTGGTTGAAGGCCTCGTTCAGGGCTGTGGCTCCATCGGCGAGAACCCCGGAGACAACCTCGATGCCCGCTTCGCGAAGCAGCTCGAAGCCGTGCCCGGCGTGCTTCGGGTTTGGATCCGTCGCCGCGACGACGACGCGGCGGATGCCGGCACGGATGATCGCGTCGGTGCAGGGCGGCGTGCGCCCGTGGGTGCTGCACGGCTCCAACGTCACGTAGATCGTCGCGCCCTTGGTCGAGTGGCCGCGCCGTTCCGCATCACGGAGCGCCTCGATCTCCGCGTGCGGTTGCCCGGCGCGATGGTGCCATCCGCGGCCGATGACCTCGCCGCGTTTTACGAGCACCGCCCCGACCATCGGGTTCGGCGAGGTTGCGCCGTAAGCCTTTCGGGCCAACCGCAAGGCCACGCGCATGTTTGGGAGATGTTCGTTCAGGTTCAAGGGAGCTAGAGATGTTCGCCTGCCAGCACATCCGTCGACTGTAGCTGGAGCGGGAACGGATCAAGCGGCATCGGCTCATCGTGGTCCAGGAACTCGGCGCAGATCCCGAAGAACTCCGCCCGCGAATCAACCCGGCGGATGCGGTGGAGGAACTGCCCGGTCGGCTCCACGCCGAGCCCGAGGAAGTTCGTATACTTCTTCATCTTCTGCACCTGCGCCGACTCGCGCACGACCGGCGATGTCGTCGCGTCGAAGAGCCGGTGGACATAGTCGAGCACTTCGCGGCCCGTCGGATAGCGCACCGGCTCGCCCAGGAGATGTTGCCGGATCTGGTCGAAGAGCCACGGATTGCGGATCGCCCCGCGCCCGATCATGAGGCCACGCGCGCCGGTCAGGCGGAGAACTTCGGCAGCCTTGGCGGCGGAATGGATGTTGCCGTTGGCGATCACCGGACACGGCATCGCGGCCACCGCGCGGGCGATGAACTCGTAGTGGACCTCGCTGCGATACATCTCCTTTACCGTGCGGGCGTGGACCGTCAACAGATCGATCCGGTGTTTGGCGAAGATGGGGAGCAGCTCCTCGAACACACCCGGATCATCGAAGCCGATGCGCGTCTTCACGGTGAACTTCGCCGTCGTGACCGCGTCCCGCAGCGCCCCGAGAATGGCGTCGATGCGTTTGGGCTCGCGGAGCAACCCGCCGCCCGCGCACTTGCGGTAAACCACCGGCGCCGGGCAACCGAGGTTCAGGTCCACGGCGGCGATGGGCAGGCGCTGGAGCTTCTTGGCGTTGCGGACGAGCGACTCGACGTCGTTGCCGATCATCTGCGCGATCGCCGGCTTGCCCGTGGGATTACCCGTAATCGCCTCAAGAATCCACGGCTCCAGGTTCGACACGGCGTGGACGCGGAAATACTCCGTCCAATACACGTCCGGCCCGCCGTAGTGCGCCATGAGCCGCCAGAAAGGCAGGTCGGTCACGTCCTGCATCGGCGCGAGCGCCAGCAGCGGTTCAGGACGGGCCAGGAGTTGTTCAAACGCGGCAACCACTAGGTGCGAAGGAGAGCACAGCCGAGCAACCGGGTTCAACGTGCAGATTCCGGAACGAGCATGGGACTCCAGCACTTTGCGGTTGAGGGGACGAGGGTGACACCCTACACGAGACTTCCGTGAAACGTTCCCCGTCCCGTTCAAACCAGCGCCCGCATGCCCCGGCTGTGACAGGATCGCCCGTCGGCGACTTCCTGCGGGAGTTGCATCGCAGGGTGGCGGAGGATCGTAGCGGCGACGTGGCGACCTACATTCCCGGATTGGCCAAGGCGAATCTCGACTGGTTCGGCATCGCGCTCGTCACCGCTGACGGCCAGGTCTACGAGGTGGGCGACTCGGCGCAGGAATTCACCATCCAATCGATCTCGAAGCCTTTCGTCTACGGTATGGCGCTGGAGGACAACACCCGCGCCGAGGTGCTGCGCAAGGTGGGTGTGGAACCGACCGGCGACGTTTTCAACGCGATCAGCCTCGAAGCCGGATCCGGTCGTCCGCGCAACCCGATGATCAACGCGGGAGCCATCGCCACGACGGGGATGATCGCCGGGAAGTCGCCCGCCGGCCGTCTCAAGCGCATCCTTGAAACATTCTCCCTCTACGCCGGACGCACGCTGGAGATCGACGAAGACATCTACCAGTCGGAGAACGAAACCGGTCACCGCAACCGCGCCATCGGCCATCTCCTGCGCAACTTCGACATCGTCGAAGGCGATCCGACACCGATCGTCGACCTCTACTTCAAGCAGTGTTCCATCTCCGTGACCTGCCGCGACCTCGCCCTCATGGCGGCCACGCTGGCCAATCGAGGCGTGAATCCCGTGACCGGCAAGCAGGCGATCCGCGGTGAATACGTCGAGAGCGTCCTCAGCGTCATGGCCTCCAGCGGCATGTATGACTACGCGGGCGAATGGATCTACCGCGTGGGAATGCCGGCCAAGAGCGGCGTGGCCGGCGGCATCATCGCCGTCCTGCCGGGCCAGCTTGGTCTCGGGATCTTCTCTCCACCCCTGGATACACGGGGCAACAGCGTCCGGGGTATCCAAGTGTGCGACGAGCTTTCCCGGCACTTCAATCTGCACCAGTTCCATCCGCCTCACTCGAACAGCTCGGTCGTGCGGCTCAAGTTCACCGTCGCGGATGTCTCGTCCAGCCGTCAGCGGTCCAATGCGGACACGCAGACGCTTCGTGAGTCCGGCCCGGCCATTCAAGTGTGGCAACTCCAGGGCAACCTCGTCTTCTCCACGGTGGAGGTCGTGGTGCGGCACATCATCGCTTCGTCCGAGGGAATGCAGTTCGCGATCGTCGACTTCAAACATGCCCTGAGCCTGAACGAGGCCGGCAGCCGTCTGTTCCTCCAATTGTTGGAACTACTTGCGGCAGCCGGGCGCACTCTTCTCTTTACCCATGCCGCCCGCGTGCCGGCACTCCGCAGATACCTGAGGCAAAAGCTGGGAGACCGCTTTGAGGCACTGTTCCGTGTCTTCGAGGAAAACGACCTCGCGCTTGAATGGTGTGAGAATCGGTTGCTGAAGTCCCCGATTGACGACGAGCCGACCGACACGGTCGACGCGGGTTCTTACGGGCTTTTCGAGGGATTGAACCCCCATGAGATCAAGCTGCTGACCGGAGTGATGCAGCGGGTGAGTTTCCGGCGCGGGCAGGTCGTCGTGGAGTTTGGCGCGGAAGCGCGTGAGCTGTTCTTCATCGCGGCCGGCAGCGCGAGTGTGACCGTCACGCTGGCGGGCGGGACACAGAAGCGGTTGGCCACGTTTTCATCGGGAATGTCCTTCGGCGAAATGGCGCTGCTCGACGGCGCACCGCGGTCGGCCGTCGTCACGGCGGACACCGCGCTTGTTTGCGACATGTTGCCGTTGGCTGATTTCCGCAGGCTCGGCCGGGAACATCCGCGCATCGAAATCCTCCTCCTCCAGAATATCGCCCTAGGCCTTTGCCAGAAGCTCCGCAAGCTGAACCGCGAAATCAGCGTGTTCGATTACTGAACGAACAGGCCGTCGTGGTTGCGGTGTGTCTTTCAATGAAAAAAGCCCGGCCTGTTTGGCCGGGCACTGGTGTTTCAGGAAACACCTCCGAACTGCATCAGGCTGCGGGGGCGTGGGTGTTGGTCAGGTCGCGGTTCGGTTCGATGCCCCAGCGTTTGCCGGTGGCTTCGAGATCGGGCGTTAGGCTCCAACGATCCGGGAGCGGCTCGCCCGAATGGGCCGGGTTTCCACCCTTGAGATCCATGCAGCCCTTGTTATCCCCGACTTCGGCGATCAGCGCGCGATCTGCGGGCGTGAGCGTCACGTCGGGCAACGCGGCGAGTTCATCGATCTTCTGTTCGATGGGTTTGCTGTCGGTGTCGATCTCCTGGATGAGCGTCGGGATGACGCTGAAGACGTTCGCCTGGGAAAGATTCCAGATGGCCGCGAGTTGGAGGAGCGTGAGGTTGTGTTTCGTGGCGATGGAGCGGAATTGCTCGATCTTGCCGAAGCCGGCTTCCACCCAGCCCTTGGGCCGGTAGGTGCGGTGGTCCCATTCGCCGAACTTGTGCCCGGGCTTCACGTCGTCGTGGAAGAGACCGCCATAGTCGACGACGCGGGTGATGATCTTGATGTCGTTCTTCACCGCCGCCGGGAGGCACAGGCTGCCGGGCCACGGTTCGAGCGGGTTGAGAATGATCATGGCCCAGTCGATCAACGGCCCGAAGCGTTCGAAGCACTGGATTAGGTCGAGCGTGAAGCCGTTGGCGGGTCCGGGCGCGACGCCGAGCATGTCGGTCAGACCGGAATCGCGGAGCTTCTCCAGGCCCTTCCAAACGAGGTCGCTGCTGTAGCCGATGGAGTCGGGATTGTGCAGGAGCAGGCAGTCGAACTTCGAAGCCTTGAGGCGCTGGAGAGACTTCTCCGCCGCCATTTCCAGATAGGCGGCGAAGTCCTGCGGCTGGCGGATGCGCGGATCGGTGAAGCGCGGGAAGCCCTTCGCTCCGTCGCGTTTTGTGGCATAGAAATCGTGGCCGATGGCACCGACGAGGCAGTAGCTGTCGCGCGGGAAACCTTCGAGGGCTTTGGCCAGCATTTCGTCGGCGGCGCCATTGCCGTAGACGTCGGCCGTCATGAAGGTGCGGATGCCCTTCTCATAGGCGCGGCGGGTGACGGCGATGAAGCGATCGTCGGTCAGGGGCTCGCCGAAGTGCATGAACCGTCCGCCGTTCCAGGTGCCGAATGCAGTGCGTGTCAGATCCATAGTTGTAAGTGCGCCGAAACATGGCCAAGCCGTCGGACGAAGCAAACCGCAAAGCTGGCCGGAGTTTGGCGGGAGATGGCCGGAAGTTGGCCCCGTGGTCCCGCATTCTAATTTCCTCCAGCGGCCCACAAAATCCGACAGCGAGAGAAAAGCGGTTGCGCGGTCGACCTGATCTCACTAATACGTATGCGTATTATGGCTGCCTCCCAGATGTCGATCTACTTCTTCCTGCAGATGGCCATCATCCTCGGTGTGTGCCGCTTGGTGGGGCTGGCGGCCCGCAAGATCGGCCAACCGCAAGTCGTCGGTGAAATGATCGCTGGCGTCATGCTCGGGCCTTCGCTGTTCGGATTTTTCGCTCCGGAAGCGCAGGCGGGGCTGTTTCCCAAGGAAACGCTGAAGATGCTCTACGTCGGCGCGCAGCTTGGCGTCGGCCTCTACATGTTCCTCGTCGGGGTCGAGTTCCAGACAGACCATTTCAAGACCCGCCTGAAGAGCGCAGCCTCAGTCTCCATCGCGGGGATGCTGGTCCCGTTCCTCCTCGCGGTGTTGCTGGCTCCGTGGCTCGTGAAGCATGGCGGACTTTTCTCGGCCAAGGCCACCGTATCGGAGGCCACCCTCTTCCTCGGTGCGGCCATCGCGATCACGGCCTTTCCCATGCTGGCGCGGATCATTTATGAGCGCGGCCTGACGGGCACGTCGCTCGGCACGTTGGCGTTGGCGGCGGGCGCCATCGACGACGCGGCCGCGTGGTGCGTGCTGGCCGTGGTGATCGCGAGCTTCGAGAAGCTGCCGGACGGTTCGATCGACCACGCCATCGCGCTCAAGGCCATCCTGGGCGGATTGGTCTATGCGACGTTCATGATCCATTTCGGAAAGAAGCTTCTCGCGCCGCTCGGCAGGATGGCGGAACGCGAGGGCAAGATCACGCCGACGATCCTTGGCGTGGTGATGATGCTTTTCTGTCTGGCCTGCTGGGCCATGGACTACATCGGCATCCACGCCGTCTTCGGCGGATTCCTCCTCGGCACGGCCATGCCCCGGGGGTTCTTCGCGGCGGAACTCAAGAAGCAGCTCGAACCCTTCGCGCTGGTTTTCCTTCTACCCATGTTCTTCACCTTCTCCGGGCTCAACACGCAGCTCGATGTCGTGACCAATCCGAACCTCCTTCTCGTCACGCTAGTCGTGCTCGCCGCGTCCATCGGTGGCAAGGGTGTGGCGTGCTGGGCGGCGGCGCGGCTCACCGGCGAGGACAACCGCACCTCGCTTGCCATCGGCACGTTGATGAACTCGCGGGGCCTGATGGAACTCATCATCATCAACATCGGCCTCCAGAAAGGGATCATCGGCGAAACTCTTTTCGCGATCCTCGTCATCATGGCCGTCGTGACCACCCTGATGGCAGGGCCGGTCTTCGAC
>JBBRDN010000025.1:0-32775 GCA_038203875.1 Verrucomicrobiota bacterium
AGCGCCGCGGCTAAGCAATGCATTCCGTAGGCTGGCCGATGCCCCGATTCAGCGCAACCGGATGAAGATTCCAGCGTCGGTGAAGATTGAATCATTTCTTGGCAGGAGAAGACTTCTTCAGTTCGACGAGCTTCGCCTTCAACTGGTCGAAGGAGAACCGGTCACCGTTGTTCTTGCCGACATACCGGAAGACTTCCTTCCCGTCTGGCCCAAGCAGGACGAGGGCGGGAAAGTGGACGACCTGGCCATGGAACTGGTAGCCGTCTGGAATGCCGTAGGCCTTGGCCAACGCCGCATCCGCGTCCCTGTAGATTGGCGATTCCTTGGCGATGTCGCGGGCCCATTTCTTGATCTCGTCGTCGGTATCGGGCTTGAGGAAGACCTGCGTGACCTCCGGCAACACGGGAGCCTTTTCCAGATACGTGTGCGTGTGGCGTAGGCAGATGGGGCACTCGGTCTTGAGGAGGAAATGAAGCGCCACATATTTGCCCTTGGCCGACGAAAGTTTGAAGGCCTTGCCGCCAATTGCCGAAGGAACGGAGAAATCTTTGGGCGCATCCGCCGCTCGTGCGGTGAAAACGGTCATGCCAACCACCAGCGCGGCAGCCACAGCGCGAAGCTCAACAGATCGAAATGGGTTCATACGCAAGGTTGGAGACGCCGACACCCGCTTTATTCCCGCCAAAAAGACTCCGAGTCGGACAGACAGGTGCTCGAGGCCGCCAAAGACCCGCCGGAGAGTAGGCGGTTCTTGGAGCCCGGTCCGTGATCACGTCGGCCCTTCCATTCGCAAACTTGAAAACGAAATCCCGCGCCTGAGGGGCTGAAGCTCTCTTGAAACGGCGGAATCGTCGGTCGCAACGCCGTCGATTCGCACAGCTCGGAACGGAACGCAACCAGCACCGCTTCGGGACAGAATGTTTACCTTCTTCACCCAAAACGGGGGGCGGCAACTCGCCGGACTCAGCGTCGCCGTGCTCGCGACCGGGATGACCCACAACGCTTCCGGCGCCGTCATGACTTTGGACTACATCAGATCCTTCGAGACTGGCGGGGCGCTGCCCACCGCGGGCTCAGGTCCCTATTTGAGGGCGACGCTGACGGATTCCGGAGCCGGTGGCACATCGGTCGTATTTCAGCTCCAGGTCTTCAACATGACTTCGGCCTCGGGAGACCATCTCAAGAAATGGGCGTTCAACCTGACCGGGGACCAGGCCAAACTCGATTCCCTCCAGATCAAGGCCAACAGCTTCCAGGTCCTTGCCGGCTCGGTCTCGGCTCCATTTTTGGAGAGACCCGCCAGCAACCTGGGTGGTGGCAACCCCGACTTCGACTTCGACTTCGACTTCGGAAACCAGAACTTCCAGGAAAACGAGTCCGTGAAGGTCACCCTGCAGCGTTCGGGCAACGGCCTCCTATCGATCTCCGACTTCCTTCAGACCTCAAGCACCCAACAGGGCTGGTTCTACTCCGGCGTCTTCGCGGCCGGCGATTGCAACAGCTACCATCTCGCCGGCGAAATCCGGCCGGTGCCCGAGGCCGCAACGGTCGGCTTCGGATCCGCCCTCCTGACGGGAACCGTTCTCCTCGAAGTTCGTCGCCGGCAAAAGCGGGGACCCCAGCCGGTGGCATGAAGGACTCAATTGAGAGCAATCGGTCCAGCGAACTGATTGCCGGCCATGCCGCAAGTTCACCGTGTCGGGGCAGCCGACCCTTCGACCCACGCGCAGTGTTCCAAGAACGTTGGCGCATGCTGACGGTTCCAGACGAGACGTCTTCCAATTTGGGGAACCCGGGCCCAGCTCGGGCGAGAGGTCGTGACCGTAGCTAAGCGGCTGTCTGGTCCGTGGTCGGGAGTTACGCCATCGCGTTCGGCGAAGACGGTTTCCAGCCGGCTCCACTACGATGGGCACGAATTGATGGCGTGCAGTTCCATGGCGGTCCTTTCGAGGGCGTTGCGCCTGGTCTCGCGACGGATGCCGTCAACGGGGTTCCGCCGTGAGGCTTCTCAGAGCCGGGCGGCGAGCTGGGGCAGCCGGACCTGACGGAGCGCGGCCGAGTGGGCCAGCGTGACGTGTCGCCGGACGATCTCCGAGAAGGCTTCCTCCGACCGTTCCCGCCGGTATCGCTGCAAGAGATCAACGTCCGATTCGCTCATCTGCCTGTATCCATCGCCGCCGACCGGCGGAATCCGACAAACAATCCGGGACGGGTCTTCTTGCCGCAAGCAACCGTCCGCCAAGTTCCCCTTTCCTTCCGGCAATTCTGTCTGGAAGACTCCCAGCACAGACTCCAACCCCGTTCCCACTACCATGATCCGTTCAACTATTTCTGTTATCGCCCTGACTGCCGCGATGGTGGCTCTGCCGGCCCACGCCCATGAGGTGACCGGCGACAAGTCCCACGACCACGAAGCCACCGAGGTGACGCCTCTGGCGTTCGCCTTGGAAAAAAAGGGGCCGGTCCGTGCGCCCAAGGCCATCAAGGCTGAACCCGGCCTCAAGGTCACGGGGCAGGGCTTCTGGAAGTTCGTGGCCGCGCCCGAGCTCGTCCCCGTTCCCGCCGAGGCGCAGTCGAAGGTCAAACCCGCCCACGGCACGCTGATCGTCGACAAGGAAACCGACACGGTCTACTGGGGCCTCCAGCAGGTCGGCTGGGTCGCCTTCAGCAACAAGTTGACGCAGTCCTCGATCGTCCAGGGCGATCCCGTCATGGCGAAGGGCAACCTGCATGGCGCGGACATCCTTCCGCGCAAAGGCAAACGCCCGCTCATCGCCGCGGCGGACAACACGACGGGCCAGATTTTCCTGACCGACACCTCGTTCCAGAAAGCCGAGATCCTGCGCATCCCTGAAGGCCAGCCCTACGCGGACAAGAAGGGTTTCGCCCCGACGGATGTCGCTTTCGTCGGCGAGAACCAGCTCTGGGTGACGGACGGCTACGGCAAGGCGTGGTTCATGCCGGCTTCGGTTTCGCCCCTGAAATATGAGGAGAAGTATTTCGGCGGTAAGAAATTCTCCGGCACTCCCCACGGCATCACCTACGATCCGCGCGACAATTCCCTGCTGGTCTCGGCCCGTCCCGAGGGGTTGGTGAAACGCTTCGACCTGAAGCATGAGCACGTCCATGACATCGAAGGCCTGCCACCTGGCAGCATCGTCTGCGATGTGGATCTCTGGGGCGACTACGCGTTGGCTCCCTGCCTCGACGGCCCGGGCAAGACCAGCGGACCGATCTACATCATCAACCTCAAGAAGAGGACGGTTGTCTCCACGCTCAAGGTGAAGGACGACCTCGGCTACGATCTCGCGCTGCACATCCACGACGCCTGCTGGTATGTCACGGGCAAGGGCGCGAAGCAGGAAGTCTACGTGCTCTTCACCAACTGGAACCCCGGCGGCATCGGCGCGATCAAGCTGGTGAACATTCCCGACTGACCGGGCTAACCATCGATCTTCAACGCCCGCGGCTCCGGCTGCGGGCGTTGTTCTTTATGGCTGAAATGGCCGGTGGCGGTCACGCCGCGGAGGGCGTTTCACTTGAGGGCTTAACCGAATCCGCATCCGGTGCCACAGTGCATCATGGGTCTGCGAATCCGTCTCTTCGTTCTCGCACCACTCCTGTGCTGCGTGGCTGTCCCGGTTCGGGCGGTTTCTACATCGGCTCCGGACGAAATGCTGGTCTTCGCGGTGCTGACCAACGAACCGACGGCGCGAGTTTGGGTCACCGATCGTTCCCCGTCGGAGATGATGGCGAGGGTCGCGGCGATCAAGACGGAACAGGATTCCGTCACCGCCCAAGCCGCTTCGCTGGGGGCCAAGGAGGAAGGGCGTTTCCATCGGTTGATCAACGCGATCCGCTTCCGTGTTCCGCGCGCTTCGGTTGAAAGGCTCGCGGCGATTCCCGGTGTCGCGAGGGTGGAGGCGGTGAAGAGCCATTGGCCCCAAACCTCCACGAGCGTTCCGTGGATCGGCGCCGCGTCGGCCTGGAGCAGCGTGGCGACCAACCTCGACGGACGCGGCATCCGCGTCGGCGTCATCGATTCCGGAATCGACTACACCCACGCGAACTTCGGTGGCGCCGGCACACCCGCCGCCTACTCGGCGAACAACTCCACCAAGATCGAGCCGGGCAGTTTTCCCACGGCCAAAGTCGTCGGCGGCCATGACTTCGTCGGCGATTCGTATAACGGAAGCGGTGGCGCGACTCCGGACGATGACCCGCTAGACTGCTCGGGCAACGGACATGGTTCCCACGTGGCCGGCATCATCGCGGGCATCGGGGTGCTGACAAACGGCGCGGCCTACAGCGGAAGCTACACGCAGGGAATGGACTTCGCGCAGTTCGGCATCGGTCCCGGCGTGGCGCCGAGGGCGCTGCTCTATGCCCTGAAGGTTTTCGGCTGCTCGGGATCGACGACGTATGTCCTCGACGCGCTGGAGTGGGCGAGCGATCCGAACGGCGACAACGACCTCTCCGACCGGTTGGACGTGGTGAACCTGTCGCTGGGAAGTCCCTTCGGTCTCAACAGCCTGCCGGACGCGGAGAATCTCGCGATCAACAACCTCGCGGAGCTCGGCTGCATTCCGGTCATCGCCGCCGGCAACAGCGGGAACACCCACTTCATCGTCGGTTCCCCCGGTGCGGCCGAAAAAGGGATCTGCGTGGCGAACTCTTTCGACGGCGGGGCCACGTCGATCGGTCTCGGCGTCGTTTCGCCGGCATCGATCGCCGGCAACTACGGCGCGGTGGAAGGCGCTTTTACGAAGCAGTTGACGAACTCCGGGCCGGTGCAGGCCGGCGTGGTCTACGTGGATCCGGCGCAGGCATGCGGTCCGTTGGTCAACGCGGCTGCGTTGAACGGGAAGATCGCGCTGATCGACCGTGGTTCCTGTTTCTTCGTCGACAAGGTCCGCCTTGTCCAAGGCGTTGGAGCCGTCGCGGTGGTCATGGTCAACAACGTTCCCGGCGAACCAATCGTGATGGGCGGGACCGGCGACACGAGCGACATCGTGATCCCCGGCGTTATGATCACCCTGGCCAACGGCGCGACCATCAAGGCGAGGCTTGCCGAAAACCCGGTGCTCCGTCTCTCCGTCGACACGGTCATCGCGCGACCCGATCTGGCCGACCAGCTCAACGACAGCAGCTCGCGCGGCCCTTCGGCACCGGCGGGCCTTCTCAAGCCGGACATCTCCGCTCCCGGGAGCGGCATCGTTTCCACGAAGGCCGGCAGCGGTGCGGCCGGCGTGGCGCAGACGGGCACGTCGATGGCGGCGCCGCACGTGGCCGGCGCGGCGGCTCTGATGCGCCAAATGCGACCGCAGTGGTCGGCCGCGCAGGTCAAGGCGGCCTTGATGAACACGGCCACCGCGATGCGGGACGGATCCGGCGTGGCGTATCCGGAATCGAGGATCGGCGCAGGCCAGTTGAACGTGGGCAATGCGGTGAGGACGGGAGTCACCGCGTTCTCCGACGGCAAAGAGGCCCTTGTGTCCGTCAACCTCGGTCTCCTGCAACTGACCAACCGGACTGAGTTCGACCAGTTCATCCGGCTGACAAACCATGGCAACGCCTCGGTCACGCTGTCGCTATCGGCGACCAACACGTCGCCGGGCCCGGCTGTGGTGATCACCCCGCTCAACAGCCCGGTCACGATTCCTGCCGGTGGAACAGCGGTGGCGCAGTTCCGGTTCGCCTTCGAACCCTCGCTGCTTCCGCCGGCCAACGACGCCACAAGCACAAACCAGCTCAGCGGCCGACCGCGCCGATTCCTTCCGGAAACCTCAGGCGGACTGTGGTTCCACGCCGGCGACGTGCCCCTGCATGTTCCGTTCTACGGCTCGATCCGAGCCGCCGCGAGCTATGGAGTCGTGGCGACCAACATCGGCCTGCCGCTGGCGGCGATGAATCCGGCGGTGACGCTCCCCCAGTGGGGTGCCAGCGCCCTGACGAATGCGCTCGTCTCGGTCTTCCAGTTGGGCGCCACGATGTCCGCCTTCGGCCAGGATGTGGCGAACGCAGGAGTGGATCTCATTGCGGTTGGTGCCGCGAGCGACGTGCCCCGCCAAGGTGCCTATGCCGACAGCACGGTGTTCTTCGGCCTCGCGGTGTCCGGCGTATTCACCACGCCGCAGCGCGGGATGGCGAAGTTCGAAGTGCTGGTCGATTCGAACCGCGACGGCTCAGACGACTATTCCGTCGTCGCCGGCAGCGCGGGAGATTTTAAGAGCGCATCCGAACTCAACACCTCCGGGTCGGCCAACGACGTCCTGCTCGTCATTGTGCGGAACCTGTCATCCGGCACCTACACGACGAACGCCTACGTGAACGCATTCTCCGACGCACGCGACGGGGTGCCCTACGCAAACAGCGTGCTGGTATTGCCCGTGAGCGCTCCGCTGATCGGACTCGGCGCCGGGATCAGCCGGTTCAACTACCGCATTCGCGGCACGGGCCCGGAACAAAGCCCAAGCCCGGCCAGCAAGACGTCGACGACGGCGACCTACGATGCGATGCGGCCTCTGGTGGACACCGCCATTGGCGGGATTGCCAACACTCCATTCTTCGCCGATGGCGCTCCCCTGTCGCTCACGGTGATTCGCAGCAACGCGGCCCTTCATGGGATCAGCCCCGTGGGCACGGCCAGCGCATTGGTGCTGCATCATCACAACGTTTTCGGAAAGCGGGCGGAGGTCGTCCAACTCCAACTCGGCACCGATGACGCGGACGCGGATGGATTGCCGGACGCGTGGGAGTTGGCCGCCCTCGGCACGATGACGCGGACGGGTAGCGAAGACACCGACGGTGATGGGGCGTCGAACCGGGACGAGTTCGTGGCTGGAACCGACCCGCTGGGAAACACGTCAGTCCTCCGGCTGCGAACGACCATCGATTGGAGCGGGCCATTGCCACTCCAACGCGTCAACTGGACCGGAGTGAGCAACCGGACCTACACGCTCCTGGGCGGAACCACTCTCGGACTGCCTTTGACGAACATTCTCCTCGGGCCGATCCCCGCCGTGATCCCCACCAATCAAGTCATCCTGACCAATCCGCCTTCACCCTTGTTCCTTCGTCTCGAAGTGAATTAGCCCTCAGATCGATCAAGGCTTCGGGACAAAAAGATGACCCGCCAGCTGCTCATGCTGACGGGTCATCCAACCTGGGTCTGGGCCGCTGACTAGATCGATTTCACCTGGTGCCGTTGATTCCGGAATCGTTGTTCCTGCCGTTGGCGGCGGCCAAGGCAATGGCGATGCCGAGAAGGCCAATCCACGCGCTGAGAGCGAAAACCATCAAGTGCATACACCAAATCTAGCAGTATAGGTGCCAGAAGCGAATTACCCCGGAAACCTTTCGGTTTCCGGGGTGACATTCGTGAAACGGTGTCTAGATCTCAGATGCTGTCCCGTCCCGGTGTCCTCAGAGACAGGCAGGCGGGCCGAGTGGGTCAGGCGCGCGGCGGGAGCACCTTGTCGACGGGGCTTTTCTCAAGGACGGCATACTGCGGCAGGCCGTTCTTGAAGGGCACGACGACTTCTCCCTCGATGAGAGGCTGTGCGTAGGCCACGAACTTCTCGTTGGGCATGAAGCCGTCTTCGGAAACCCAGTCGCGGGGGACGAAGTGTTCGACGTTGGCGATGTTGTTGAGGTCTTCGAGATCCGTGGTGAAGGAGACCGGGCTGGTGTTCCGGCGGACCACCTTGACCATGAAACCGCTGGAGCCGTTGACGGATGCGCGCACGGCGGCTTCACCGCAGGCGAAGGCGATGTCGGCGTCGGTCTTGGAGGCGAGATGGGCGGCGCAGCGCTGGGCGTAGCCGAGCTTCACCGTGCGGGTCTTGAGGTTGAGCTTGCCTTGGACGATCTCGGCGAGCTTGTCGGCGGCGCCGGAAAGAACGGCATGTCCGAAGGCGTCGACCCGGGTCTTGTCCGCTCCGATCTCCTCGCCCTTGGCGTTCTTGAGACCTTCGCCGACCACGACGATGCAATGCTTCAACGTCGCGACCGTTTCCTTCACCTTGGCGAGGAACGCGGCTTCGTTGAACGCGATCTCGGGGAGCAGGATGATGTGTGGGGGATTGGCGGCGTTGCCCTGCTTGGCGAGGACGGTGCCGGCGGCGATCCATCCGGCGGCACGGCCCATCACTTCGACGATGCAGCAGGAGCCGTCGTCGGTGGCCATCGCGCCGACGTCGAGGCCGATCTCGGCGACGGTGGCGGAGTTATACTTGATGACCGAGCCGTAGCCGGGGCAGTGGTCGGTCACGGGCAGGTCGTTGTCGATCGTCTTGGGCACGCCGATCACGCGCACTTCGAAGCCGCGCTTCGCTGACTCGTTGTGGATCTTGTTGGCCGTGTCCTGCGAATCATTGCCGCCGAGGTAGAAGAAATAGCGGATGTTGTGCGCCTCGAAGAGCTGGAACAAACGGTCCATGTCCTTCGCGGCCTGCTCAGGCTTCTTGTCGAAGTTGATCTTGTAGCGACAGGTGCCGAGGGCGGCGGCGGGCGTGTGGCGGAGCGCGCGAATCGTCGAGGCCTTCTCGTCGTTGAAGTCGATCATCTCCTCGTTGAGCGTGCCAAGGATGCCGTTGAGTCCGCCAAAGATCTCCTCGATGCACTCGTGCTTGCCCGCTTCTGTGACGACGCCGGCGAGGCTCGCGTTGATGACGGATGTCGGTCCGCCGGACTGGGCGACCAGGAGATTTCCAAGTAGTTCTGCCATAAGCTTGTTTCTTTGACCGGAACGAACAGCGGCAACGGACCGCTCAACCTACCGGTTCTGCAAATTCGGTTTGCGAAGCTGCCAATCGCGCAGGGGGGTGTCAACCAGAAGGCCTGAAATCGCGGGGTGTCCCGCGCTGAAATCGGCCCGATTGGGACGGGGTTTAGAGCAGTCGAGCGAAGACGCCGACGGCGCTGTTCAAGGACTCCGCGTCCACGTCGACGAGGATCCGGGGGAACACGCCGAGGAGAAACATTCCCGCCATGCAGACGGCCAACGTGAATGCCAAGGCGCCGGGAACCGGAATCGGCGAATGGTCGGAGACGTCCTTGGACCAGAAGATGGCCCGGATGACACCGAAGTAGTAGTAGAGCGAGATCACGACCGCGATCACGGCGACGCCGAGCAGCACGAAATGCACGCCCGAAACGGCACCGGCCTTGATGAGCGACTTCAGCAGCAGGAATTTTCCGAAGAATCCGGCCAACGGAGGGATGCCCGCGAGCGAGACCATTGAGAAGGTCAGCGCGGCCGCGAGCATCGGCGAGCGTTTGCTTAAGCCGGCCAGCACCGAGATGTCGTCCGACTCGGCGTTGCGCGTGATGATCGAAATGACGGTGAACGCGGCCAACACGGCGAAGAGGTATCCGACGAGATAGACGAGCACGGCAGTCGCGCCGTCCTTGTTGACGGCCGCGATGCCGAGCATGAGGAAGCCGGCGTTGGCGATGCTCGAATAGCCCAGCAGACGCTTCAGGCTTCGCTGCGGAATCGCGCAAAGGCTGCCGTAAATGATGGTCGCTCCGGAGATGAAAGCCAGCAGGCCCGACCAGGACTTGGCCACCTCCGGCACCGCGACGAACAGGACGCGCATCAGAAGCACGATGCCAGCCGCCTTGGAACCGACGGCCAGGAACGCGGTCACAGGAGCGGGAGAACCCTGATAGACGTCCGGCGCCCAGACGTGGAACGGAAACGCGGCGATCTTGAACCCGAGGCCCGTTGTCAGCAGCAGCAGGCCGACGAGAAAGATGGGATCACCGGAGATGTCCTTCAACTTGGCCGACAATTCGATGAAGTTGGTTGTTCCCGCGATTCCCGAGACCAGGGCGATGCCGAAGACGGTGAAGCCCGTCGAAAGCGCGCCGAGGATGAGATACTTCACGCCCGCTTCAAGCGACTGGAGCTTGTTCCGCTGGAAGCTCGTCAGCACGTAGAACGTGATCGTGATTAGTTCCAAAGCCGCGAACATCAGGGTGAAGTCGTTCGAGGACGCGGCGAACATCATTCCCGCCAGCGCGAACAGGATCAGGCTGTAGAACTCGGAGATTCCGACCGCGATGCGGTCCGCAAAATCGATGGCGAGGAGCAGAACGATGAATGCAGCGGCAAGGAAGAACCGTTTGAAAAACAGCGACAGGCCGTCGAACACATACATCTTTCCGAAGGCGGTTCCGAAGTCCGGGAAGGCGGGCGAGAAGCTGGCCGCGAAGATGACGGCTACGCCGGCGGCAGCGATGAATCCAAGCATGCGGCGCTTGGCCGGGGCGATCCACAAGTCGGCCAGCAGGATCCCGAGTCCCAGCAGGACCGTGGCGATTTCCAGGCTGATGAGCTGGTAGGAATTCATTCGGGTCGGAAGAAATCAGTTGCGGTTGTCGGCCACGTTGAGCGGCGCAGGCGCCGTGACGGACGCGGCGGCTTTAGCCGGAGAGACCTTGTGCGAGAGGTTCACGACTTCGGCGATGCTGCCCTTGATCTTCGAGGTCAGCAGCGACGGGAAACAGCCGAACAGGATCAGTCCGACCAGCAGCAGCGCATAGGGAAGTTTGCGCCAGAGCTGCCAGACTCCGCCGCCGAGCGCAGAGTGGAAGAACGCGGTCACGGCCCCAAGGAATCCCAGGCCGCCTTCGGACGCGGGCAGCGGTTCCTTGATGACGAACTCGCCGACATTCTCGGTCCTGGCCTGCGTGGGTCCGTGCAGGACCGAACGGATCGCGCGCAGCATGTAGAGGCCGCTGATGACCAAACCGCCCCAGGCCGCGAAGACGACGATGTTGGGAAGAACCTTCCAGGCTCCGACTATGACGAGCATCTCGCCGTTGAAGTTGGCGAACCCCGGCAGGCCGCAACCGGCCATGAAGCACATGACCATGGCCACGCCGATGAAGGGCATCTTGCGGAGAAGCCCGCCGAGTTCGTCCATCTTCAGAGTGCCGGTGGTGTTGTAGACGTAGCCGGTCAATCCGTAGCTGAGCGCGGCCAGCAGGCCGTGGGCGACCATGATGACGACCGCACCGGTCAGGCCGATGAGCGAGTCGCTGGCGATGCCGAGGAAGACAAAGCCCATGTGCGCGACCGACGAATTACCGATCAGCATGTTGAGATCCTTCTGCCGCATGGCGACCCATCCGCAGTAGATGATGTTGCCGACACAGAGCACCGCGAGCACCGGCATCCACTTGGCGACGCCTTCCGGCATCAAGGGCAAGGCAACCCGGATGATGGCATAGAGGCCGGCCTTCTTCAGGACGCCGGCGTGCATCATGGCCGTGGCCGTGGGAGCGGAGGCGTAACCAAGGGGAGCCCAGCTGTGGAACGGGAAGAGGCCGACAAGGATTCCGAATCCGAACAATAGCAGCGGGAAGATAACCGCCTGGGCACCGGAACTAAGGGCCTTCTTGGACAACGCTTCCTTCAGCGTGACGATGTCGAGCGAGTTGACACCGGCAGAGACGTAGAGGGCGATCAGGCCGATCAACGCCAGCATCGCGCCGAGCGTCAGGTAGAGCGTGATCTGGTAGGTGGCGTAGTTCTTCTGAGGGCCTCGACCCCAAACTCCGATCATGATGAAGGTCGGGACGAGCGCCAGTTCGTTGAAGAAGTAGAAGAAGAACAGGTCCAGCGAGCAGAACGCCCCGAACGCGCCGCCGGACATCAGGAGAAGGAGCAGATAGAAGGTCTTCTCGCCGGTCTTGATCTCCCAGGACACGGCGGTCGCCGCGAAGGCCACGATGCCGGCCATGAGGAGCAGGCCGATGCTGATGCCGTCCACGCCGACGTGGTAGTTGATGTTGATCACGTCGCTCGTGATCCACGCCACCTTGTGCTGCATCTGGAAGGTCGCGAGATTCGCCGGGTCGAAGCCCTGCGGTTGGAACTGCACGAATGCCGTGATGGCAAGACTCATGGCCACGAGCGTGGCAGCCAGCGCCACCAGCCGGATGATGAACCGGAAGTTCCCAGGGATCAGCGCAACGATCAGGGCCGCGACCAGCGGGACGGAGATGAGTGTCGTGAGCAAAAGGGACATGGCTATTTCAGGACGATCAGGAGCACGACGACGAGCCCGGCGACGAAGAGGAGCGCGTAGGTCTGGATGTTGCCGGATTGCAGCAGCCGCAGCGCGCGGCCCGCGATTTCAAAGCTGCCGTGGGTTCCACGGACCATCAGGCCGGACACCAGCCAGCGGTCGATGAAGTCGGCCACGTAGGAAAGCGCCTCGTGGGTGATGCGGATAAGGAAGCTCCAGATTTCGTCAAAGTAGAACCGGCGCGCCATCGCGCGGGAGAAGAAGCCCAACGCGTTCGGCAGCGGATCCTTCTCCGCGTTGCCGTAGAGCGCGAAGGCGAACGACACGCCGAAGACGACGGCCAGCACGCCGAAGATCGCGGCGAACGGCGAATGGCCGAACGGCGCGAAGATTTCAGCGACCATTCCGTGTCTTCCATGGGCTTCGACGCCGAACTGATGGTCAAGCAGGTGATTGATCCCGAAGACGCCGGCTAGCACAGAAGGAATCGCGAGGGCGATGAGAGGGAAACTCATGATCCCGGGCGACTCGTGCGCGTGCCCGGCGGACTCGGAGCGGGGTTTGCCGAGGAACGCCACGATGAACAGGCGGCTCATGTAGAAGGTGGTCAACAGCGCGACCAGCGCGGCGATGACGAACCAGCCTTTGTTGGCCTCCAACGCGGCGGCGAGGATGGCGTCCTTGCTGTAGAAGCCGCTGAAGGGCGGCACTCCGGCCAACGCGAGCGTGCCGATGAGAAAGGTCCAATAGGTGACGGGCATCTTCTTCTTCAGCCCGCCCATCTGCCAGATGTCCTGCTCGTGATGGCAGGCATGGATGACGGAACCGGCTCCGAGGAAGAGCATCGCCTTGAAGAACGCGTGGGTCGTCAGGTGATACATCGCGGCCGAAGGTCCCTGGCCAAGGACAACCCCGCCCGTGCCGACGGCCATCACCATGTAGCCGAGCTGCGAGAGCGTGGAGTAGGCGAGGATCCGTTTGATGTCGTTCTGCTGAAGAGCCATCAACGCAGCGATCAGGGCGGTGATCGCACCGATCCAGCCGATGACAGTCAACGCATCCGGCGTGAAGACCACGAATACACGGCACAGGAGGAAAACGCCGGCGGCCACCATTGTAGCGGCGTGGATCAGAGCGGAGACCGGCGTCGGGCCTTCCATCGCGTCCGGCAACCAGACGTGCAGCGGGAACTGGGCGGACTTGCCCATCGCACCGCAGAAGATCAACAGGCCGGCGATCGTTCCCATCGTTCCGAGCGCGGCGGGATTCTTGGCCAAGGCTGCGGAGATGCCGTCGAAGCTCATCGTCCCGAGGATTCCCCAGACCATGAGGATGCCGAGCATGAAGCCGAAGTCGCCGATGCGGTTTGTCAGGAAGGCCTTCTTCGCGGCGTCGGCGGCGGAGGGTTTCTCGAACCAGTAGCCGATCAGCAGGTAGGACGACACGCCCACGAGCTCCCAGAAGATGAACATCATCATCAGGTTGTTCGCGAGGACGATGCCAAGCATCGAGAAGCAGAAGAGGCTCAGGCTGGCAAAGTAACGCGGGACCGAACGGTCTTCGTGCATGTAGCCCCAGGAGAAGACATGGATGGCGGTGCCGACGCCGGTGACGATCAGCAGCATCAGCTGGCTGAGGGCGTCGATCTTGAAACCGAAGTTGATGATGATGTCCTGAATGGAGCTGGCTTCACCAGTGAGCCCGGGGACTTGGAGATTGATCCATTCCAAATTCAGCAAAGGACCCAGCAGCGACCCGCCGCCGGTCTTGGCGAAGAGGATGATGCTTGCGACGAAGGCCGTGGCGATGGCGCCGATGGAGATGCCGGCGCTGAGGCCTTTCGAGCCGCGCGTGAACAGGGTGATGCCAACCGCCGAGGCCAGCGGCAGGAGGAGAATGATCCAGGGTAGAAGCTCGGGGTTCATCGCGTCGGGCTACAGCTTCATCGTGGTGAGGTCTTCGACGTGGGCGGTCTGCCGTTTGCGGTAGAGGGCCACGATGAGGGCAAGGCCCACCGCCACTTCGGCGGCGGCCACGGTGATGATGAAGAACACCATCACCTGTCCGTTGAGATTGTTGTTGAACCGGGAAAAGGCGACCAGCGCGAGGTTCGACGCGTTGAGCATCAGCTCAAGCGACATATACATCACGAGGATGTTCCGCCGGACGAGCACGCCGAGCACGCCGAGGCAAAACAGGATGGCGCTGACGGCGAGGTAGTGCTGAAGACCCACGGGCGGGAGCGAAGGGAGGTCGACGGAGGCGGCGAGCAGATTCATTTCAGCTCCTTTCGGCTGAGGAGGATGACGCCGATCATGGCGACGAGCAGGAGCACGGAGACGATTTCAAACGGCAGGAGGAACTTGTCGAAGAGCAGTTTTCCAAGCGCCACGGTGCTCCCTTCGATCGTCGGAGCCGCTCCTTTCCACTGGGTCGTGCCGATGCTCTTCAGGAAGATCGCGGCGGTGCCGAAAACGGCGAGCGCTCCGATGCCGGCGCTGATGACCTTGAACTTCCGCCGTTCCTCCTCCTTCAGGTCGAGGAGCATGATCACGAAGAGGAAGAGCACCATGACCGCGCCCGCATAGACGAGGATCTGAACGGCTGCGAGGAAGAAGGCGTGCAACAGCACGAACAGGCCGGACATCGAGACGATGGTGAGCACGAGGAAGATCGCGCTCGTGACCGGGTTCCGACTCAACGGATTCGCCACGACCATCAGCCCGCAGAAGAGCGTCAGAGCGGCGAACAGGTAGAAAAAGATGTCGGACAGTGCCATGTCAGGTTGCGTGGAAAGAGCGGCCGATCATTTGGTCTCCACTGGGAACACTTCCTGTTCCTTTGCCTCCTCCAGCTTGTGTTTCCACTTCTGGATGCCGCCGCTCGTGCCACCGAGACTGAGGAGCTTTTCCTTGTTGAAGATCATCTCGCCGCGCGCGAGGCCGGTGAGCGAGTAGTCCTTCTGCAAGAAAATCGCCTCTTCCGGGCACAATTCCTGGCAGAACCCGCAGAAGATGCACCGGAGCATGTTGATCTCGAACTCGCGCGGCATCTTCTCCGCGTTCTTGCGGTCGGCCGTCTGGCCGTCGGCACCGGGAGGCGTGATCTTGATGGCCTTGGGTGGGCAGACGAATTCGCAGAGCTGGCAGCTGACGCACTTGGTCGCGCCGTCCTGGTCCTTCACGAGGTAGGGCGCGCCGCGATAACCTTCGGCGACGTCCCACTTGGTCTCGGGGTAATAGCCCTTGGACAGGGTGTTGCCGCCCGTCTTGCCCCTGAAGACGGTGTTGTAGAAATGCTTCGAGGTGATCTTGAAGCCGCCCCAGATCGACGGGAGATACATCCTCTCCCAGAAGCTCAGTGGTTTGCGATCGACAATCATGTTGGCGTCAAGGTTGGGGTCAGCGGACGAAATACATGACCACGGCGGTCACGAGGATGTTGGCGAGGGCGACCGGGATGAACCGGCGCCATCCGAGATCCATCAGCTGGTCGTAGCGGAAGCGCGGCAACATCCAGCGCACCCAGATGAAGACGACCATGAAAAAAAGGATCTTTGCCACGAAGATGGCGATGTGGGCCAGGCCTCCGACAATCGAGGTCGCGGGCTGGTCGAGCCCAAAAAACGGCAGGCTCCAGCCGCCGAAGAACAGCACCACCATCATGCAGGAGGCGGTGATCATGCTGGCGTATTCACCCATGAAAAAGAGGGCGAACTTCATCGAGCTGTATTCCGTGTTGTAGCCGGCCACGAGCTCCGTCTCGGACTCGGGTAGGTCGAACGGCAGGCGGTTCGTCTCGGCGAAGGCGGACACAAGGAAGATGCCGAACGAGACGATCATGCAGGGCCAAAGCAGGTAGGACGCGAAGGTCTGCTGCGTGGCCATGAACGGCAGGGCCATCCATCCGTGCTGCGCCTGGTGTGTGATGATGTCGGAGAGGTTCAGCTTGCCGATGATCATGAAGACCGGGATCACCGACATGCCCATGGCCAGCTCGTAGGAGATCATCTGCGCCGTGGACCGGATGCCGCCGAGGAAGGGATACTTCGAGTTCGAGGCGTAGCCGGCTAAGACGATGCCGTAGACGCCGAGCGAGACGATACCGAACGTATAAAGGATGCCGACGTTGAGATCGGCGATGACCATCTTCTGTGAACCGAGCGTCGAACCGAACGGGATCACGCCAACCGTCATGAACGCAGGAACCAGCGTGATCGCCGGAGCCAGCCAGAAGTAGGCCTTGCGGACGTAGGACGGGGTGAAGTCCTCCTTCAGGATCGATTTCACGCCGTCGGCCAGCGGCTGCCAGATGCCCAGCTTGGTCAGGAGCGGTCCAAGAATCGGAATGCTTCCGACCAAGGGCAGCGAGACGCGGTTGGGTCCCTGGCGGTCCTGAATGAAGGCTGAGATTTTGCGCTCGGCGAGGACCGAGTAGGCGACCATCGGCAAAAGCGCGAGGAAGAGCACGCCGAGGATCTTCAGCACGCTGAACGTCACGCTTTGGGTGAGCGGAGACAGCGAGGTCCAGTATTGGTTAAAGCTATCCATGCTCAGGCAGTAGTGTTCACGCCCTGGTCGGTGATGGCGGCCCATTCGATGCCGGCGAATCCGGGCACTTCCTTCGCCATCTGGTTGAAGAGGCCCTCGATGCTCATGAAGCCGTTCTGGCCGGTGACGTTGTGCACGAGTTCGTGCAGGAATTCCCATTCCGGCCGCGCGTCGCCCTTGGGCTCGACGGCTTTCATGAACTTCTGCAACCGGCCCTTCACATTGACGAACGTGCCGCGTTTCTCAGCGTGGGCGCAGCCGGGCAGCACATAGTGCGCGGCCTTGGTCGTGGCGTTGGGGAGAATGTCGGAGACGATCAGCGTCTCCAGTTTGCCGAGCAGATCAGCGGAGATGCCGGCCTTGGTTACGTCTTCACCGAAGACGACCAGTGTCTTGATCGCTCCGGCCCGGATGCCATCGGCGATCTTGGAAATGGTGGAACCCAGTTCGGGACTGGCGATCCCGGTGAGGCGGGCACCGTTGCTGTTGGGATTCTTGTCGGCGGCGACCAGCAGCTTGTCGGCTTCACCGATGCGGGCGACGGAGTCGGTCAAAGCTCCCAGCTTGGTCGCGAGCTTCTTGAGCAGGTAAAGCTCTTCGGTGGTTTGCCGGGCGCTGGCGATCACCGCGACGCTTCGGGTGGCGGACTTCGAAAGCTTCTCCGAGATCTCCTTCAGAGCCGTAGTCCAAGTGGACTTCTGGCCGCGCACGATCACCTCCTGCAGACGATCCTCGCGGCCGATCCATTTGTAGTTCAAGCGGCCTGAATCGCACATCCAGGTCGAGTTGACCGCATCGTTCTGGCGTGGCTCGTAGCGGTAGACCTTGCCTTCGCGGGAACCCACGACGGTGTTGCAGCCGGTGCCGCAGCTCGTGCAGAGGCTCTTGGTTTCCTTGAGGAACCAGACGCGCATCTGAAAGCGGAAATCCTTCGACGTGAGCGCACCCACCGGACAGAGATCCACGGTGTTTAGCGTGTAGTTGTTGTCGAACGCCGTGCCGGGAAACGCCGCGATCGTGTTGTAGGAACCGCGGTTCACGATGCCAAGCGCGTCGTCGCCGGCGATGTCCTTGGTGAAGCGGATGCAGCGGGTGCAAAGGATGCAGCGCTCGTCGTCGAGGACGATACGCGGTCCGAGGTCGACGGCCTTGGGTTTATGGACCTTGGCTTCGACGAAGTTGCTGCCGGCCTGGCCGTGCTGGACGGAGTATTCCTGCAGCTTGCACTCGCCGGCCTGGTCGCAGATCGGGCAGTCGAGCGGGTGGTTGATCAGGAGCGATTCCAGCACCGCCTCGCGCATCTGCTTCGTCGCGGGAGAATTCGGATAGATCTCCATGCCCGGCGAGATCGGCGTGGCGCAGGCGATGGCGCCGCGCGGCGTCGAGGGTTCGTAAGGCAGCACGGACTTGGCGATCTTGGGGGATCCGTCCTCGTTGAAGACGGGCTTGCGATCCGGCCCCATCATCGGCGTGCCGAACTCGACCAGGCACATGCGGCAGTTGCCGGCGACGGGCAGTTTCGGATGGTAGCAGTAGTGGGGAACCTCGCCGCCCGCGATCTGGACGGCCTGGAGCATGGTGGTGGCTTCCAGCTTGCCCTGCCAGTTGGGCAGCATCTTCGGTACCTCGACCTCGCGGCCGTCCACCTTGATCTTGATCTTATCGACGGGCGGCGGCGCGGGCGCGGAGGGCTTGGATTCAGTTGTCGCGGCGTTCGACATGGAAAATCAATGCTTGGGACTCGCGGCCATCTTCATCGGAGCTCCACCGGAAGCGTGCTTGGCTTCATCGGCGGCTCCACGGGCTTCAAATTCTTCGCGGAACTTTTTCACGAAGCTCAACACCGGCCACGCGGCGGCTTCACCGAAGGCGCAGATGGTGCGGCCCTGGATGTTTTGCGCGATGTGCAGGAGGTAATCGGCGTCCTGCTTGCGGCCTTCACGATGGGTCAGGCGATGGAGGCCCTTCGCCATCCAGAGCGCGCCTTCGCGGCAGGGCGTGCATTGGCCGCAGCTTTCGTGGGCGTAGAACTCGGAGAGGTTCGCCAGTGCGTCCACCATGCTGCGCGAGTCGTCCATGACGATGATCGCGCTGGAACCGGACATCGTGCCGGCCTGCTGGAGCGAATCGAAATCGTAGGGCAGGTCGAGCAACGGGACATCGACCTTGGTCATCTGGCCGTCGGCGCCCTTGCGGTTCAGTTTGAAGACTTCGCCGGCCTTCAGAACCTTCGATGAAGAACCGCCGGGAATGATCGCCTTGAGCGAACGACCGTCCTTCAAGCCCTGGCCGAAATTCTCGTGGTTGATCAACTCGCCGAGCGTGACCTTGCCGACTTCGATCTCGTAATAGCCCGGGCGTTTCACGTCGCCGCTGAGGCTGACGATGCGGGTGCCGGTGTTGTTGGGCGTGCCGAGCTTGGCGTATTCGCCGCTGCCCATGGTGACGATGTGCTTCACGTGGCAGAGCGTCTCCACGTTGTTCACGATCGTCGGGCACATGTAGAGGCCGAGCACCGCGGGGAAATACGGGGGCTTGATGCGCGGATAAGCGCGTTTGCCTTCGAGCGACTCGATCAGACCGGTTTCTTCGCCACAGATGTAGGCGCCGGCGCCGCGATGGACGTGGATTTCGCAGTCGAACCCGGAGCCCAGAATGTTCTTCCCGAGGAAGCCTTTCTCACGGGATTCCTTGAGCGCGACGTTCAACAGCTTGGCCGCCTTGGGCATCTCACCGCGGATGTAGATGTAGGCCAGTTTGACGTCGTTGGCCCAGCAGGAGATGACCATGCCCTCGATCAACTGGTGCGGATCCTTGTGGAGGATCTGGCGGTCCTTGAACGTGCCGGGTTCGGACTCGTCGGCATTGCAGACGAGGTAGATCGGCTTGCCGCTGCGGCGATCGACAAAGCTCCACTTCAAGCCGGCCGAGAAGCCTGCGCCGCCACGGCCACGCAGGCCGGACTTGAGCACTTCGTCGCGGATCACTTCTTGGGAAGACTGCTTCTTGCCGTCCGGAAGTTCGCGGGGCGCCGTTGCGAGGGCTTTCTTCAAGGCCTCGTAGCCGCCATGGCGCAGGTAGCAGTCCATGTCGGGGGTGTAGCCCGGCAGGTCGGCGTTTTTGAGGATGAGTCGAAATTCTTGCGGCATAATCAGTCTGTCGCCTTGACTCCTAAGGCAGATTTTTTACCGTCCACCTCCTGTCGGTGCCAGATAGTGTAACGGTAGCACAAGAGATTCTGAATCTCTTTGTCATGGTTCGAATCCATGTCTGGCAACCACTTCATCGCTTCCCCTTCTCCAGAATCGCGTCCGCTTCCGTCTTTCCGGCTTTGGCCACGATCTCTTCGTTGACCATGACGACGGGCGCGTTCCCGCAGTCGGCCAGGCATTCGACGAATTCCACCGTGAACTTCCCATCCGGAGTCGTCTGCGGAACGTGCGCGTGGGAATCGAGGCCGAGCTTCTCGCAGAAATGGGTCCGCAGTTCACCCGATCCGGCAAGCGCACAGCTGAGCGTGCGGCAGACCTTCACGTGCGTCTTGCCGAGCGGCTCCTGGCGGAACATCGGGTAGAAGGTGAGGATCTCCTGAACATTGATCGGTTGCAGGCCGAGCTTCGAGGCCGTCCATTCAACGGCGCCTTTCGACACGTGGCCGAAGTGCTCCTGCAGCGCGTGCAGGAACATGAGGGACGCGCTCCGTTTGACCGGATAGTGCGTCGCCAGCTCGTCGAGCTCGGCTTCTAGGTTTGCTGGAACGGAAAAGCTCATCGTTTCAGGTCGTTGATCATCGGTCGCATTCGCCCATGACGAAGTCGAGCGAGCCGAGAATGGCGACAGTGTCGCTCATCATGTGGCCCGGTAGGAGCTTCGCGAGAATGCTCAGGTTTACGAACGATGGGGCGCGGATCTTGAGGCGATACGGAGTGCCGCCGCCCCGGCTGTTGATGTAGAAGCCGAGTTCGCCCTTGGGATTCTCGGCTCCGAAATAGACTTCGCCCTTCGGTGCGTTGACGCCCTGGGTCACAAGCATGAACTGGTGGATCAACTCCTCCATGCCGGTGAGGACCTTGTCCTTGGGAGGAAGCACGGTCTTGCCGTCGGGAATGTTGATCGGGCCGCCCGGAAGCTTGTCGATGGCCTGGCGGATGATCCGCAGGCTCTGCCGCATTTCCTCCTGACGGACGAGGTAGCGGTCGTAGCAGTCACCGACGGATCCGACGGGGATCTCGAAGTCGAAATCCTCGTAGCAAAGATACGGATGGGCCTTGCGGACGTCGAAGTCCACGCCGCTGCCGCGCAGGTTGGGTCCGCTGAGACCGAAATCGATCGCGTCCGCCTTGGAGATGATTCCGACGTCCTTGGTGCGGTCCACCCAGATACGGTTCCGCGTGAGAAGCTTGTCCGACTCGTCTATGGCCGCGGCGCATTCGTCGAGGAACTTGCGCACGGCCTCGATCCATCCGGCGGGAATGTCGCGGGAAAGTCCTCCGATGCGCGTGTAACTCGTGGTGAAACGCGCGCCGGTCAGGGCTTCGGCGAGGTTATAGACCGTCTCGCGCTGAGCGAAGGTGTGCAGGAAAACAGTCAACGCGCCGACATCCATCGCGAAGGCGCCGAGGCCGAGGAGGTGGGCGGAAACGCGCGCCAGTTCGCAGCAGATGACGCGGATGTATTGGCAGCGCGGCGTGAGCTGGCCATCGATGCCCATGAGCTTCTCGACAGCGAGCGCGTAGGCGACGTTGTTAGCGAGGGGCGCGAGGTAGTCCAGTCGATCCGTGTAGGGGATGAACTGGGTGTAGGTCATGTTCTCCGCGATCTTCTCGTCGCCGCGATGCAGGTAGCCGATGTCCGGATCGGCCTTGGTGATGATCTCGCCGTCCAGCTCCAGGATGATGCGGAGAACGCCATGGGTCGCGGGATGAGAAGGGCCCATGTTGAGGACCATCTTCTCGCCCTGCATTTCTGGAAGCTCGTCGTTGACTCCGAACGCGGCCTGCCGCTCGGCCACGCGGGCCGCAGGTTCTTTGAAGGAAATTTCCTGGGAGGTGGCCATGGCTTATTCCTCGGGAGTGCGGACGCGCGGCTCGCGATCCATGCTGTCCTTGCCGCCGGCCAAGGTGACGAAGGGGCCGCCCTCGAGCGGCGCGCGGCGGGTGAAAGCCACGTCGGGCATTTCGCTGGGTTTGCCGGCGAGCGGGAAATCCTTCCGCAGCGGGAAATACGGGTAGCCTTCCCACATCAGGATTCGGCGCAGGTCGGGGTGGCCGGTGAAGCGGATACCCATCATGTCGTAGGCCTCGCGCTCGTGCCAATTGGCGGTGGCCCAAACGCCGGAGATCGTGGGCAGTTCGGATTTCTCCTCGCTGACGTCCGTCTTAATCCGGAGGTAACTCCCGTGAGTGAGCATGCCGTAGAGCTCGTAGACCACGGTCCAACGCGGGTCTTCGCCGTAGTTGTCAATGCTGGTGAGGTCGACAAGGTAGTCGAAGCCGAGCTCCTTCTTCGCGAAATGGCAGACCTCGGCGATCTTCGCCGGATCCTTCAACTTCAGCGTGATCTCGCCGCGAAATTCCACCGGAGCTTCAAACGCTTCGGGAAACTGCGCCGCAATCTTTTCGCCTAGTTCTTGAGCCGTCTGGGACATGAAAAATCAGGATTGGGCGACCTTCGGGACTCGGCCCGTTTTTCCAGTCAGCGCGGTCTTAGCCACGACTTCGTTCTGGCACTTGATCAGCGCGTCGAGCAGTGCTTCCGGACGGGGAGGACAACCGGCAACATAGACGTCGACCGGGATGATGTTGTCGACGCCCTGCAGCACCGCGTAGCTGCGATACATGCCGCCCGTCGACGCACATGCGCCCATGGCGATGACCCACTTGGGCTCGGGCATCTGCTCGTAGATGCGCCGCACGGCCATGGCCATCTTGTAGGTGACCGTTCCCGCCACGATCATCAGGTCGGATTGGCGGGGAGAGAACCGCATTACCTCCGAACCGAAGCGGGCGATGTCGTAGCGGCTGGCTCCGGAGGCCATCAACTCGATGGCGCAGCAGGCCAAGCCCATTGGCATCGGCCACACCGAGTTTTTGCGGAACCAATTGATGGCCGCATCGGTGTTGGTGACGATGACTTCGCCCTCAATCTTGGAGTTGTAGCCGACTTCCGTGGTGGTGCTCATGAACATGAACCAGCCAAATGACTCGCGACGCTAGTCCTCGAAAAATGGGGTCGCAAGAAGTTTGTGATTTTTTTCACAAGCCCACGACTGAACCCCGAAAGATACAATCAAATGGCCGTGGAACGGGACTGTTCACACTCGAAGGACTGACCGGCTTTCGATGAAAATCGGCCGGCGGGAGGGCCCGAAAACCCGGCGTGCCTCCAGCCGTTCAGCGGAGCAGCTGGCGCTCTAGGTAGGTAACGACCTCGCGAACCGAACTCTCGGTCTCCATCCGGTCCTTAACGTGCCGGCAGGCATGGAGCACAGTGCCGTGATCGCGGCCACCGAAAGCGTCCCCTATGCTGCTGAGGGAGCACTCCGTGAGCTGCCTGGAGAGATACATGGCTATCTGGCGGGGGAACGCGATGTGTTCCGGCCGACGTTTGCTGTGCATGTCCGTGAGACGGAGATCGTAGTGCTCGACGACGCGTTTCTGGATCAGTTCGATGCTGATGCTGAGCTTGCCCTCTTCCTGAAGTGTCTGGCTGAGGAGCTTCTGGACGTCATCGACCGAGAGCTGCCGTTTCACCAGATCGGCATAGAAACCAACGCGGACCAACGCACCTTCCAGACGTCGGATGTTGGACCGGATCCGGTTGGCGAGGAACCCGAAGACCTCGTCGGGAATGTTGAAATTCATCAACACCGCCTTCTTGCGGATAATTGCGAACCGGGTTTCGTAATCCGGCTGCCGGATCTCTGCCGTCAGACCCCACTCAAAGCGCGACACCAACCGCTGTTCGAGGTTCTGGATCTCGCTGACCGGACGATCACCCGCGATGACGATCTGCTTATGGTTTTCGTAGAGCGCGTTGAAGGTGTGGAAGAACTCCTCCTGGATACGCTCCTTGCCGGCGAGAAACTGGATGTCATCGATCAGGAGAACGTCCATCTGGCGATACCGCTTCCGGAAACGCCCGATCTGGTTGTTCTGGATCGACTCGATGTATTCGTTGGTGAACTTCTCGGTCGTCACGTAGACGACTTTGGAAGTCTTGCGGTGCGTCGCTATGTGCTGGCCGACCGCCTGCAGCAGATGGGTTTTCCCCAGGCCGACCCCACCGTGGAAGAAAAGGGGATTGTAGGAACGCCCGGGAGTCTGGGCGACGGCCAATGCGGCCGCATGAGCTTCGTTGTTTCCATCGCCAACAACGAAGGACTCAAAAGTGTTCTTCGGATTGAAACAAAGTTCCCGGCCAACTACGGCCGGTATTGAAGGAGCGTGGGCCGGAAAGGGAGCAGGTTCGGGGGCCTCTGGGAGGGAGAGCTCAGCGACCACGAGTTTGGCGGCGTCCGCCCGGACGACGAACCGGATGTCCATCGCGCGGCCGGTGATCTGGGCGAGGACATCCCGGATCAACGCCGAGTAGTTGTCCTGCAGCCAGTGCATGAAGTAGTCGTTCGCCACGCCGAGCGTTAGGAGGTCGGCTTCACATGACACGGCTCGGATAGGGCCGAACCACATCCGGAAAAGGTCCGGATGGACCATCTGCCGCAACATCTCCTGGGCCTGACGCCACAGGCCGTCCGGTTCCGCAGCGGGAGCTGCGGACGGCGCATTTGGCGGCACTTTATTCACCGGCGGTTTCTTCACTGCAAAAAGCTGCTTTCAGATCGACTCCGGCATCCTGCCCCAACTCCCGGCAACCGCATTCGCGGGCCTAAAGGCCAAAGAGCGCCGCTGTCTTTGTCGTGGTTCCAGGGCTCTTGAAAGAGTTTCCCTGCAACCACTTCAGCGCGCTTCCAGTTTCATGGAAGCGGCCCTCGGGCACGACGCACCCCAGTTGTCGGCAGAATCTCCGCCAATCTGGGGGGCGTTTAATTAGAAGAGCCCCGCGCCCTGCGCTAGGACAATGTTTATCCACTTCTTCCCAGGTTATTCACAGCCTAAAAAGCCCTAAAAACAGGCCTCTCGTTCAGAGCCCCCGGAAGAAACCATTGCTGGCCGGGGCTAACCGTTCTTCAAAGCAAGATTTCGCCCGGCCAACAGGGCTTTTGTCACGGTCCCGTCACAGTGCTGTTTCGAATGGATCCGCCGGCGATTCTGTCAAGCGATTGGTCCTCTCCGTCGGCAGAAAACTCATCGACGATACATCCTGCGAAACCAGCGGCGATCCAGTCGCTTCGTTCGACCTAAATCGTCGTGGAACCGGTAAACGCGAAATCAGCCGGCCCGGTCAGCGCGACATCGCAGAACCCGCCGTTCTCCCCACGGAAACCCACTTCCAACAGGTCGCCACCTTGGACTTGGACCTTCACGGGCGACGTGAAGCCCTTCAAGCGGGCCGAGATCAGGGCGGCGGCGGTCACGCCTGTGCCGCAGGCCAGCGTTTCCCCTTCGACGCCGCGCTCGTAGGTGCGGACGCGGATGAAGTTGATGCCTTTCACCTGGACGAAGTTCACGTTGGTTCCCCGCGGCTTGAAGTGTGCGTGATAGCGGACCTCGGCTCCCACGCCGGCCACCATCGCCTTGTCGGCATCATCCACGTAGACGACCGCGTGCGGCACGCCGGTGTTGAGGGAATGGATCGCCGTATCGCCCTGTTGGAGCGGGACGGATTCGTTGAGGCGCAGGCTGTGGGGCGTAGTCAGGTTCACTGTCACACGGTCGCAGCTGAAGCGCGCCTGGATGACGCCTGCGGCCGTCTCGAAGGTCAGGTCCCCTGTTGCGCCGGTGAGTTTCTGGATATACCGGGCGAAGCACCGCGCCCCGTTGCCGCACATCTCGGCCGCCGAGCCGTCGCTGTTGTAGAACTGCCACGACCAGTCGGCTTTTCCCGAATCGCACGGGACAAGCCCCATGATCCCGTCGGCCCCGATACCGCGTTGGCGGTGGCACAAGTGGACGATCTGGTCGGTCGTCAGGGCAATCTTCCGGTCACGGTTGTCGAAGAGAATGAAGTCATTCCCGGCACCGTTCATCTTGGTGAACTCAAGCAACATGGCCACGCAAAGTAGGCCCAAGACGAATGCCATCAAGCCGGGATTGGTGGCGGTGGTTCGTCAGACCTTCGACAGGATGGCCGCGAACACCATCTGGGCCGTCGCGAGATTCGTCGCCAACGGGATGTTATGCACGTTGCACAGACGTTGAAGGCCCTGCACGTCGGGCTCGTGCGGATGCGCGGTCAGCGGATCCACGATGAAGATCACCGCGTCGACCTCGCCGTTCGCGACCCGGGCTCCGATCTGAGCGTCACCGCCCAGAGGGCCGCTGAGATAGCGGACGACCTTCAAACCAGTCGCTTCGGCGATTCGGCCGCCCGTCGTTCCCGTGGCGATGATCTCATGGCTTGCCAACGCCGCTTTGTGTTGGAGGGCAAAACGACAGAGGTCCGCTTTCTTGGTATCGTGGGCGATAAGGGCGAGGCGCATACGCGGGGGCCACGATGCGGCCGGTCCACGACGGTCCGCAAGGAACGCCTCAATTGTTCCCATGGGCTGGAGCTGAAGAATGCGGGCGGATCACCGGCTTCGGCCTGGTGGCGGTTCTAGTGATTGCCCGTGGCACGAGGTTTTCCTCTGCGACGCGCCATTCCCGTCCATCGCGTTCGACGATTCCAAAGGCCTCTTCCAGCTTGATGAGCCTGACCTGCGCTCCCGGCGGCAGACTTTTGGGAAGGCCGTGGCTTCCGATGATCGCCTGGACCTCTATGACATCACCTAAGCTGCATGCGTTCCATTTCATGCCCGCAGAGTGGTGCACCGGACCGGACAACCGCTGTCTTGCGGACAGAAAACCTCCGGACCCGGCCGACAAACCGCGGCTTGGCGTCGGTCTCGATCTGAGTAATGCTTTCCCCACGCGTCGAACGCCCAGTTGCTCCGAGGGCGCGACGCCAAAAAACAATTTTGCCATGTTTCAGAAAGGCCAGAAAGTCGTCTGCATCGACGACCAGTTCCCCCGCGAAGTCCACGTCATCTACGCGCAGCTTCCCAAGAAGAATTCCGTCTACACCGTCCGAGCCGTCTATATCGGCCGCGGCAAGATGCTCAACGCCGGCCACGTGAAAGGACTCGGCAACAAGCCCGGCGACAGCGACGGCGAGATCGGCATTCTTGTCGAAGAACTCAAGAATCCCGCCGACATGTTCAACCTCCACGGCCAGGAACTCGGCTTCAACGCCGAACGCTTCCGCTCGATGGACGAGATCTCCGAAGACGTCGTCCAAGAAGAACCGGCCGAGCTCGCGATGAATTGAGCCGCGGCCCGTTCACGCGGGTCGCGTCGACGGCTTGGCCTTTTCCAGAACTGCCAGCAAACGGTGCGTGAGGATTTGCCGGAGATCCGAGATGCGCCCGTTGCCGGCCGGTTGGCTGCGGTCGATCAGCAGCGACTGCATCCCGGCCATCAGCGCGCCGCCGGCGTCTTCGCGGTCGCTGTCGCCCACGTGCAGGATCTCGCGGGACTTCAAGTCGAGCGCCTCCGCCGCGGCGGCGAAGATCATCCCGTCGGGTTTCGCCGATCGGACTTCGCAGGAAATCAGGCAAGCGTCGAAACACGGTGAAAGCTCCAGCGCCACCAGCAACGGGCGCAGCCGTTCATCCCAGTTCGAAACCAACGCCAGCTTCAGCCCGCGGGTCCGCAGCGCGATCAAAGTCGGCATGACGTCGTCGAACACCTGCCAGCAGTCCGTCCGCGTGAACCGGGCATACAGCTCGTCGAAGAACGTCCGGCTCGGCAGCTCGTGCGTGAGCCCTTCGAAGGTCGCATCCACCAGCCTGGCCCACTCGCCTTTGGTGTAGTTTTCGGGACGATGCCGTTTCCATGCTTGGGAAAACCGGTGGTCGAGTTCCGCCGCGTCCAATCCTGTGACGCCGTGAGCCGCGGCGACATCGGCGTAGATGTGGCCGACGGAAGGAAACGGCGCGATCAGTGTTCCACCGACATCGAACGTAACGGCTCGGATCATGACGGCGGCACGCTAGCGGAATATTTCCGTGAGACGGAACCAAATCCATCTGGTCGTCGCCAACCTTCTTGGATCAGCGTTTACCCAGTTCGGACAGGTAACGGACGAGGTCGCGGAACTCCGCCTGTGTCAGTGTGTCCGCCAAGCCGGACGGCATGACCGACCCGATCTGCCTCCGCTCTTTCACATCCGCGCGGCGCAGCCGGACCTCGCGCTGTTGGAGATGGTCGCGGAGGACGATTTCCGTGGCCGTCTCCCGTTGGATGTAGCCCTGGAATTCGTCGCCGTTCGCCAGCGTGATGCCGTGGGCCATGAAGCCTTCCTTCACTTCTTTGTTCGGCTGGAGAATCGCGCCGATGATGAAGTCGACCGGTTGGGCCGTGCCGAGAGCGCTCATGTCCGGGCCGATGTCGCCGCCCTTGCCGTTGATCGCATGGCAAGCGGTGCAACTAAGCTCGGGACGCAGGAAGATCTCCGCGCCACGCCGGGCGTCGCCGGATGTTTTCACCTCTTGAACGAGCGCCGTCATCTGGTCGGCGGCGAGCGTCTTCGGCTCGTTTGAGAATCCGGCCGAGGCCGTGACGATCTTGGCGAGCGTTTCGTCCCGCCGCCCGCTGGACCCCATGAGGCGAAGGCCGATCCGGGCGGCATCGCGCGCTGGTTTTGTCTCCTTGAACGCGGCGGCCAACGTTGCGGCTCCTTCCCTGCGTTGAAGAAAAGCTGTCCAAACTTCCGACCACTCCGCGTCGGTTCCGGCGTTGCCCAGGAAGGTTGCGGCAGCTCGCGCGGCACCCTTGGGATCAACCCCGGCCAGCGCGGCGATGGCCCGGGCTCGGACGCTGCCCGGTTCTTCGCCTGAAAGTTTTTCGAGCGTCGCCCTGTCTTCGGCTCCGGCCATGTCCGCGAGTCCGTCGACTGCGGCCCGTCGCAGCGCGGCGGATGCGCCCGAGTCCGTTGCCATCGTCGTGAGTTGGCTCCGCAGCCCGGCGAGTTTCCACGCGCCCGCGAGCCGCAATGCCCCGGCTTTCAGTTCCGCGCTTTGGCCTTTCAAGAGCCCGGTCAGCGCGGGGGCGAGATCGCCGGATGGCCGGATGCGTCTAAGTTTTTCGGCCTGGGCCAACGCGGGCAGCAATCGGCTGTGCTGTGCCGCGTCGTAGTCGTTGCCGGTTCCGTAGCTGGATGCCGCGAGCACCAACGCGAGTTCCGCAGGTCCGCCGACATTGGCGAGGATCCCGAGGAAGCGTTCGCGGGTTTCGTTGGAGAGGCCGCCCTGCTTCAAACGTTCGGTGACGACGCGGAGCGAATCCGCCGACGCATCCGTCTTGAGCAGAAACTCGAGACGGTGCGGCGTGGCTTCGAGGTTGAGCCGGCCGGCGGCGAGCTCGGGAGCCCACTGCGGTTTGAGCGCGTGGATCGTCTTCACCAGCGCCTCGTTCACGAAGCGGTCGACCGGTTGATCGACGGCCTGCAGCGCCGCCTCCAACGCGCGCGCAGTCGGAATGGAACTGGCCGAGACAACGCCCTGAAGCCGCACGCGCGGATGGGGATCCTTGGTTGCCCGGCTTACGAGCTCCACCGCATTCGGCAGTCGATCCTGCCAACGTCCGACCACCGAAGCCGCATACGCCCGCGCCCGGAAATCCTTCGCGGCCAGGAGCGATCCAAGCAGTGGCGGCATGACGAGATCCTGCGACTCCAGAACGCCGAGCGCCTCGACGAGGTGCCGTTCGTAGAGCGGATCGGAAATGTTGAGCTGATCGATCCAGAGCTTGAACGCGTTGGTCAGAAACGCCGGCGCCTGCTCGGTCAACACGCGCTTCGCCTGGATGCGATTCCAGCGCTCTCCTGATTTCAGCTCGTCGAAGAGCTGGGAGAGCCCGAGCTGGTTGAACGTGACGCGCGGCACCGCCGGACGGCCTTTGGCCGACACGCGCCAGATGCGGCCGTGGACCTGGTCGCGGCGGGGATCGCGGAACGACGCCTGGTAGTGGCCGATGATCGGGTTGAACCAGTCGGCGATGTAGAGCGCGCCGTCGGGTCCGGTGCGGATGTCCACGGGGCGGAAGCTGGTGTTGGTCGTCGTGATGAGCGGCGGAAGTTCCTTGAGCTTGAAGCCCGCGCCGTCGTCCTCAGGGCGGAACATGACCACGGTGTTGTCCATGAAACGATTCGCCACGATGCAGCCCTGGAGCGAATCCGGCATGGCCTTGGAGCCGATGATTTCCGCGCCGCAGAATTTTTGCCCCGTGTTCCAGATGCGCTGGTGGTCGAGCTTGTGGTCCGTCACGACGAGCGCGGGCGCGAGGTAGTAGATGCCGTGGCCGTTGCCGGCGAAGAGGAACGGCGCGCCCCAATCGTCGAAGGCGAAGCCCCAGGGATTGTGCGGCGCCATGCCGTCGCCGAAGAACGGGTCGAGCCGGAGCTGGTTTGGACGCAGCCGCCAGACACCGGCTTCGTGCAGCTTCACGAGGCCGAAGGGAGTTTCCACCCGCGACATCGCGTGATGCCCTTGGCTGAAGAAGAGTTCGCCGCCCGGGCTCCAGGTGAAGGAGTTGATCGTCTGATGCGCGTCGCCGGTGCCGAAGCCGCGCAGGACGACCTGGCGCTGGTCGGCCTTGCCGTCGCCGTCGGTGTCGACGAGGTGCAAAAGCTCGGTCGCATTGCCGACGAAAAGCCCGCCGTTGAAGAGCTCGATGCCGGTGGGAATGAGCAGGCCATCGGCAAACACGGTCGACTTGTCCGCGCGGCCGTCGCCGTTGGTGTCCTCGAGGACGACGATCTTGTCGTCCGGTTTCTGGCCGGGCTTCAACTGCGGATAGATCGTGCTCGTCGCGACATACATCCGGCCGCGTGGATCGAACCGGATCTGGATCGGCTTCGGCACGCCATCAAGCTCCGAGGCGAAGTGATTCACTTCGAATCCGTCGGCGACCTTGAAGGACGCGAGTTCCGTGGCCGGATCGTTCGGGTCGGGTTCCGCGGCGAAGGCGGCGATGGAAACGGCCGTCAACAGGCAGCCGAGCAGGGAGAGTTTTTTCATCGCAGTTCAGGCATGGTTTTCGCGAGTTCACCGATCATGGCTTCGGCCTGTTCGATCAACGGGCCGAACTGTTCAAGCTCGCCCGGGAACCAGCGCACCTTCGGGTCGCGGTGATCGCGGCTGCTCGGCTGCTCGATGCGGTCACCGCCAAGGAAAGCCCAGTTCATGGGGCGCGAGTAGTCGAACCACAGCCGGTTCTTCGCGATCACCTCGCGCCGAAAGCTTTCAGCGACCGGATCCTTCCACCGGCCGTCCTGTCCAACCGGACCGGTTCGTTTGGCCAGGTTCGGCAATCCGAGCTGCTTCGTGAAGGCCGCGGCCACGAAGCCCTGTCCACGATCGCTGAACTGGTGGCCGTCGAAGGTCAGGCCGGCCGGGCTCTTGGGGCCGGAGAGTTCGGTGAAGAGGTCGACGACCGGCAGACCGCGTCGCTTTCCGAGGTCGCGGACAGCGTCGGCGAAAGCCGCCAAGTCGGGATTGCGTCGAGTGAGATCCGGCAGCGGCGGACCGGTCTGCTCAAACGGCGGCGGAGTCACCAGCACGAGCCGGGGCGTCACCGTCGAAAAATCGCCGAGCATCTTTTCGTAGGCGGCGACGAAGCGGGGCAAGTCGTTCGTTCCGGCGAACGCCTCGGTCCCGCCGAACTGGAGGAACACCACCGTGGCACCGGCCTTGCGCAGGAGATTGGTCAACGGCGGAAACCCGACATTGCGTGGCTGGGCGAACACGGTGTCGCCTTCCCAGCCGAGGTTTCGGAAACGCAGCCGATGCCGCGGATGCGTCAGGGTCAGCAGGGATTCGAGATGCCCGGAATGCTGGGCGGCGGCCACGTTGGCGCCGCCGACGAACGCGACGACGTCGTTCGTCCTGAACTCCACCGCCGCGCGGACCGAAGGCGCGAGCCCAAGCGCCGTGCCGACCAGGCACGCGGTCATCGTCACAAATCGCCAAGGGAACATGACGGAGATGGAAAGAGCGCCCGGCCCAACCGGCAAGACGAAAGGCTGGAGAATTCCCGAACACCGCCCGTATCGTTGGTTCAACGCCATGAGCTTCCCCTTTGATGTTTTCCTCAGCCACAGCGCGAAGGACGAGGCGGCGGTGCGCTCCTCCACCCTCTCCGCCTCGAACAGGGAGAGGGCCGGGGTGACGTGTCGAAGTCTTCGTTTTGCGGCGCGATTGCGGACGGACGGAGTAAAGGTGCCGTTCGATGAACGGGTGCTTCCGAAGGATGAATCAAGAAGGCTTAAGGCTGAATCCGAAGTTCATCATTCATCATTCATCATTCATCATTCATCATTCATCATTCATCATTCATACTTCATCCTTTCCCCACAGTGCTCTGCATGTCGGCGAATGCGTTCGGCTCGGACTGGGCGCAGTTGGAGTCCGGCACTTTAAGAACGGGTCAACGCCCCTTTCGCGACCCGCTGAACAAGGAGCGCTGCTTCCTTCCCCTGCGGGCCGCCTGCGATTGCAATCAGACCATCATAAAGCGACGTGCAGTAACTTGAAGGAAACCTGAGCCATGGCCAAAAAAAGTGTGAAAGTGGTTACGGAAGATGAGGCTGCTGAATTTATCCGCCTTTATTGGGCAGCTCGAAGGGAGCACAACCACCGCAAGGAAAAGGCAACGGCCAATGATCCGGCTCACAAGGCGGCGGCGGCATTTGCTGAGACTCGTGTATGGGCGTGGGCTGAACAACTGCTTGCGTTGAGCAGTTTGGATCGGAGGGGAGAGCACGACAAAGCGTTGCAAGGACTGGCTAAACTAGAGCCGTCAATTCCAGAACGGTGGCAGGGGCTTTTTCATTTCGTCCGTGGTGCCGCGCTTCATGCCAAGGGCGAGCACGACGAAGCGATCAAGGCCTACCGCAAGGCCCTCGACGACCCGAAATTCGAAACGCCCGGGAACGCCTGGATCAACCTCGGCATGGTGCTTCACGCCAAGGGCGAGCACGACGAAGCGATCAAGGCCTACCGCAAGGCCCTCGACGACCCGGAATTC
>JBBRDN010000026.1:0-32624 GCA_038203875.1 Verrucomicrobiota bacterium
TATCGCGAATACCTGGGGACGGTCATCCGGGAGTCAGGCCGGGAGATCGGGTGGACGCCCCGGTGGTTCGTGGCCCAGGCCAGTTACCATGTGCCGGGCGACGAAGGCTCTCCGGAAATCCGTGCCGCGCAGGCTTCACTGTGGAAAGCCGGAGTCGCGCTCGAAGGACCGGACAGCGACGCGCTCAAAGGGAGCCTTCGCGAGAACGGCGGCCGAGGAGTCCACTTCAGCGGCCCCGGCTTGCGGGAACACGCGGCGCGCTGGGCCGACAAGGTTGCGCCCTGGCTAGAACAGCAGAAGAACTTCACACAACCATGAAACATCTGATCGCACTGACAGCCTCGTTGCTGATCTCGTCGCAGGCTCTTTCCGCCGCCGATGCGCCGGCCTATCCGGCGTGGAAACACTCTGGATCGATCTACATCAATACGACCCCGGACGGAGCCAACCTTCCCGCGACCGCCTCCATCTCCGGTTTCCCGCTGTTGGTCCGGCTTCACAGGGACTTCTTCGACTTCGCCCAAGCTGGGCCGCGTGGCGAGGACCTGCGTTTTTCCACCGGCGCCGGTGAACCGCTCGCGTATCAGATCGAGAACTGGGACCCGACCAACGGGGCGGCGAACGTCTGGGTCCGCATCCCCTCCATCCAAGGCAATTCCCGGCAGGAATTGAAACTTCATTGGGGCAACGGCGGCGCCTCCAGCGAGTCCAAAGGCGCCGCGGTCTTCAATGACGGGAATGGCTATCTCAGCGTTCTACATATGGACGGCCCCATCACTGACGAAGTGGGAACCCTCGCTCCGAAAGACCGGGGCACCACCTCGACGGTCGGGGTGATCGGACCCGCGCGGCATCTGTCGGGACGGAGCGGAATCTTCGGCGGCGACCGCATCGCCGGTTATCCCACCGGCGCGGCACCGCATTCGTCCGAGGCGTGGTTCCGCGCGGACAAGGCGAATTCCCGCATCATCGCCTGGGGCAACGAGGAGCGGCAGGGCAAGGTCGTGATGCAGTTCCGCAGCCCGCCGCACATGACGATGGACTGCTACTTCTCCGACGCGAACGTCGAGGGCCGCAGCCGGCTTCCGATGGCCGAGTGGATCCACGTCGTGCACACCTATGAAAAGGGAAACTCGCGCATCTACGTGAACGGCGTCCTCGACGGCGTCGCCACCAGCAAAACGTCCCCGCTGGCGGTCAGGGAGCCGGTGCGGCTTTGGATTGGTGGCTGGTATGACAACTACGACTTCATCGGCGACATCGACGAAGTCCGCGTTTCCAAGGTCGCGCGCTCCGCCGATTGGATCCGGCTGCAATACGAGAACCAGAAAACGCTCCACACGTTGACGGGTCCGGTGGTGCAGCCCGGAGACACGTTCTCGGTAACACCGGCCCAACTCACCATCTCCGAAGGCAAGACCGGGGCCTTTTCCGCCCAGGCCGGCGGCGCGCAGAAGCTCTATTGGACCCTCAGGAGCGGCGGACGCGAAACCATTGTCGCCGTGGACCGTCTCAGTTTCACATTCGATGCCGGTCGGGTCACTGAAAACAAGCCGGTGACCCTGAATCTCCGGGCCGTCTATGCGAACGCCGTGAGGACCCGGGATGTTCCGATCACCGTCCTGGAAAGTGTTCCGGAACCGGTGTTCACCTTGGCCGCGCCCAGACGCTGGGACGGCCGCAAGACGATCGAAGTCGTCCCGAGGATCAGCAACCTGAAGGCGATGCAGGCACAGGGCGCGGGCGACTTGAAGACGGAGTGGAGCGCGGGGCCGTTCGCCGTGATCAAGGAGAGTGCGCCGGGAAAACTCGTCCTCATCCGCGCGCAGAACAGCGGAGAACTCACGGTCACGGCGACAATCAGCAACGGCGGGAAACCGGTCACGCGATCAACGACCATCCAGGTGACCGAACCGAAGCACGATGCATGGATTGCCTGGACACCTGGGCGCGACGAGAAGCCGGAGGACGGGCAGTTCTTTGCCCGCGACGAGAAGAACGAGGGCGTTCTCCACTACAACGGCGCCCTCGATGCGCCGGCCGACTCTGTGTTTCTGCGCCTCTATGCCGACGACAAGCTCATCCAAACCTCTCGCGCCAAGCACGGCAAAGACTTGTCCTATGCGCTCTCCGCCAGGCTCAAGCCGGGGCTGATCCGATACAAAGTCGAGTTCGGCACGAAGGCCGGCGGGCGGGAGACTGTGCTGAATACCGTTACCAATCTCGTCTGCGGCGACGCCTACATCATCGAAGGACAATCGAACGCGCTTGCGACCGACACGGGCGAGAAGTCTCCGCCGGAAACGAGCGAGTGGATTCGGAGCTACGGCCGGCCTTCCCAAAACCCGAAGGAGAACCAGGGCAACCTGTGGTGCCTCCCGGTCTGGAGGGCGCAGAAGGGTGAAAAGGCCGAACTCGGCTGGTGGGGCATGGAGTTGGCGAAGCGGCTGGTCGAAAGCCAGAAGTTGCCGGTCTTCATCATCAACGCCGCTGTCGGCGGGACGCGCATCGACCAGCACCAGTGCAACCCCGCGAACCCGACCGACCTCACCACCATCTATGGCCGGATGCTGTGGCGGCTGCGGCAGGCGAAACTGACGCACGGCATCCGCGGGATCCTCTGGCATCAGGGCGAGAACGACCAGGGCTCGGACGGGCCGACGGGTGGTTATGGATGGGAAACCTACCATCCGTTGTTTGTGGAAATGGCGGCGCGATGGAAACAGGACTTCCCCAACGTGCGGAACTACCACGTTTTTCAGATCTGGCCGAACTCGTGCAGCATGGGGGGCAGGGAAGGATCAGGCGATCGGCTGCGCGAAAAGCAGCGCACGTTGCCGGAGCTTTTTTCCAACATGAGCATCATGTCCACGCTCGGCGTCAGGCCACCCGGCGGCTGCCATTTTCAACTGGTGGGCTGGTCGGAGTTTGCGCGCCTGATCCAACCGGTCATCGAGCGGGATCATTACGGCAGAGCGGCCGCAGCATCCGTGACGGCGCCCAATCTCCGGCGCGCCTCGTATGCCGGAAGCGCGTCCGACACACTTGCCCTGGAGTTCGACCAGCCGGTGGTCTGGTCCGATTCACTCGTCGGCCAATTCTATCTCGACGGAGAAAAGGACAAGGTCGCCTCGGGCAGCGTCGCCGGAAGTGTGCTCACCCTGAAACTCAAGGAAGCATCCCCGGCTAAGCACATCACCTACCTCAAGGAGAACGCATGGAACCAAGACACGCTCGTCTACGGCGCAAACGGAATCGCTGCCCTGACGTTCTGCGAGGTGCCGATCCAAGCGAAGTGACGCGGCGCAGGCGACGGTCCCTGTTCCTGTCCATCACTTCCGAGCAGGTTTATCTTCCGTGACCGGCCGGCCGGCTTCCGCCGCCAATGCGACCACGCGGGCGTGCGTTTCACGGGCGAGCGACTTGCGGTCGCCCGAAGCGGATAGTGCCTGGCCGATCCGCACATGGGCGATGATCCGTTTCTTTCCGAGAAGGTTGAAGAAGTGGGGCACAAACGTCATGTCGCGCCAGTAGCAGATCTCTTTGGCGGGATCGCCGTGTTGGAGTTCGTATCCCAGCCAGGCGGGCGTTATCGCTTGGGTTGATCCAGCCACAGATTCGAAAACGCCCGGATAGAACGGCAGGACGTCGCTGCCGCCGGAGCTCGTGCCCTCCGGGAACACCATGACCGAAATCCCCTTTTCCAGCAGGGAGCGGATGCCGTTGGCGGCGGCGGCGATGTCGGCCCGGTTTTCACGGCGCACGAACAGCGTTCCGGCTGCCTGGGCACCCCAGCCGATCACCGGCCATGACCGGACTTCGACTTTGGAAACGAAAGAGCAGGGATGCAGCGAACCGAGGACGATGATGTCGAGGTAACTCAGGTGGTTCGCGACAAGCAGCCCGGTGGGAATCGTCGGTCCAATCGCCCGTATCTGAAGTCCGATTCCCGAAGCGATCCGGCGGCAGGTGTCCTGAAGCCATTCCGAACGTCCGACCTGGGTCCGGTGCTTGGCGGAGAGCAGAAAACGGCAGAACGCTCCGCCCAGAATGACGGCGAACGCCAACAAGTGCCAGAGACTGCGGAAGAACGATGGGACAGCGCGGACCATGCGCTAGTTACCCACCGCGGAGATCCCGAAGAAGCGCTGCATCGCCCGGGGCGACAACTGGCGCAGGTCCATCAGCGTGAGAAAATCGATCGTCTTGAACTCCCGATCCAATGCCGGCGGTCCGCAGATCTTCGCGCCGACGGAAAGGTAGGCTCCGAGCAGCCGCGGGATCTTCGGCGTCTCGTTCGACACAACCTCCAGCGGGCAATGATACGCCGTCGTCGGAACGGTCCGAAGGGGCTCTTCCACCAGATTGTCCTGGAGCTGCCGGTAAGCGGCGGCGCCGAGCGCCGGGTCCTGCGAGGTGAACGAACTGCAACCGATCAGGTAGTAGGCGTCATGGCTGGCGGCGTATTGGGCGATGCCCTTCCAGAGCAGGTTCAGCACGGTGAAGTTCCGGTGCTCTTCCTTGATGCACGCCCGCCCGAGCTCGATGACGTGGGGCCGGAGCGGTTCGTAGGGTGCGAACCCGAATTCCTGTTCGCTGTAATAGCCGTGGTTCTTAGCTGCCGAGAGGCCGGTCTGAAGACGATAGGTCCCGACGACTTCACCCGTGGCGGAGTTTTCCACCAGCAGATGGTCGCAAACGGTGTCGAACCGGTCGGCATCGAGGCATGTTTCGTAGGCGGCTTCCAGTCCCTCGCGCAGCTCGAGATTGAACACGACAAACCGGAGGAACTGCGCGGCGCGGACGTCCGTCTCGGAGTTGGCGAGGCGGACCCGGTAGTTCGCGGGTTTGGCGGGTTGTGCGACGGATGAGATGGCGGACAACAAGGACATGAATCGCATCAGAAGTGCCGGACCTTTGTCCCGCAGTCAACGTCGGCGACGCGTCCTCCGATGAGGAGTGGCATCAATTCCTTGATCCGGCCCTGCCCGCATCATGCTTTTCATGCAGCCGCTTCCAGAACTCTTTCCAATACTTGTCGTAGTAGTCCTGCGCCGCGAGGTCGATGTGTTCGAGCTTCGTCACCTTGGGCGAGGTGGCCGGGTCGTAGCCCGCAAGATGCCCCTGTCCGGCGCGGAGCCGGGGTGAAACGAAACGCCATTCGGAATTGCCCAGCACATCTTCACACAGCTTCGCCAACTCTGGATCGTAGGCCTTGAGCTGGTCCCGGGCATGTATGTGGTTGTGGTCATGGTCCATGGTCCGGTTGGTGTCAAACCAGTCCTGAAAACCCTCCGCCCAATACTCCGCCTGGCTCGCCATCGAGTAGGTTTGCTTCGGCCCGCCGAACACGATGAGCACCTTGTCCTCCCGGGTCACCTTGACGTCCGACCGGGCTGGCCGGCCGTTGACGAGGATGTCTCCTCCGTCGAGGCAATGGCCGAGAAACTCCCGTGATTCGGACGGGAACGATTTCACCAAGGCATCCAGCAGACTGGCCGGGGTCTCGCTCTTCACCCGTCGGAACTTCTGCGCCGCAAAGCCGTCGTTGTAGATTCCCTTCTCCTTGGCGTGTTCGAACGCCGCCTTGACCCGGGCGTTCAGTTCCTTGTCAAAGCCGGCTCCTTGCACGACGTGGCCGAACTCGTGGATGAGAATGCTCTCGAGCTGCATGCCGCCCTCGTATTCGAGCACATCCTCCTCGGCGAAGAGCACCACCTGACGGTTGTCCTTCTTGGTGAGAAATCCGCGCTGCCGCCAGTTGTAGAAGTCGAGTTCCTTGCCGATCTTCTCCGAGGTAAACATCGGCACGTCGGAGGTCAGCTCCTTGTGGCCCACCAGAACGCACAACACTTTCCGGTCCCGGATGCGCTGGGCGATTTCCGGGCGGATGCTCTTCATCACCATGTCGAACTGGTAGGCGGCTTCGAGGTGGGCGAAATCTGAAACGTTTGTTGAAGTGGCGATCAGGATGTCCTGAACCAGGGTGCCCTTCTTGAAGAAGTTCGGGTCGAGCTTGTATTCCGCAGCCTGTTCCGCGGAGACGGGTTTGACCCGGAGCGGCGCATCGGCCGCGTGGAGTGCGGCGCAGGCGAGCACCCAAACTGTGAAATAGCGCAGGAACGTTGTCATGGTAGAGGCTTTAAGTGGTCGTGCCGTCATTTTTGCGGTGGGTTTAAGGGCTGCGTTGCTTCCAATCTACTCCACTTCCGTCACCCGGACCGCATCTCTTTTGGCCACAGCCGCGTCGCCAAGCAATGCCCGGGCGATGGTCCAGGTCATCTCATGATTGCCGGCTTCGTTGAGATGGAGGCCGTTCGAGGTAAGCCGGATTTCGCTTTTCGAACAGGCTTCCAGGCTTGCCGCGAACAAGTCCGCGAACTTCTCACGGCAGGCCTTCGCCGTGTCGCTGATGGCCTTGGCATAGGCCGCCACGTCGCTGTTGGGCTGCGCGACATCCAGCGCCTGCCCGCCTTTCTCCAGCGCAGTGGGTGAAAGCAGGACGAGCTTCGCGCCGCGATGCAGCCGGGCGATCTGGTCAAGGTATCCGCCGAGCTGCGTGCGAAAGTCCGCGAGCCCCGCCGCGCCGCCAAACGCCTCGTTCATGCCGAAGCCCGCGATCACGACTTTCGCCGGCCACTTTGCGAGCAGTTCCTTCATGTGGGCCTCATAACCCTCGGCGCGCAGACGGTAACCAACCTCGTCACCGGTCCAGGCAAAGCTGCGGAAGCGCAGTTTTTTATCGGGATAGGCGAGCTGGACCAACGCCTCCAGTTCGCCGTGTTCGCCGAGCCGCTCAACCATCGAGTTGCCGTGGGACAGGATTGTGTCGTTGCTCTGGAAAGGCGCCGCCGCAGTCGCTCCGGAGGGTGAGAGCAGGTAACCGAGGCCGGCGATTAGCAAGCTGGCGAAGAATCTGGACATGGCATGGATGGGTGCCGGGAGACTGTGCGATCCTGTCGGCGGGTGCCAAGGACGTTGTCCCGGCCTTCCCAAGAACTCCCGCAGGACGCTACGCGAAGACTTCCCGCACCACCCGTCCATGGACATCGGTCAGGCGGAAGTCGCGGCCGGTGTGGCGATAGGTCAGGCGTTCGTGGTCGATGCCCATCAGCGCGAGGATCGTGGCATGCAGGTCGTGGACGTGGACCTTTTGATCGACACAGTAGAAGCCGTAGTCGTCGGTCACGCCGTAGCTGAAGCCGGGCTTCACTCCGCCTCCGGCCATCCACATGGTGAACGCATGCGGATGATGGTCGCGACCATCGGAGCCTTGCATGGTGGGAGTGCGGCCAAATTCACCGCCCCAGATGACGAGCGTGTCCTTTAGCTGGCCGCGGGACTTGAGATCCTGGAGCAATCCGGCGATGGGACGATCGACCTCGTGGGCGAGACGGCCGTGTTCCTTGGGCAGGTCGCCGTGCGAATCCCAATAGGGATGCGTCACCTGCACAAACCGGACGCCGCGCTCGCTGAAGCGCCGGGCCAGCAGGCATTGCCGGGCGAAGGACGCGGTCTTCGGATCGTCCAGACCGTAGAGTTTCTTCGTCGCCTCGGATTCGCGTGAAACGTCCATCGTCTCCGGCGCCTCGGTCTGCATGCGGAAGGCGAGTTCGAACGACTCGATGCGCGCCTCCAGGGCCGGATCGGTTCCGGCGTGGGCGAGGTGCTGGCGGTTCATCTCGCCGAGCAGGTCCAGTTGGGCGCGTTGCAGCGAGGCGTTTTCGTTGGGGTCGTGAAGGTAGTTGATCGTCGCCTTCTCCACCGGCCCACCGCCGCCTATGGGCGTCCCCTGATGAACTGCGGGAAGAAAAGCGCTGGACCAGTTTCCCACGCCGCCGTGCCCAAACGTGGGATTGATCGTGATGAAGCTGGGGAGATTCTGGTTTTCCGTGCCCAGGCCGTAGGAGATCCACGAACCCATGCTCGGCCGGACGAAGGTGTCGGAACCCGTGTGCAGTTTCAGCAGCGCGCCGCCATGGGCCTCGTTGGTTCCATGGATGGACTTGATGAAACAGATGTCGTCGGCACAGGCGCCCACCAGCGGGAACAGGTCGCTGATCATCGCGCCCGACTGGCCATAGGGCCGGAATTCCCACGGCGACTTCCAGAGGTTCGACGTCTTCGCGAACTGGATGCGCGGTTTGTCGAAGGGCAACGGTTTGCCCGAGTCGCGAATGAGCGCCGGCTTGTAGTCGAACGTGTCCACGTGCGACGGGCCGCCGTGCATGAAGAGGAAGATCACCCGCTTGGCCCGCGCCGGAAACATCGGCGGCTTGTTGGCCAACGGGTTCAAGTTCGCGGCGGCGGTGGCGCCTTCGATTGACGACATCAGGCCGAGCAGCGCGAGGTTGCCGAACCCGGCAGAGCACTGGCGCAACATCTGGCGGCGGGACAGGGGCGTGGGCAAATCGTGCGGCATGGCGTTACTCCCGATAGATGAATTCATTCGCGGCAAAGAGCATCTGGCACCACGCGGTCCAAGCGGCTTCGTCGTTCTTTTTCGGTTCCTTACGCGGCAGCGAGGCGATGAACCTTTCGGCCTGCTGAGCTTCGGCCTCCGTCGGCAAACGGCCGAAGGCGCGTTCGTAGGCCAGCTTGATGCGGGTGGCGGAATTGTCCGGAGCCGCGGTTCCCAGATTTTTCGCAAAGGCGCTGGCGGACTCCTTGACCAGCGGGCTGTTGAGGAAGAACAGCGCCTGATGCGACACGACCGTCGGGATGCGTTTCGAGGTGCCGACGCTGGGATTGGCAAAGTCGAAGATGGTGAACACTTCGAACACCCGGTCGCGAACCACCGGAAGATAGACGGAGCGACGACGCGACGAAGCGGACACGGTGTCGGCCGGGGTATACTCGTCGTTCTTCCACGACACCAGGGAACCTCCGACGGTCGTATCCATCCGGCCGGAGACTGCGAGCAGGGCATCGCGAATCATCTCGGCTTCGAGGCGTTGTCGCGGGAAATGCCAGAGCAGCTTGTTGTCCGGATCCACCTTCGATGCCTTGGCGACAGCAGCGGTGGTCAGGTGTGCCTTGTCCGTTTTCTTTGAGCCGGAAGCGCTCCCGCGGTTGTCACCAGTTCCCACCTGGCGCCACGTCGCGCTTGTCAGAATTAACCGGTGGAGTTGTTTCACATCCCAACCGGATCGCATGAATTCTCGGGCGAGCCAGTCGAGGAGTTCCGGATGCGACGGGGTTTCACCGCGAATGCCGAAGTTGTCGGGCGAACGCACGAGGCCCTCGCCGAAGTGCGCCTGCCAGATGCGATTCACGATGACCCGCGCCGTCAGTGGATTTTCAGGATTGGTCAGCCACTGCGCGAGTTCGAGACGGCCACTGCCCTTGGCCGGCAAGGGCGCGGATCCCGGCTTGTAGGCGATCTGCACAAAGCCGCGCGGGACGGGTTCCTTCGCCAGGTTCAGATGGCTGCCACGGATGTGGACCGGCAGATCCACTGGCTTGTCCTCATCGACCGCGAGCGCGAAAGCCGCCGGCGCGGGGCCGTTGGTCTTCACCGCGTCGCGGGCGGCCTCCAGCGCGACGATGGCGTCGCGCGTCGGCGCCGGATAGTAGGGCCGTGGATCCTTCGGCAGAGCCAAGACGCCACCGGGAGCGAAGAGCGCATCATGCGTTTCCGCCACGGCGAGCAATTCGCGGTCGGCCTCGGAAAGGTCATTGAACTCCCATCGCGCCACGACATCCGTTCCGTCAACCTTGCCTACGTTGTCGAAATGGCTCTTCAACTGGGCCGGTGTCAGCGCAGTTCGATGGACGTAGACCTCGTCGAGCAATCCCTTGAAGTTGACATGGCCATCCGCCCGCCGTCCCAGAACCAGCGGACCCTTGCCGGCGACGCGTGCCCGTTTGATCTCCGTTTCGCCAGCGGCCGTGCCGTCGACGAACAGGCGCAAGGTCGCGCCGTCGTAGGTCATGGCGAGGTGGTGCCATTGGTTTGGTTTGAGCGGCCTATCCGCGTTCCACACCGCGAACACGTTTTCCTTGCCGCCGCCGATGTTCAGATAGGCGCCAGGCCGATTCCGATCGAGCACCAGCGCGTAGTGCCCTTCGGCCCATTCATTGGCGCCTTTGCTCACGATCCAGCGGCGTTCGTCTACTTCCTTGGGAAAAGCGTTGGCGCGAACCCATGCCTCGACGGTGAGCTGCGGCGGTTCGAGTTCGACGGAATGCGGAAGCTCGAGATGGTTGCGGCCATTGCCTTGAAAGGCTGCGCCGATTTTCCCCGGAGCCAGCCTTAGTCCGTTGGCTGTGGTGGAACGTTTCGTCTCGCCGGCGAGGAACACGGCGATCTTCGTCGTATCGGACGCGAGGCCCCGCAGGGTTCTGCTCACCGAGTTGGTAGAAGGATCGGGCGCCATCAACTCGCGGAGACGCGTCACCAGATTGGCCGGCAGTGGAGACGGGTTCGACGACGTTGGAGAAGATGCCGCAGCGAGATAAGTCCCAAGGTTGGTTTGCCAGGTGGATCGCAGCTCCTTGTCCGCACCTTCGATGGCCCGCCACACTTCGTTGCTCTTCACCGCGACGACCTTTTTGTGGGCTTCGATGGCGGCAAGCTGGGTCGCACCGGTGATCCGCCGCTCGTTGAATTTCGAGACAAACGCCAGGTTCTCCATCGTCTTTGTGCTCCGGAAAATGCCGGCCAATGCATAATAATCACGCGCGGGGATCGGATCAAACTTGTGGTCGTGGCAGCGCGCGCAGCCAACGGTCAGCCCGAGAAACGCCCGGCTCACGACGTCGATCTGTTCATCGACAAGGTCCATGACGAGTTTGGGCTTGTCCTGCTCGGCCAGCATCTTCGGCCCCATCACCAAGAGACCCGTGGCGGTCCAGCGATCGAAGACAGCCTCTTCGCTGACCCCATTGGTGGAGAGGAGATCACCGGCGAGCTGTTCGGTGATGAAGGCGTTGAAAGGCTGGTTGGAGTTGAACGAGCGAATCACCCAGTCGCGATACCGCCAGGCGTTCGCCATGACCTTGTTCTCGTCCTGACCGTTCGAGTCGGCGTAGCGCGCGACATCCAGCCACCACCGACCCCAGCGCTCGCCGTAACGCGGCGATGCCAACAAACGATCGATCATCCGCTCGAAGGCATCCTTCGCCGGGTCTGCAAGGAAGGCGGCGATCTCCTCGGGCGTCGGTGGAAGGCCCGTCAGGTCGTAGGTCGCGCGCCGGATCAACGTTCGCCGGTCCGCCATCGGGGCGGGTGACAGGTCTTTTTCCTTCAGCTTGGCGTTGATGAACCGGTCGATGGGATGAGCGCGGCGCGAGAACAGCGAGGACTTCTTCGGTGGTTCGCCGTTGCGGAGCGGCTGAAAGGCCCAATGGACCTGGCCCGTGGCGGCGAAAGGGGCGGGCTTGGTTCCCGGATCGCCGTCGCGCGCGTCGATGGCGCCGTCGTTCACCCACTTGGCCAGGTCGGCGAGGACCGCTTCGGGCAGACGAGCCTTGGGTGGCATTTGCAGGTCGCGATTGGTGTAGCTGAGGGATTCGATGAGCAAGCTTCGTCCGGCGTCCCCGGGAACGATCGCGGCCCTTGTGTCGCCGCCTCGCAACGCACCCGCCTTCGAGTCGAGACGCAGCCCGCCCTTCAGTTTCTTGCTCTCAGCGCTGTGGCATTCGTAGCAGTGCTCGACCAGCACAGGCCGGATGCGCTGCTCGAAGAAAGCCAGCCTGGCGTCATCGGCGCTGGCGGCTTGCGCTGAAGTGCCGGCGAGGCCAACCGCGAAGGCGGTCAGCAAGTCCCTCAGGCATTTCGGAAAGCGCGGTGACATTTCGGGAAGACTTGTTTCGACGCTGCCCTAGCCGAAGACATTCGGAAAGTCTGCTGCTCGGAAAACCGGGATCGGGGAGTCCCGGAATTGTTTTCGTCAGACCCCGAACCTCGCTTCGCCCGGTCCGCCGCTGGAGCGTTTGATGCGGCTCTGGGGATTGGCGGCGAGATGCTGGAGAGTCTTGAAGATGGTTTCCGTCTCCGCACTGCCTAGCGCGGAGGCGATCTGCGCGGCTGTGAAACTCTGGCCGGGGTTGGCTTTCAGGTGGGCCTCGGTCTTCAGCTTCAACGCGAGCACGACGCCGGCCGCCTTCTTGCCGGCTTCGACGCCGGGCTGGTGGTAGGCGTTGATGTTGACGAGCGAGGCGTAGAGGCCGACCGCGCGTTCGAACAACGCGATGAGGGCGCCAACGGTGAAGGCGCTTACTTCGGGCACCGTTATGGTGATGGACTGGCGTCCGCTTTCGTAGAGCGCCTCGCGGGTGCCGAGAAGGAAGCCGTTGAGGAAGTCACCCGAGGTCACGCCGGGTTCCACTTCGATGCTCGCGGCCGCGCGGTCACGCAGCACTTCCAAGAAGACGACGAAGAAGTTGTTCACGCCATCCCGCAGCTGCTGGACGTAGGCGTGCTGGTCGGTCGAACCCTTGTTACCATAGACGGCGATTCCCTGGTTCACGACGTTCCCGGCGAGGTCGAGTTCCTTGCCGAGGGATTCCATGACGAGCTGCTGGAGATACTTGGCGAAAAGTTCGAGACGGTCCTTGTAGGGCAGGACGACCATGTCCTTGGAGCCTTTTCCGTCGCCGATGAAGTGCCAGCAGAGCGCGAGCTGTGCGGCTGGATTTACGGTCGCGTCCGCCACGCGGGTGACGGCGTCGGTGGCCTTGGCTCCAGCGAGCATTCCCCGGATGTCGAGGCCCTGGAGCGCGGCTGGAAGAAGTCCGACGGCGGAAAGTTCGCTCGTGCGGCCGCCGACCCAGTCCCACATGGGAAAGCTCTTCAGCCAGTTCCCGGCAGTGGCGGTCTTGTGCAGGGCGCTGCCCATGCCGGTGACGGCTACGGCGTGTCTGCCGAAGTCCAGACCGGCCCTCTCGTAGGCCGTCTTGGCCTCGAGCATGCCGTTGCGGGTCTCGGGCGTGCCGCCTGACTTGGAGATGACGAGCGCGAGGGTCACGCCAAGCTGGCCATCGAGGCGGGCGAGAGTCCTGTCGATGCCGTCGGGGTCGGTGTTGTCGAAGAAGAAGACGGCCATCTTGTCCGTCTTGGGATGGCCGAGGGCGTTGGCCACGAACTGGGGCCCGAGTGCGGAGCCGCCGATGCCGATGACGAGGACGTTCTTGAAAGGACCGGTAGCGCCTTTCATTTGGGTCGAATGCACCGCCGAAGCGAAGGCCTCGATGTCTCTCAGAGTGTCCTCGATCTCGGCGGCGATCTCCGTCGTCGGGGCTAGTGAGGCGTCACGCAGCCAGTAATGGCCGACCATGCGTTTCTCGTCGGGATTGGCGATGGCACCTTTCTCCAACTCGGCCATGGCGGCGAAGGCCCTGGTGATCGCGGGCTTGGACTTGGCGAAGAAATCTTCCGGGAAGTTGACGCGGCTGATGTCGAGGGCGAGGCCAGCGGCGGGGAACTCGCGGTAGAACTTTTGGAAACGGTCCCAGATCTGTGCCTTTGTCGCGTTCATGGTGCCGTCAGGAGTAAACATCCCGGCCAACACGCGAAAGCCGAAACGCTCCCAGCTCGTCAGGCAGCAATCCAGCTGGTGCTCCCAACGCGGGGGCTGATTAGTCGATCAACGGCGTCGATGGGGCGCATGAACCGGGTTCGCCGGACGGTCAGTTCTTCAACAGCCGGTAGAAGCGCGACGTGTTGGTGGCCTGGGAATCGTTGATCGTATACGGGCTCGACGGAAGCTGGAACGAGGACACGGTGGACCAGTTCGTGGAAGCGACGTTGGTGGAGACTTGCAGGGTATAGTTCGTGCCGATTGACCCGAGCACATCGAGGCTGACCTGGGAGGGCGACAATCTCGACGGAGCGCGCAAGGCCGATGAACCGAGCGGATAGACCGTGATATTCAGGATCGGGTTGGCCGGAGGAATGGTCACCTGATACTGCCCGAATAGGTCCATGAGGCCCCGATTGGCCAGGCTGTCGTCGTCGCTGGTGGTGAATTGGACGCCCCACTGGCCCGAAACAACACCCAGGCTATAATTGCCAGTGTTGTCGGTGAGCACGTTGACCGTGCTGTAGTTGACCCCGCCGATGAATGCGCCACCGCCGAACCCGACGCCGGCGACGGGGTTGCCCAGGCTATCCCGGACCTTGCCGGAAATGGTGGCCGTGGCGGGCAGCGCGGTGACGTTTTGCAGGAAAGCCTGCCCGGCGGCGAGCACGACGCTTTGGTGGGAGCTGATGACGTGATTGGCCAGCAGCGGGGTTTCCATGGAGTTCGGCGAGCAATACCAGGAATTGGTCCCAGCCAGCACCCCCACCGCGTAGTATCCGTTGGCGTCGCTGATGCCCTGGCCCTGGAACATCGACGGCCCGTTGCCGCCCACGTCGTCCGCATCGAACTCGATGCCGGGAAACGGCGCGCCAAGATTGTTGGTGAAGCGGCCGTAGAACATGGCGTTCGCCCTGGGGAACTGGAGCGTGACATTCGCCACCGCGCCGGTCGTGGTGTCCAACTCCGGCAATGTCCGGGGGGTGACATAACCGCGCCTGGCCGGGCGGTCGTCGAAGATTTCAAACTTCCAGAAGGACGGGGAGACGGCGGCGGAGAAGGTGCCGTTGCTCGCGGTGAAGGCGGTGGCGAGGTAATCCCCGGAAAACAGGATCATGAAGAAGCCGCCCAACGCGGCGTTGTTGGTGGCGTCACGCGCGCTGCCGGAAAGCATCACCGTGCCGTTCGTCAGGTAGAGGTTGTTCGTCGCCGTCAACCCGGAGGCCAGGGCGACGCGCGGCGCGAGGGCCGCGTCGAAGAAGCAGTTGGGCCGGCTGACGAGCAGCGTGTAGGTGTTGGTGGGCAGTTTCAGCGAGTAGCGGCCCGCGCCGTCCGTGATCGTCCCGCCCGCATAGGGGCCATCCGCTTCCGCCCGCGCGATGACGATGGTGTTCGCCGCAGGCGCTCCGGCGAGAAAGACTTGGCCCGTGACGGACTGCGAGAAAGCGGTGTTCGTCACAAGGAAGGACGCGTCGACCGGCGTAAACCGGTCCGACGGGCTGAGCACCCGGAAGATGTGCCGGCCGACGAAGTCCGCGCCGATCCGCTGCGCGAGGCCCGGGAGTGCCGTGGTGATTGCGCCCCCGGCGGCGTTGCCGTCGAACGGCACGTTCAGATTGGTTTGCCCGCCGATGAGACTGGCCCCGCCGTCTTTGATCGGAAAGGTATCCATGAGCAGTTCGCCAAGGTCTACGATCCCGTTGCCGTTCACATCGAGGAACTCCTGCACCACGACCGGCTCGGCATTCGTGAGCCCGCCGATCTGGAGAGTGATCAGTCCCGCGTAAGTGTTGCTGGTGGTTGATGGCGAGACGCTGAACGTGGCCGAGTCCGCCAGCGGCGCCAGCAGGCAAGAAAACAGCAGCGTGGCCAAACGAAAGGATGCTGAGAAATGAACCTTTGTTTTCATGGGGTTTTCAGTGGACCGCGTTCTTTTCGATAATGCAGCGCCCGCCGGGAGTGGCAACAATCGTGTGCCCGTGTGCGCAACAGAACGGCAATCCGGATGGATTCCGCCCAAGGCTTCCGCCTCGAGCTGAATGAGGGTTGCGCGGTCTTGGGGATTCCATTAGAACCTCCGCGAATGAAGCTCCTGAAACCCCTGCTCGCTTCCGCATTGCTGGCATTGCCTGCCGCGCCAATGACTGTTCGGGCCGAAGATTCCGACGCCCAGAAGCAGGCCATCGAGGCCCTCCGGCGCATCCAAAGCCCCCGCTCCACCACTCCTGCTGCGAAGCCAGCTCCGGCCCCGGCGCCCGCAGCCAAGCCGGTCGAGATGAAAAAGCCCGCTCCCGTGGTCGTCTCCGCCCCGGTGGCCAACCCCGCTTACGTCCCGCCTTCCGACACCGCCGCCCAGCAGCAGGCCCTTGAGGTTCTCCGCGCCAAGCAGGCCGCCAAGCCGGCGCCGGTCGTGGTTAGCACCCCCAAGCCCATGGCACAGCCGGCCCCAAAACCGGCCGCGGCTCCCGCAGCCAAGCCGGTCGAGATGAAAAAGCCCGCTCCCGTGGTCGTCTCCGCCCCGGTGGCCAACCCCGCTTACGTCCCGCCTTCCGACACCTCCGCCCAGCAGCAGGCCCTTGAAGTTCTCCGCGCCAAGCAGGCCGCCAAGCCGGCCCCGGCCATGGTCTCCGCTCCGAAGCCAATGGCCCAGCCCGCCCCGGCTCCCGCAGCCAAGCCGGTCGAGATGAGAAAGCCTGCGCCCGCGGTCGTCTCCGCCCCGGTGGCCAACCCCGCTTACGTCCCGGCTTCCGACACCGCCGCCCAGCAGCAGGCCCTTGCAGTTCTCCGCACGAAACAGTCCGCCATGCCCGCGCCGGCGATGGTTTCCGCTCCGAAACCCCCGGCGCCGAAACCTACAGCCGCGGTCGCCAAGGCGACCCCCGCTCCGATCCCGGCGATGGCGCCGACCACCAAGGAAGGCAAGCTGGCCGAGCTCACCCGCCGTTACCTCAACGACGAGGTCACCCCGCGCGAGTATCACACCCAGCGCGCCAAGATCCTCGCCGATTAAGCGCCGTCTGATTTCATCAACCCGCCGGATCAACTCCGGCGGGTTTTTTGTTTCCGGTGATCGGGTCCTGAACTTGAAACTTGGAACTCGTTGCCGAGCCCCCTTTACTCCCCGGCCATGCATAGCTTCCGTTATGTCGGTGACAAAATGTTCTGCGAAGGCACGTCGATCGAAGCGCTCGTGAAAGCGCACGGATCGCCGCTCTACGTCTATTCGGCGGCCACTCTCACAGACCATTTCTCCAAGCTCGATTCCGCCCTCGCGCCGCTCGACCACCTCGTCTGCTACGCGATGAAGGCCAATTCGAACGCGGCCGTCATCCGCCTCTTCGCCAATCTTGGCGGCGGCTTCGACACCGTCAGCGCCGGCGAACTCCAGCGCGTCATCGCCGCCGGTGGCGATCCGAAGAAGTGCGTCTTCGCGGGCGTGGGCAAAACCGAGGAAGAAATCGCCTTCGCCCTCAAGAAAGGCATCTACAGCTTCAACGTGGAGTCCGAACCCGAGCTCCAGCGCATCAACCGCGTCGCGGCCAAGCTCAAGAAGGTCGCGCCCATCGCCTTGCGCGTGAACCCGAACATCGACGCCGGCACGCACGCCAAGATCACGACCGGCACCTATGAGAACAAGTTCGGCATCGCCTTCGAGGAGATCGAGGGCGTCTATGCCCGCGCCTCCAAGTTGAAGAACATCAAGCTGCGCGGCCTCCAGATGCACATCGGCTCCCAGCTCACCTCCGTGAAGCCCTTCGAGGCGGCGGTTAAAAAAGTTGTGCCGCTCGTCCAGAAACTTTCCGCCCGTTACGGCTTCGAGTTCTTCAGCATCGGAGGTGGCATCGGCATCGTCTACAATCCCGCCCTAGCCAGCGCCGATCCCGCTTGGTGGAACACTCCGGAGGGAAAGAAGATCCTCACGCCCGCGACCTACGCCGCCACGCTCGTGCCGCTGCTCCAACCGCTTTGCCTGAGGATCCTGCTGGAACCGGGCCGCTTCCTCGTTGGCAATGCCGGCGCGCTCGTCACCCGCGTCGAATACGTCAAGAGAACGGGCAGGAAGAATTTCGTCATCGTGGACGCCGCGATGAACGACCTCATCCGCCCGGCCTTCTACGACAGCTACCACGAGATCGTCCCGCTCAAGCGCGACGCCAAGGCCGCTATCATCTCGTCCGATGTCGTGGGCCCGATCTGCGAATCCGGCGACTACTTCTGCAAAGATCGTCCGCTCCAGAAGGTCGGAGAAGGCGACACCCTCGCGCTCCTCAGCGCCGGTGCCTACGGCTCCGTCATGGGCTCGAACTACAACACCCGCAGCCTGCCGACCGAGGTGCTGGTCCACGGCAAGAAGGCCGACGTGGTCCGCAAGCGCCAGAAAATCGCCGACATCTGGAGCAACGAGGTCGTGCCCGGTTGGTTGAAGAAGGGCTGAGCGGTTCGATTTCAATTAGAACAAGCCGGGCATCGCTGCCCGGCTTTTTTTGTTTTTCTACTTTGGTGCGGACAACCCGGCTCGGCGCTTGGCAGCGGGCCACACGGTTCCCAAGCTGCCGGCGTGAGCGACGAACTCCGGGACCTCCACGAGCGGCATGAGCGGCTGACACAGCTGTATCGTGTCAGCGAGATCATCCACGCGACCCTGGAACCCCAGGAGGCGCTGCAGTCGATCGTCGACGAGACCGTCCGCATCGTGCGCGCGGGCAGCGGCTCGATCGCCTTGGTGAATCCCACGACTGGATTCCTCGAGATCCAGGCGTCCTCCGGGTTGCCGGGTGATGCTTCGGAATTCCGGCTCAAAGTCGGTGAAGGCATCACCGGTTGGGTTGCCCGCACCGGCAAACCGGCCCGCGTCGGCGACGTCGCTTCGGATCGCCGTTACGTGATGCTCCGGCCCGGTGTCAGGTCGGAACTCGCCATCCCGCTCGAGCTCCGCGGTTCCATCCGCGGCGTGATCAACGTCGACTCCGACCGTGCTGACGCCTTCAGCGCCGCCGATCAGGAGTTGCTGGAGATCCTCGCGCTCCAGGTCACGCGCGTCATCGAGAACACCTGGCTCTATGAACAGCTCCGTCTGAAGGCCCGGCTTTTCGAGACGTTGGTCAGCGTCAGCCGCACGATCAATTCCACGCTGAGCCTCGACGAGGCGCTGAGTGTTGTGACCCGCGAGGCGGCGCAGCTTGTCGACGCGAGCATGTGTTCGCTGATGATGCTCGACGGAAGCGGCGAATGGCTGGATCTCCGGGCACATCACGGAGCCGGTGAAAGCTATGTGAACAAGCCCCGGCTCAGCACGTCGGACAGCATGCTGGGGATCGTTGTCCGCCGGAAAAAACCGCTCCAAGTGGAGAACGTGCAGGTCTCCGGGCGCTACCAGAACGTCGACATCGCGCGCGAGGAGGGCCTCGTTTCGCTGCTCAGTGTTCCGCTGATCTTCGGCGGTGAAGCGATCGGCACGCTCAGTGTCTACACCGACAAGTCCCACAGCTTTTCCAACGAGGAGATCCGCATTCTCAGCGCGATGGCCGAGCTTTCCGCCATCGCCATCGAGAAGGCGCGGCTCTACGAGCGCATCGTCGATGTGGAGGAGCAGCTGCGGCAGAACGAAAAGCTATCCGCGCTCGGCCTGCTGGCGGCGGAAGTCGCGCACGAGATCCGGAATCCTCTCACGGTGATGAAGATGCTCTTCCATTCGCTCGACCTGCGGTTCCCCGCCAGCGATCCGCGGAGCCGCGACGTGGAGATCATGGGCCAGAAGATGGACCTGTTGAACCGCATCGTGGAGCAGATCCTCGACTTCGCGCGCAACTCCGAGCCGAAGCTGGAGACGGTCAATCTCAACGAGCTGATCGAGGATCTCGGACTGCTCACCAGGCACAAACTGCGAAACCACGGCATCAAGCTCGAGCGCCAGCTCGATCCCGGTCTTCCGCTTGTCGAAGCGGACGCCGCGCAGTTGGAACAGGCATTCCTCAACCTGACCCTCAACGCGGTCGAGGCGATGCCCGACGGAGGTCTGCTTCGGATCACTTCCCGGATCCAGGAAGAATCCGCCGGTGACGCACGTTGCGTCGTCATCGAGTTCAGCGACACCGGGGAAGGCATGACCGAGCTGCAGCAGCAGCACGCTTTCACCTCGCTCCTGCAGACGACGAAATCGAAAGGGAACGGCCTCGGACTGGCCATCGTGGGACGCGTGATCGAAACGCACCGGGGCAAAGTCCGGATCGAGTCGAACCCCGGAGAAGGCACGCGCTTCATCATCACGTTGCCCGTTGGACGCGACGAAGGCTGAGCCGGGGATTTGTGGACCGACCGGGACTTCACCGACGCCACCGCGGGTCGTAGGCACATCCACAAACGCGAAATTGCTGGCCGGGGTGGAAGTGTCTGGCGCACGGTTTCATCGCAGCATGGCCGCATTCCTCAAAACTCTCCTGTCGTTCACCCGGCCCTACCGAGGACGGCTGATCCTCGGGTTGTTTTTCGGGCTCTGTGTGGCGCTGGCTTCAGCCGCGTTGATGATCTGGGTCAAGGAGGTGATGGACGTCGTCTTCGCGGCCGGCGAGGAGACGAACGCGATTGCGAAGACGTCCCTTATGCCGGAGTTCCTGCGTGGCGCGGCCGAATGGGCGGTCGCATTGCTGAAATCGGCTCCATCGCCTTCCAGTGACGCCAGCAAAGTCCTGATGATCCTCGTGATTCCGGCCTTGATGTTCATCCAGGTAGTCTCGGCCTATCTGAATTTCTACCTGCTGCAATGGGTGGCGATCCGCTCGGTGTGCGACATCCGCGTGCGGCTCTTCGACAAGCTCCAGCGGCTCTCCGTCGGCTTCTACCACTCGACGAACACGGGCGAACTGATCTCGCGCATCAGCAACGACACCTACTCGTTGACGAAGGCGATTACAGGAATCCTGCCGGTCATTGTCGTCGGCCCGGCCACCGTCATCGCGCTGGTCGGCGTCCTGCTTGCCAAACAGCCGAAGCTCACGCTGATCTCGCTCGTCGTGCTCCCGCTCTGCGTCGCGCCCGTCGCGATCTACGGACGCAAGGTCCGCAAATCGACGAAGAAGCTGCAGGAGAATTTCGCCGAGCTGACCGAGCTGATGCAGGAGACGTTCTCCGGCCACCGCATGGTGAAGGCCAACAACCTGGAGGACACGATGCTGGCGCGGTTCAAGGCGTCGACGGGACGGTTCATCAGCCACTACATGCGCATCGTGCGTTCGCTGGAAGTTCCGGGATCGCTCGTGGAGATCATGGGGGCGGTCGGCGTGTCCCTTGTGCTCATCTATGTCGCGCTGGTTGACAAGAAGACCCCGGGGGATTTCCTCCAGTTCGTCCTCGCCATCGTCTCCCTCTACAAGCCGATCAAGGAACTGAGCCGCCTGCCGGGCCAGCTCGAACAGGCACGCGCGTCCAGTGAACGCGTCTTCGAACTGATGGCGCTGGGCGAAGACTTGCCGGAGCCGGCATCGCCGAAGGCGCTCAAGGCCGCCGGCGCCGAGATCCGTTTCGAGAAGCTCTCGTTCAGCTACCCATCGAAGCCCGCGTTGATCGACTTCGACCTGACGATCCAGCCCGGGCAGAAGATCGCGCTCGTCGGCAAGAGCGGTTCCGGCAAGACGACCGTGAGCAGCCTGCTGCTGCGCTTCTACGATCCGCAGCAGGGTGCTATCACCATTGGCGGAGTCGATCTGCGAGACGTTTCCACGAAATCGCTCCGTGAACAGATCGCCGTGGTGAGCCAGGACATCGTGCTCTTCAACGATACGATCGCCGGGAACATCGCCCTGGGCCGGCCGGGTGCGACTCGCGAAGACATCGAAGCAGCGGCCATGGCAGCCTTCGCCCACGACTTCATCATGGAGAAGCCGGAAGGCTATGACACGTCCGTGGGTGAACGCGGTTCCCAGCTTTCGGGCGGCCAACGTCAGCGGGTTGCCATCGCCCGGGCCATCCTGCGAAACGCCCCGATCCTCATCCTCGACGAGGCCACGAGCGCGCTCGACACGGAGTCCGAACGCGCCTTCCAGGCCGCGCTTGAAGTCCTGATGCGCGGGCGGACCACGCTCTGCATCGCCCACCGTCTGTCTACCATCGTGAACGCCGACCTCATCGTAGTCATGGACGAGGGGCGGATCGTGGAATCCGGGAAACATGCCGAACTGCTCGCGCTCAACGGCGCCTACCGCCGTCTGCACGATCTGCAGTTCAACGCCTGAAGACTTCCGGCAAGCCAATCATTGCCGCGCACCGAGGCGCTCGACTAGCGTCCGCCTCCGGATGCCGACGTTGTTGGAAAAAATACGGGCCAGCGCCGCCGAAAGGCTGATGCTTCCGCCCGGTCGACTGCCGTTTCAGGAACTGCCCCGCTACAGGAACTTCCTGAAGGTGGAGACCGCGCGCCTAAAAATTGTCCACCGGGCCGGCGCGGACGGCCGCGTCGTCTGCAACGCCCGGGCGACCCTCGTCGACGAGCTGATCCGCCACATCCTGAACGGCGTCCTCGCTTCGAGTCCCGAGATCCCTGGACGCAAGGTCCCGGGCTTCACCCTGGTGGCCATCGGCGGATACGGCCGCGCCGAGCTGAATCCCTTCAGCGACATCGACATTATGTTCCTCCACGACGGCTCTCTCGTGAAGAAGGGGCAGCCGGCCCCGGAGATGACCGCCGTGGTGGACGGCCTGCTCTACACGCTCTGGGACATCGGCATGAAGGTCGGCCACAGCGTGCGTTCCGTGGCGGACGCGGTCGAGGTGGCGAACAAGGACATGCAATCGAAGACGTCGTTGATCGAGTCGCGGCTGGTGTTCGGAAACGAAAAGCTCTTCAAGGAATTCCAGAAGCAGACCGTCGCGAAATGCGTCGAGGGCTATGAGGCGGAATACAGCCAGATGCGTCTCGAGGACCAGGCTACCCGGCGGGCCAAGCACGGCAACTTCCCCTTCATGCAGGAGCCGAACATCAAGAACGGCTGCGGCGGCCTGCGCGACTACCAGAACCTCGTCTGGATGACTTTCTTCCGGCACAGGACACGGTCGCTGGAGGACCTGGAAAAGAAGGAGATGGTCAGCGAGCTCGAGCGCAAGCAGCTCGCCGCCGCCTACGATTTTCTCCTGCGCACCCGCAATGAACTCCACTACCAGGCCGCCAAATCCAGCGACGTCCTCGTGCGCCAGCTGCAACCGGCCGTCGCCCTGGGGCTGGGATACGCCGACCGTTCGCCGAACCGCCGCCTGGAGGCGTTCATGCGCGACTACTATCTCGCGGTGCGGTCGATCGACCACATCACGCGCGGGCTGGAACAGCGCCTCGCCCTGAATCCCGCCAAGGGCCTTCTGCCGAAGTTCCGGAGCCTGCTCGACCAACGCCGACGGTTGCAGCGGGAGCAGCTGGTCGACGGCTTCAAGTTCCTCGACGGCGAGATCCACGCAGGCTCCAACCGCATCTTCATCGACCAGCCCCGCCGCATGATGCGGGCGTTTCTCCACGCCCAACAGCGTGGTCTCCGGCCGAGTGCCGAGCTTGCCCAGCTCATCCGGAATTCGTTGTCGTTGGTGGAGCGGAGTTTTCTCGCCGATCAGGGCGTGCGCGACACGTTCCTGGAGATCCTCAACCAGCGGGGCAACGTCGCACCCGTCCTCCGCATGATGCACGAGGTGGGATTCATCGGAAAATTCCTGCCCGAGTTCGGCAAGCTCACCTGCCTCGTCCAGCACGAGTTCTACCACCAGTATGCGGCGGACGAACACACGCTCGTCTGTCTGCAGAAACTCGACCAGGTGTGGGAGGCGAAGGACGCGCCCTACAAGAACTACACCGAGATCCTCAACCTCGTGGAGAAGCCCTGGATCCTCTACCTCGCGCTGCTCCTGCACGATTCCGGCAAGGCCTACCACACCGGGAAACACGAGATGGTCGGCGGCGAACTCGCCATCAAGGTCGGCCGGCGGCTCGGCCTCGACGGCGAAACCACGCATCGCCTCAGGCTCCTCATAGAGCAGCACCTGCTGCTCGTGCAGGTCTCCCAGCGGCGCGACCTCGAGGACCAAACGGTGATCCGCCACGTGGCCGACCAGGTGCAGAACGCGGACAACCTGGAGATGCTCACGCTCCACACCTTCGCCGACTCGATGGGAACGAGCGACCAGCTTTGGAGCAGCTTCAAGGACTCGCTCCTCTGGACGCTTTACCGCCGCACCCACCAGATGCTGGTTGAGGGAACCGACTTCATCCGGGCCGAAGCCCGCCAGCGCGAGATGCTCCAGAACGAGGTGCGTTCCCTGGTGCCGCGCACGTTCCAGGAAGACGAGCTGGAGGCGCATTTCCGCAACCTCCCGCGCTACTACTACGTCATCCAGTCGCCTCAGGAGATCGCCTCCCACCTCGGGCTCGTGCACAGGTTCATGCACCACCAGCTCGACGAGGTGGACCAGGCCCTGTCGCCCGTGGTCGCGTGGAGAAACGAACCGGACCGCGGTTTCACCACGATGCAGATCTGCACCTGGGACCGCGCCGGGCTCTTCAGCAAGATCTGCGGCGCCCTGACCGCCTCGGGTCTGAACATCCTTGGTGCGGAGATCTTCTCCCGGACCGACGGCATCGTGCTGGACGAGTTCTTTGTCACCGATGCCAAGGCTGGAGTGCTGGCCAAGAAAGAGGAACGTGAACGCTTTGAGGAGCTGATCACGAAGACGCTGAACAGCGAGGACGTCGACCTGCACGAGATCATCATGAAGCAGAAGCTCCCGCGCTCGCCCTTCCGCAAGCAGGCGCTGGAAAAAATGGCGACGGTCATCCGCTTCGACAACCACACCTCCGAGACCAAGACCATCATCGACATCGAGACCGAGGACCGGATCCGGCTGCTCTATTTTATCAGCCAGACTCTTAACGCCCTCGATCTCGACATCACTCTCGCGAAGATCTGCACGGAGAAGGGTGCGGCGATCGACAGCTTCTACGTCACGGAACGCGACGGCCGGAAACTGGAGACGAAGGAACGTCAGGCCGAAGTGGTGAAGAAGCTGAGGACCTCGCTCGCGCGGCTCGGAAGCTGAAGGGACAATCCCAAGAACCGAAAGACCGGGCAGGCTCGTTTAAGTAGTTTTGAGCGGCGGACCCAGATTTTGTGCAGGTAGTTTTTGGTTCCTACCCGGCCTCAAGGTTCTTGGGATTGCGGACGACGCTCGCGCGTCTTAATCAATGGTCGCAGTCCCTATGCCATAGAGATTGGCGGGCTCCCGCGTCGAAAAGATGACGGCCGGGAAACAATCTGCCCAATTTGCGTCAGTCATTTCTGAGAAGCGGCTTCAGGCGGTTCAAAACGCCTCATCCTAGCCGCATGATTGCCTGCGAAGAAACCGGCTCCTAAGCTCCCCTGGTGACCGACGCCTATCGTCAGCTTCTCGACAGCACACTCCATCACCTTGAGTCGCTCAAGGCACGCGGTTCGAGCTTCGTCCGCGTCGAGGCCGACACGCTCGCCAGCCTGTCAGGCCCGGTCTCGACGGCTCCTGCCGCGCAGCCGGCGAAGCCAGCAGTCGCTTCGGCCAGCCCCCGGAATGAAGTCCGTTCCGAATCGGCGAAACCGCGTCCCGCCGCCGCTCCTGCGTCCGCTCCGATGGCATCGTCAGGCGTTTCCGCGGCGACGTCCATCCTCGGAGTTGTGCCCGAGTCGCTCGACGAGGCGATGGCTCAACTGCGCGAGAAGGCTCTGGCCTGCACCCGTTGCCCGAACCTCGCCGCCGCGCGGAAATCCGTCGTCTTCGGCGTGGGTGACATCCGCGCCCGGATCATGTTCGTCGGCGAAGCGCCCGGAGCCGATGAAGATGCACAGGGCGAACCGTTCGTTGGGAAGGCGGGGCAGCTCCTGACGAAGATCATCGAGACGATGGGACTCAGTCGGCAGACGGTCTACATCGCGAACATGGTGAAGTGCCGGCCGGATACCCCGGGCGAAACGGCCGGCAACCGCAAACCGACGTTGGACGAGATGAAGACCTGTTCGCCCTACGTCCTCGCGCAGATCGAGCTGATCAAACCCAAGGTCATCGTGGCGCTCGGCGGCACGGCGGTGGAGGGCTTGCTCGGAAACTTCACGGGCATCATGAAGCTGCGTGGAAGCTGGCAGACGTTCCGGGGAATCCCGGTCATGCCCACCTATCATCCCGCCTTTCTGCTGCGCAACCAGGCGCTGAGCGAGAAACGGAAGGTCTGGGAGGACATGCTGAAAGTCCTCGAACGCCTCAGCCTGCCGATCTCCGGGAAGCAGCGCGGGTTCTTCCTGCCGAAAGAGTGACCTGGCGGCGGCGGACTAGAGCTCGGACCGCAGCGGCTTCAGATCCGGATCGTCCTTCGCCATCTTTCGCAGCGCATCCTTGCCGATGAGGCGCCGCGCTTCGTTTATCCAGAAACGCGCTTCGTCGAGCCGGCCCAGCTGGCAGGTGTAGCAGGCAAGGTTGTAGGGGATGGTGCCTTCCTCGGGAAACTCCGCGGCCACGGCGGAAAGTGCATCGAAGGCCTCTCCGGTCCGTTTCATTTCGTGCAGGGTGTAGGACTGGTTGAGCCATCCGCCCACCTCGTCCGGAGCAACGTGGACCTGGGCCCGGGATGCGACGAGCGCCGACTCCCAGTCCTTTGCCAAGGCATGGACTTTCCAGCGCACGTCCAGCACCTGCGGATGGCCCAACAGCGCCCGCGGAAGCCGATCCAGCTCCGAATGGGCGTCGTGATGGAGGCCCAGCTCCGCCCAGCCGATGGCGGCGTTCAGACGGTGGGCGTCGGGGGGTTCGATTCGCGGCATTTCCACGGACGAAGAATCGGCAACCTCGTGCGGGGTTGCAAAGCCTGTTGTGTGAAGGAACATCCCGGGGCCATGGCATGGAATTCCGCCCTCATCGCAACAAGTCATCGCAGCGCGACGCGCCTGGTAGTCCTCGTCGTCGCGGGCTGGCTCTCGACTGCCGGCGCCATCGCCGCCACGACCAATGCCCCGCTGCGGACTTTGCCCGAACTTATCGCCAAACTCGGGTCGCAGGCGACACAGCCGCATCTCCGGCAGGCCGCGCTGGGGGTGAAGATCGTGGCGCTCGATTCGGGCCGGACGATCTTTGAACGCGAGCCGTCCGCGCTCCGCAAGCCGGCGTCGAACAACAAGCTCTTCACCGGGGCGTTGGCCTTGGACCGCTTCGGTGCGGATTTCCGCATCCGCACCTCCGTCTTTGCTCCCGCATTGCCTGATGCGACCGGCGTGGTCGCAGGAGACGTCGTCGTCTACGGCCGGGGCGATTTTTCGATGTCGTCCCGTTTCAACAACGGCGACTACTCCAAGGCGCTCGCCCCGATGGTGGATGCTTTCGCCAAGGCCGGAGTGAAGCGGATCACGGGGGCGTTGATCGGCGATGACAGCTTCTTCCGCACGCCGCCCTACGGCAGTTCGTGGACCACCGACGACCTGCAATCCTACTACGGCGCCGAGGTCTCCGCTCTCACGCTTCAGGACAACGTCATCGACATCGTGGCGAAAGGCGGCGCCAAGCCGGGCGCTCCCGTCCAGCTCGCGCTCAAGCCCGAGACGTCCTATCTCTCCTTCAGCAATCGCGCCGTCACCGTGGCAAAAGCCGGGCGGAGCGCCATCGAACTCTATCGGCCACTGGGCCAGAACATCGTCTACGTCCACGGCTCGTTGCCGGTGGGCGTTTCCACAAGCGACGCCGCCACACTCTCCAACCCGGTCCTGTTCTTCGTCACGCAGCTCAAGGCGGCCCTCGCCGCGCGGGGGATCATCGTCGATCAACATCCTCGTTCCATGGGAAGCCTCGACCGCGACGTCGCGCCGCTGAACCCGAACTGGAAGGAGATCGCCTTCACGACCTCCATGCCCATGGGCGAACTCGTGAAGGGGATGATGAAGCCTTCGCAGAACCTCTACGCGCAGCTGCTCCTGCTGCAGGCTGGGCGGAAGATTCAGCGGGAGGATTCGCCGATGGTGACGACGGAAACTTTGGGAGTTCGAGACTTGAAGGCCTTTCTGACCACCGCCGGAGTGAAAGCTTCGGACATGCATCTCGAGGAGGGCTCAGGCCTTTCGCGCACGGCGTTGGTCACCCCGGACGCGGTCGTGTCGCTTTTGCGGCACATGGCGACTCATCCGCAGTCCAAGGCGTTCATCGATTCGCTGCCGGTCGGCGGGGTCGACGGCACGTTGCGCAGCCGTTTCAAGGGGACCGGCGGCGAGCGCAATGTCACGGCCAAGACCGGGTCGCTATCCTACGTCGCGTCCCTCTCCGGTTACGTCACGACGGCCGGCGGGGAGCGGATTGCATTTTCGCTGCTCCTCAACAACTACTCCGCCGGTCCGGGCAAACCCTCCGGGAGGGAGATCATCGACGGCATGGCCGTGACCCTCGCGGAGTATGCCGGCAAGCTGGAGTGATACGTTCATGATCGGAATCACAGTCGGAGACATCACGGGGATCGGTCCGGAGGTCACGCTCAAGGCCGTCGCGGCGTTGCTGAAGGAGCCGAAGACGCGGTTCGCGTTGATCGGGCCGCTGGGATTTCTCCGCACCCTTGACCGGAAACTTGGAACCAAACTCGATCTCGTGGCCGCGGTGAACTGCGGTCCCCACGATCGCCTGTTGGTGATCGATCCCATTGGTTCGGCCATGCCCGACTCGCTTCCCACGGGCTCCCCGGCCGTGGCCGATGCGTCGCTGGCCTTCGTCTATGAAGGTGCGCGCCAATGCCTCGGCGGCCAGTTGTTCGGGCTGGTCACGGCCCCGGTTAACAAGGAAGCGATCCTTCGAGCGGGTCATCCCGGCTTCACTGGCCAGACAGAACTGCTCTCGGAGCTATGCGGCCAGAAGGACACTGCCATGATGCTTCTCGGCTGCGATGATCGCAGGCGTTGGCTCCGTGTCGCGCTCGTGACGATGCATATCCCCCTTCGTTCCGTGCCGAACGCGCTTACCGTCGACAACGTCCTCAACACGATCAAACGAGCCGCCGAGTCCTGCCGGTTGCTGAAGCTGCCTCGCGCGAGGGTCGGCGTCTGCGGGCTCAATCCCCACGCCGGCGAGGGAGGCCATATCGGCGACGAGGAAATACGGATCATACGGCCCGCCGTCGAACGGGCCTTGGCCGACGGCCTGGATGTCGTTGGGCCCATGAGCGCGGACACGTTGTTCCACCAGGCGTTTGTCGGGGGATACGACGCCGTGGTGGCGATGTATCACGACCAAGGTTTGGGGCCAATGAAGCTGATTGGCTTCGAGACCGGCGTTAACTGGACACTCGGCTTGAAGTTCATCCGGACTTCGCCCGATCACGGCACGGCCTACGACATCGCGGGCAAGGGAGTGGCCAATCCGTCGAGCATGGTCCATGCGATCCGGCTGGCACTGAAGTTGGCCGAAGCCTGACCCCTGCGGTTCGCAAGCCAGCCGTCCGGCCACCCGGTTTCAGGCAGCCGGACGACATGCGTTGGTTTTTTTGGTTTCGGTGGGAAACCTTTGCCGCCTGGCATTTCATTGCGGGTGAATAGCATTGGCAGTGCCGCTGTTATCGGCGGCGGCCCAACTGGCCAACTGCCGGACAGTCCCTGCCACCCAGTCGATCAACCAAGTTGCCCTTGCCTCGTTCCGCGCCATTTCGCACCCTCCTGCCGCAATGCAGGTCCAGCAGTCCCACGCGGATCGGGTGCAGAAATCGCCAGCCATCGACCCGGCTCCGGTCCTCCATCCGTTCAACGAGTTCGATACCGCCCTCAAGCGGTCGCAGAACTATTTGCTCAACGTCCAAAAGCCCGAGGGCTACTGGGTCGGCGAGCTGATGGTGGATGTCACGCTGATCGCCGATCTCGTGGCCTACCACCACTGGGACCGTTCCGTGGATAAGACGTGGGAGAAAAAGGCGGTCCATCACATCTTCGAAAAGCAGCTTCCGGACGGCGGCTGGAACATCTACTTCGGCGGTCCGGCCGAGGTGAACGCCACGATCAAGGCCTACCTCGCCCTCAAGCTCGCCGGCGTGTCCCTGACCGATCCCCGAATGCTCAAGGCCCGCGAAGTCGCGATGCGCCTCGGCGGCGTGCCGCGGATGAACACGTTCTCGAAGCTCTATCTTGCGCTCATCGGCCTCTTCCCGTGGAAGTGGCTGCCGACGATCCCGTGTGAGGTCATGATGATCGGAAAGTGGTTCCACGTGAACTTCTGGGACATGAGCAACTGGTCGCGCGCGATGATCGTGCCGCTCGCCATCATCAACCATTTCCGGCCCACCCGCGCCGTCGCCGTCGACCTGAACGAGCTGTATCCCGAGGGCTACCACGAGCGTGATCTGGCGCTCCCGCGCGATCCTCAGACATTCACCTGGCGGAACCTCTTCCTCTCGCTCGACGGGCTGCACAAGTTCGCCGAGCTGTTCGTCCGCGGCGGCATCCATCCCTTCCGCCGCCGCGCCTTGAAGAAGTGTGAGGAGTGGATTCTCGAACGCTTCGAGAACAGCGACGGCCTTGCCGCCATTTTCCCGGCCATGCTCAACGCCCTCATCGCCCTCAAGGCGCTGGGCTACGCGGACGACCATCCGCAGGTCAAACGCGCCTGGCACGAGATCAAGAAGCTCCAGCACGAGACCGACGACAGCGTCCGTTGCGAACCTTGTTTCTCGCCAGTCTGGGACACCGCCATCGTCACCATCTGCCTTCGCGAATCCGGCGTTGCCGCCGACCATTCGCAGATGCAGAAGGCCGCCGACTGGCTCATCGACCGCGAGATCCGCTTCAAGGGCGACTGGGTCCACAAGAACCCCGCCAAGGTCGAGCCGTCCGGCTGGGTCTTCGAGTTCAAGAACGAGTGGAACCCCGACGTCGACGACACCGCCATGGTCCTCCTCGCCCTGCGAAAGGTGGCCTTGGCCGACCGCAAGAAGCGCGACGACTCCATCAGGCGCGGCCTGAATTGGATGATGGCTTTCCAGTGCAAGGACGGCGGGTGGGCGGCCTTCGACAAGGACTGCACGAAGGGCATCCTCGAGAAGGTTCCCTTCGCCGACCACAACGCCATGCTCGATCCCGAATGCGCCGACATCACCGCGCGCATCCTCGAACTCCTCGGCTACGATGGTTGGGACCTGAAGCATCCGCAGATTGTCGACGCGCTCGACTACGTGAAACGGCAGCAGGAGGCGGACGGTTCTTGGTATGGCCGCTGGGGCGTGAACTACATCTACGGCACGTGGCAGGTCTGCCGCGGCATGGCCGCGCTCGGGATCGACATGACCGAGCCGTGGCTGGTCAAAGGCCTCGACTGGCTGGAGAGCGTGCAGCACGACGACGGCGGCTGGGGCGAACGCTGCAACACCTACGATGATCCTGTCTTCAAGGGCCGGGGGCCGAGCACCGCCTCGCAAACCGCGTGGGCCGTCATGGGCCTGCTCGCCTTCGGCGATGCCAATCGCGAGAGCATTCGCCGCGGAATCGAATACCTCGTCCGCACCCAGAACACCGACGGTTCCTGGACCGAGGACGAAGTGACGGGCACTGGATTTCCGAAGGTGTTCTACCTGAAATACGACATGTATCGGAACGCTTGGCCGCTCCTCGCGCTGGCCACCTACAAGAAAGTGCTCAACGGGGAAGAGATCGGCGACAAGGTGTGACCCGGATGTCCTTTAGGGTCCTAAGAAGCACTCCAAAATCACGCCCCGGCAATGATCCGTTCGGCGATGCGTCCGGCGTTTTCGTCCGGCGCGATGTCGAGCCACTGGACGGGAAGCTGGTTGCGGAACCACGTCATCTGCCGGCGCGCGAATTGCCACGTCTTGAGCTTCACGAGTTCGATTGTCTGCCGGAGTCCGAGCTCGCCGCGTAGGTGGTCGGCCACTTGCCGGTAGCCGAGGGCCTGGAGCGCGGTGCGGTTTCCTTCCAACCGATTTCCCAGCAGCCCGCGGGTCTCGGCCACGAGGCCTTCGGCGAACATGGCGTCGACCCGGCGGTCGATGCGCCGGCGGAGATCGTCCGGTGAACGACGCAGGCCGAAGATTGGCGGAAAGGCGGCCTGGCGTTGGGCCTTTTCTTCGTTCCATGCCGCACGCTGCTCGCTGAAGGGTTTTCCGGTCAGCCGGATGACTTCGAGCGCGCGGACGACGCGGCGGGGATTGCGCCGGTCGATGACGGCGAACGTCGCGGGGTCTTTGGCTTCGAGTTCGACCAGAAGTTCACTCAACGGCGCAGCTTCGAGTTGGGCGCGGATCACGGGATCGCCGGAGGGCGCGGCGCCGAGGCCGTTGAACCACGAGTTGAAGTAGAGGCCGGTTCCTCCGCAGAAGATCGGGAGACGTCCGCGTTCGCGGATGCCCGCTTCCACCGCTTTGGCGAGTCCGATGAAGCGCGCCGCATCGAAGGATTCGGAGAGATCCGCGACGTCGATGAGATGGTGGGGCACGCGGGCCAGTTCGGCGGCGGACGGTTTGGCCGTGCCGATGTCGAGGCCGCGATAGACCTGCATTGAATCGACCGAAATGATCTCGCCACGCAGACGCTCGGCGAGCTCGAGGGCGACGGCGGATTTCCCGCACGCCGTCGGACCGACGACGCAGACGGAAGGAGCCTCGGGGAAGGCGGGCATTGGGTTACTTGGCGGCGACGCGACGCGGCAGGCGCCACCAGAGAAGCGCACCGGCGGCAAGGATGCCGATGCTGACGAGGTGCGCGGGCGTGGCGGCTCCGGTCAGTTGCTCGACGGGGTAATCGCCACGGAAAAGTTCCACGAACGAGCGGAGCACGGCGTAGGAGAGCAGGTAGGTGGCGAAGACCTGGCCGTCGAATTTCTTCCGGCGATAGAGCCAGGCGAGACCGAGGTAGAGGAGCAGGTTCAGTCCAGATTCGTAGAGCTGGGCCGGATGCACGCCTGTGCCGCGCGTGGCGTGGTCCACCGGGAAGTGGATGGCCCAGGGCAGGTCCGACGGCCGACCGTAGCAGCAGCCGGTCATCAGACAACCAAGCCTGCCGAAGAAGTGGCCCAGCGCGATGCTCGGGGCGAGCGCATCCCCGACGCGCCAGAGCGGGAGCTTCTTCCAAAGGCACCAGACCA
>JBBRDN010000027.1:0-32220 GCA_038203875.1 Verrucomicrobiota bacterium
ACTTGTTTCTACGGGAGCGTTGATCCTCGCTCTGGCCGCGTTCTGCCAGGCCCACATGATCGGTGATGAATCCCATGATGCGGGATTCCTCCGCGACGGGGGCCTTGATCCTTTGGAGTCGGCCCGGGTTCGTTTGATGGCTGCGGCATCTGTCCCAGCGGCGTCTGGTCCGCCTTCAGCTTCGGGTTTGATCCAGGGCGTCTTCGCCGCTTTCCCGGGCAAAGTCAGGACGCGGACGGATGGACAGTTCCTGTTCGTCGAGTCCGATGGCTTGCCCGATCACAGCATGATGATCGGCATCACGGCGTGGCAGCAGCAGGTGCCGTTGCCGCAAGCTTACACGGGAGACAACTCGTGGCGGATCCCGCTTCGTCCCGTGCCGGCGGCAACGCCCGTCTCCATCAAGGGCCGGTTCCTGCGCGGCGCCATCGCGCTGGCGGCAAACGGAATTCCTATTTTCAACCCGCAGAACAACCGGGGCGAAATCGCACAGGAGATCGGCGAGCTCGACCAATGGGGCGGCCACTGCGGCCGGGCGGACGACTACCATTACCACGCGGCGCCCTTTCACCTCGAAACAATCGTCGGCAAGGGAAAGCCCATCGCCTACGCGCTCGACGGCTACCCGATCTACGGATCGATCGGGCCGGACGGAAAGCCGGTCGACGAGAAGTTGCTGGACGCATTGCGCGGCAAGATCGGGGCCGATGGCCAATACGCCTACTACGGCAGCACGAAGTATCCCTACGTCATGGGCGGATTCCATGGCGTGGTGGTCGAGAAGGAAGGCCAAGTCGATCCACAGCCGCGGGCCCAGACCGTGCGTGAGGCGGGCGCGCCGTTGCGTGGTGCCAAGATCACGGGGTTCACCGCGAAGGAGACCAAAACTTTCAGCCTGAAGTATGAAGTCAGCGGTGAAACCCGCTCGATCAACTACGTCGTCAATGCCGACAAGTCAGTCCGCTTCGACTTCGTGGACGGGCGTGGCCAAGTGAAGACCGAGACCTATTCACCGCGGCAAGGCGGCGGCGGTGGCAATCGGCCGCCAGGAGATCAGAAAGGTTCCGGCGGCCAGAAGAAGGGGCGTCGTCCTGGACCCGAAGGCGCCGATGAAAATCGTCCGCCGGGAGACCGTGCCGATGCCCGTCCGGCTCGTGAGTCTAGCATCGGCGCTGCGCCGTTCATCCTCTCCGCGAAGCATTCCGGAAACTTCGTTCTGCAAAGCTCCGCCGTGACCAATGGCGGCGCCTTGCCCGCCGAGTTCACCGGCGACGGAGCCGGTGCGACCCCGCCGCTCGAATGGAGGGGCGCACCCGTCGGCACGAAGAGTTTTGCGCTCGTCATGGACCACCTCGCGCTAGGCAACGACATGAAGTGCTATTGGACCATGTGGGACATTCCGGGAGATACGACGAGCTTGGCAAAGAACGTGAAGGGCGTGGGCAAACTCGGGCCCGGTTTCAGGGGCCAACTCGGCTACGAGCCGCCCCACTCGCAAGGCCCTGGCCTGAAGACCTACACGCTCCATGTTTATGCGCTGTCCGCCGCGCCCAAGCTCGACCGGCCTCAACGCGAAGTGACCCGCGATGTGCTCCTAGTCGCGATCAAGGATCTGGTCCTCGACAGCGCGGACTTGAAGGTCACCTACACGAGGTCCGGCAGCAGCGCGGGAGACGGCGAGCGTGGAGGACCCGGCGGCCCCGGCGGCAAGAAGAAGGGATAAGCGGTCCTTTGAGGGGGACGCTGTTTGTCGTATCGGCCGCCTGGATTCCTTCGGCCGTGATCGCGACATCGCCAAGAAGGCCGCCGCTTCGACTCCAGCTCCGAAGAGCATCTGACCCTCGTTCGCGATGAATAGTCCCAGTTGGCCAATGCGATCCGACGGTCTCGGCGCCGGCTCACAGCTGCCAAGCGGTCAGTCCAAAATCCGGGAACTGATCATTTCGCGACGAGCTCCGTGTGGGCTCGACGATCTAGTGGTGTTGGTGGGGTTCGGCCGAGGCTGACTTGTAGTCGAAGCTCTTGAGCGGCGTGGCTTCCGCGGAGGTTGAGCCCTCCGTCACCTTGTAGAACCGATCCATCGAGACGTTGGTGAGGATCTGAGTCGCTCCAGAAGCGGGCCAACGGATCTCCACGTGATCAATCGACTTGGCCTGGCCCAGTCCGATTTCACGGCGGAGCGGGTTCGCTCCGAAACTTCCGCCGGAGTTGACCGTCCGATGGATGCTGCGGAGACCTTCAGACGTGTTCACGACGACTTGGACGCGGGCGCCGATGGCGGAGCGATTGCTCTTCACGCCTTCGAGCTTGAGGGTGACCCAGTGGTTGGTGCCTCCGGGATTTTTGTAGAGGACGTTGCGGTAGACATCGCCGCTGACGGCACCGCCCATATTCTCGAAGACGTCCTCGGTCCCGTCGTTGTTGATGTCGGCGAACACGACGGCGTGGCCCTTCTGCAAGTGGCCAAAACCTCCCGAAGTGGTCACGTCCTGGAATCGTTTCCCGCCGTCGTTCCTAAACATCCGGTTCGGGACAAGTGTGGAAAGATCCGGATCGCCAGTGCCGAGGTAGAAGTCGAGGAAGCCGTCGTTGTCGAGGTCGCCGAAGTTGGAGCCCATGGCGTGAAGCACGCGGTAGAGGCCGGTTTCGCGGGAGACGTCCTTGAAGGTGCCGTCGCGGTTGTTGCGGTAGAGCCGCGCCTTCTCGGCGCGGTTCGGCAGGCCGAGGTAGTCGGCGCAGATGTCGCCGACGTCTGTGATCCGATAGCCGCTGACGAAGAGGTCGTCCCAGCCGTCGTTGTCGTAGTCGAAGAACCAGGTCGGAAAACTGTCCGTCGGCTCGGCCACGCGGGCGGCGCCGGCGATGCTGGTGAAGCGAAGGACCGGTTTTCCAGCGGCGTTGGTCCCGGCCGGGCCTTCGTTGCGGAAGAGCACGTTTCCCCGTCCGAGCATCGAGAGATAGAGGTCGGTCCGGCCGTCGTTGTTGAAGTCGCCTGCGGCCACACCCTTCACGTAGCCGGTGAAGGCGACCCCGGATGCGGCCGCGATGTCCGTGAATGTCCCGTCGTGGTTGTTCCGGAAAAGCTGGCAGGGATTCACTTCGCTGCCGGTGGATTCGTTGCCGATGAAGAGATCGATCCAGCCGTCGTTGTCGAAGTCGGCCCAGACCGCGGTCTGCGAGGGTGCAAAAGAAAGCACGCCGGCCTTTTTGGTGACGTCCTCGAAGGTTCCGTCGCCCCGATTGCGGATGAGCGATTTTGGGAACTTGCCCTCGGAACGCATCCAACCGCCGCGCAGCACGAGGAAATCGGGATGGCCGTCGTTGTCGAAGTCGGCCTGGATCATGTTGAGCCCGCCGGTGAGTCCGACCAGCCCCGCCGCCTCGGTCCGGTTCTCGAACGTGCCGTCGCCTTTGTTCCGATAGAAGCGGAGTTGGTCCGAGAAGCCGATGGACGAGGTGACGACATCGAGCAGGCCGTCGCCGTCGAAGTCATCAACGATCGCTCCGCCGGAAAGCTTTTCCTCGTCGAGTCCGGTCGTTGCCGCAATCTCGGTGAAACGGCCGACGTCATAGCCGGACGCGAAGGCCGATTCCGGAATGCGCCAGCGTTCCGGCACACCGGCCGGATAAGTGCCGAGCGTCATGGCTGCGATGTTCAAGAGCCACCGCGCCGCCAGGTTGTCAGGCTCACGTTGCAGCAAGCCGAGCAGGACTTTGGACGCCTCGGTCGAGCCGCGGGTGAGCTTGTGGACGCCGCCGGCGCGGATCGGAGCGAGGCAAGATTCGGTCGTATGGTTGGTGACGCAGTTCTCCAGTTCGCCGATCCGGAGCCAGCAAACCGCCACGTAGATGCCGATCACCGAACGGTTCGTCTTTGCATCGGGGGACGGATCGTTTCCCAGGGGCTTGTCGAGTTCGAGGAACAGCCGAATCGCCTCCGGATTCTCGTTGGAGTTCATCAACTGCAGCGCGAGGTCGAACTGGAGCTTCTTTCGTTCGGAGGGATCGATGGCCGCGGCCAGCGCGGCGCGGCGAAGCGGGATTCGTTGGCGGGCGAGGAAGGGATTCTTGAGCGGGTCGCTGCGGTCCGCGGCGTCCTTCAGCAGTGCGGCCATCTCGATGGTGCCGGCGGCACGGATTTCTGCGGCGAACGACGGGGCGCTCAGTAACGAGGTCTGAAGCAGTGCAAGGAGCGTCGACATGCCTAGCCAGTGGAGTCGGGGCTTCGCTTGTTGTCGGGAGTTCATTCGATGAGCCGTCGTGGGCTGGACAATCAGATACGCGACGTTTGGTGACGCTGCCACCTTCATTGTGCGCGCGGGGGCGGAGCAGCCTTTCCTCCGGGGCCGTCTCCCTGACATCGTGTCCCCATGATCCTCGATTCGTCTCGTGCGTCAGGCGTGGCCTTGACGGCATTGGCTTTAGGCCTGTTTGCCAACGTGGCGCGTGCGCAGGTGAGATCGGCGGGCGAACCGCTCGTTTCCGGACGAGAGCCTGGCACGCAGAAGGAATCCGACTGGGTGGACAACCGATGGGCGCAGACCGAAATCGGACCGTTCCTCGCTTCGGCGATGCGATTGCCGGGCGGTGTGAGCATCGCCAAGGCCCTGACGGTCAAAGCAAGTGCGGGCTCGGTGGTTTATGACACGGCAACGATGGATCTGATGGGTGTTTGGGCGGACGGATTCGTGGTCCCGGACGCGGGCCGGTTCGGACTGATCGGAGCGCCGAAGCCGGGGGGCGCGGTGCTCCTGCCCGGAGCCGGTCTGGCTTGGAGCGGCGGCATCGACCGGTTTAACGGAATCCATTCTGGCGCGATTGCCACGGTGCTGGAGTTTCAATCCACCGGACGTCAGGTCCTCGAAGTGCCCGAGATCCGAAGTGCGGACGGCCGGACGACTTTTCTGAGAACTTGGGAAATTGGTCCGGGTTCCTCGTTGATTCGAATGACTAACGCGGTTCGAGCCGGGTGGTTCCGGAGTGAAACTGCTTTTGGCGGACGGTCGTTCACCGTCTTCGCTGGTGCAGCGGGCTCGGGAATGGGCTTTCTTGTTATCGAGGGGTCGGTGGCGGAACCGATTGTTCCGGCGGCAATGGCTTTGATTCGTGCCTCCACCGGTTGGTCCGAGAAGCCGGTCGCGGTGGATGAAGTGGCTAGGTGGTTGAAGGGCTTGGAGCTGGCTTCGATTTCGCCGAGTGAATTGGCCAAGCCCGGTGCTCCCCGCTGGCTTCCAGCGTTGGAGACCAAGGGCGATGTCGGCGTTTCGACCGGGCCGCTCGCGGTGGACACATTGACGGTGCCGTATGCGAATCCGTGGAAGGCGCTGATGTTCCTAGCGGGAGTTGATTTCACGCCGGGTGGCGCGGCCTTTGTCTGCACGATCCATGGCGATGTCTGGCGTGTGACGGGCGTTGACAAGGACCTGCGCAAGCTGACGTGGAAGCGTTTCGCGACGGGCCTGTGTCAGCCGCTCGGCCTGAAGGTGGTGAACGACGAGGTCTACGTTCTCGGTCGCGACCGCATCACGCGGTTGAAGGATCTGAACGGCGACGGCGAAGCCGACTTCTACGAGAATTTCTGCGATCTCATCGAGACTTCGACCGGCGGCCACGACTACGTGACGAGTCTGGAGACGGATTCCGCGGGCAACTTCTACTACGTCGATCCCAAGGGAGTTCATCGCGTGTCACCCGACGGCAAGAAGCTCGACACGATCGCGACCGGCTTCAGGAATCCCAACGGCATGGGCGTCCGCCCCGACGGTGCGGTTATCACGGTCGCGCCGCAGCAGGGTGAGTGGACGCCGTCGTCGTTCATCGCGGAGGTCAGGGCAGGGGACTACTACGGCTACGGCGGGCCGAAAAAGACCGACCAGCGCCCGCTGGGATTCGATGCCCCGATGTGTTGGCTGCCTCATGGCGTGGACAATTCGAGCGGCGGTCAGACGTGGATACCGGACGGCCAGTGGGGTCCGCTCGGAGGGCAGTTGATCCACCTGTCTTGGGGCAGATGCTTTCCGATGGTGGTGCTCCGCGATGCGGCCGGCTCTGTCGCCCAAGGTTTGGCGATGGCTTTGCCGGCAAGGTTCCTTTCCGGTCCGAACCGCGCCACATGGAACCCCAAGGACAAGGCGCTCTACGTCGCGGGCAGCACCGGTTGGCAGACCAGTGCGGTGAAGGACGGGGCGCTGCAGCGGGTTCGTTGGACCGGTAAAGCGATCGTCTGGCCGGTCGGTTGGACGGCGACCAAGGGCGGAATCGAGGTCCGCTTCTCCGCGCCGTTGCGTCGGGAAACCGCCGAAGACATCGGCAGCTATGGGCTCAAGTGGTGGAACTACCGCTACGCTGCGCAGTATGGTTCCAAGGATTGGTCGGTCGCTTCTCCGGGCAAGGAAGGCCGGGATGACGTGCCCGTTGCGGCCGCCAAATTGTCCAGTGACGGCAAGGTCGTTTTCCTCTCAATCCCCAGTCTCCAACCAATCAACCAGTTCGAGCTGAAGTGGAACCTGGAGGACGCTTCCGGGAAGCCGGTTCCGGGAACGGCTTACGGGACCATCAACCAGCTCCGGTAGGTTTGGTCGGTTTGGCAGACAGCCAAAAGGGTTCAGGAGACCCGTCTGCCGCTATTCGTTTGGTGGACTGCCGCCGCTTCGCCCAATCCATTGTGGTGTTGGGCCAGAAAGGCATTGTGCCGCTGGAGCTCGTTTCTTAAGATTGCGTGTCTTGAATGACGGACTTTTCGGCAGGGTTTTCCTGCCGGTTTCCCGTTCCCCCGACACGATCCGAAATGAGCGACGAAGCACCGAAAAACGAGATCATCAACGAGGTCTATGATGGCTCCAAGATCAGCACCCTCGAGGGCCTTGAAGCCGTCCGGAAAAAGCCCGGCATGTATATCGGCGGCACGGACGAACGCGCCCTCCACCACTGCGTCTCCGAGGTGCTGGACAACTCCGTCGACGAACATCTCGCCGGCCATTGCAACCACATCGGGGTGGCCATCCACGTCGACGGTTCCATCTCCATCCGCGATGACGGTCGCGGTATCCCGGTCGACCCGCATCCGGTAAAGAAGATCCCGACGGTGGAGCTCGTCCTGACGACGCTCCACTCGGGCGGCAAATACGGTCAGGGCGGCTACAAGTTTTCCGGCGGCACGCACGGCGTCGGCGCGAAGTGCGTGAACGCCGTTTCCGAATGGTTCGAGGTGGAGGTCAGCCGCGACGGCAAGCTCTACCACATGGAGTTCGAGCGCGGAAAGGTGACGAAGAAGCTCGATGTCATCGGCAAGTCCAAGGGCACGGGCACGCTCATCACCTTCAAGCCCGATCCCGAGATTTTCCGCGACACGACCGAGTTCAAGGCTGATCGCGTGGCGCAACGACTCCGGGAGTTGGCGTTCCTGAACAGCGGTCTGGAGATCATCTTCACCGACGAGCGGAACCCCGATTCGAAGCCCGAGACGTTCTTCTTCAGGGACGGCGTCGTGGAGTTCGTGAAGCAGCTCAACAAGAGCAAGGAAGCCATCCATCCGCAGCCAATCGTGGTCCGCCGGCAGACCGTGAGCGAGACGGCGGAGATGAAGGTCGAGATCCACCTGGAGCTCGTCATCCAATACAACGATTCCTACAACGAGCAGGTCCTCTGCTACACCAACACGATCCACAACCCCGACGGCGGCACGCATCTCTCCGGCTTCCGCAGTGCTCTGACGCGGGCGATCAACCAATACGCCAAGTCGAACAATCTGCTGAAGGACAAGGATCCGCAGATCACCGGCGACGACGTCCGCGAAGGCCTCACCGCCGTCATCTCGATCAAGCACAGCGATCCCAAGTTCGAATCGCAGACCAAGGTGAAACTGCTTTCACCCGAGGTCGACAGCCTCGTCGGCTCGTCGAGCTACGAAGGGTTGATGAACTACTTCGACGACAATCCGAACGTCGCCAAGAAGATCATCGAGAAGGCGCTCAACGCCGCCCGCGCACGTGAAGCCGCCCGCAAAGCCCGCGAAGCCGTCCGCAAGACCGCGATGGCCGGCGGTGGATTGCCCGGAAAGCTGGCCGATTGTTCCGACCGCGATCCCGCCAACACCGAACTCTACATCGTCGAGGGCGACTCGGCCGGCGGCTCCGCCAAGCAGGGCCGCGACCGTAAGTTCCAGGCGATCCTTCCGCTCCGCGGCAAGCTCATCAACGTGGAGAAGGCCCGGTTGGACAAGGTCCTTCAGAACAACGAAATCCGGACCATGATCACCGCCATCGGGACCGGCATTGGTGACGGCGAAGGCGAAGGCGCCTTCAACCTGGAGCGGCTCCGGTATCACAAGATCATCATCATGACGGACGCCGATGTGGATGGCTCGCACATCCGCACGCTCCTGTTGACGTTTTTCTACCGGCAGATGCCGCAGTTGGTGAAACAGGGCTTTGTCTACATCGCACAGCCGCCCCTCTACTCCGTCACGCGGAAGAAGCGGACCGACTACATCGACGACGATGCGCAGCTCAACAAGCTTCTCCTCCAGAGCGGCAGCGAGGAAGTCCGGCTCAGGAACCTCTCGGACGGAAAGGAATTTCCGTCCAAGCAGCTCGAGGAAATCCTTGGATTGCTCGAAACCCTCGACAAGCACGCCACCTACATCAAGCGACTCGGTGGCGACTTCGCCGACTACATCGACAAACGTGCCGCCAACGGCGACTTCCCCGCGCACCTGGTGAAGATCCGCGAAGGCAACAACGAGACCGTCCACTACTTCGTCACGGGCGATGAGCTGGAGAAGTTCAAACTTACCCAGCCGGACCTTTTCAGTCCCGAGAGCGAGGAGACTTCGACGAAGAAGAAGGACGGGCCCATCCGACGCCAGACGACCAACGAGATCCACCACGAGAGCAAGGCCATCTCCGACCTTCTCGGCAAACTCTCCAAGAAGGGCCTCGAAGTGAACCACTACGCCGCGCAGGACAAGCCGCTCTTCGAGCTCGTAGAAGGCGACGGCGAGAAGGCCACGGTGCTTCCGCTCTTCTCGATCCCTGAAATCCTCGCCGGCGTGAAGGCCGTAGGAAAGAAGGGCATCCAAATGTATCGCTTCAAGGGTCTTGGTGAAATGGACGCCAAGGAGCTCTTCGAGACGACGATGAACCCCATCAAACGCAAGCTGCTCCGCATCGAGCTCACCGACGCTATCGAGGCCGAGGAGATGTTCACCCGTCTTATGGGCGACGAAGTCGAACCACGCCGCCGGTTCATCGAGGACAACGCGCTGAACGTCCGCAATCTCGACGTTTAATTTCCCCAGCTTTTATCCGCTTCCGCCATGCCCGAAGAAACTGAACCACCCAAACTTGGCGCGTCTGTTCCCGCCTACGCCCTCAACGAGAAGATCGCCAAGATCAACGTCGCCGAGGAGATCAAGGCGTCGTTCCTCGACTACTCGATGTCGGTCATCATCTCCCGCGCGCTGCCCGATGTGCGCGACGGGTTGAAGCCCTCACAGCGCCGCATCCTCTACGCCATGGAGCAGCTCTCGCTGTTCCCCGGCCGCAAGCACATGAAGTGCGCGAAGATCTGCGGCGACACGTCCGGCAACTTCCATCCGCACGGCGAAGCCGTTATCTACCCCACGCTCGTCCACATGGCCCAGCCGTGGGCGGTCCGTGAGAAGCTCGTCGATGGCAAGGGCAACTTCGGTTCGATCGAAAACGATCCTCCGGCGGCCATGCGTTACACCGAAGCGCGCCTCACGCATCTCGGCGCGGCTTTGATGCACGACATGGAGAAGGACACGGTGGATTTCGTTCCGAACTACGACGAACGCCTCACCGAACCCACGGTCTTTCCTGCAGCGTTCCCGAACCTGCTAGTCAACGGCGGAACCGGCATCGCCGTCGGCATGGCCACGAACATCCCGCCGCACAACCTCGGCGAGGTCGTCGACGGCATCTGCGCGCAGATCGACAACCCGGCCATCACCATCCCGCAGTTGATGAAGTTCATCAAAGGCCCGGACTTCCCGACCGGCGGCGTCATCTGCGGCGTCGAGGGCCTCAAGCAATATCTCACAACAGGCCGCGGCAGCATCAAGCAGCGGGGCAGGGTGGGTGTGGAGCAGATGAAGGGTGGCCGTGAGCAGCTCGTCATCACCGCGATTCCGTTCAACGTGAACCGGGCCGCCTTGGAGGAGAAGATCGCCGACCTGGTGAACCAGAAGGTCATCACCGACATCTCCGCGATGCGGAACGAGTCGGACGAGAACACCCGTCTGGTCATCGAGCTCAAGCGCGACGCCATCCCGAAGGTCGTCATCAACAATCTCTTCAAGCACACCGAGCTTGAAAAATCGTTTTCCGCCAACGTCCTCGCCATCGACCATGGCCGCCCGAAGACGCTCAACCTGAAGGAGCTCATCGCGGCTTATATCGACCACCGCCGCGAGGTCATCCTGCGTCGGACCCGGTTCGAACTCCGGAAAGCCGAAGAGCGCGCCGAGATCCTCGAAGGCTACGTCGCCGCGCTGCGGAATCTGGACGAGTTCATCCGCATCATCCGCAGTTCGAAGAACCGGGATGAGGCCAAGGTCAAACTGCTCGCGTTCGAATGGACCCGGGCGCAGGTCGAGAAGTGGGGCGTCCTCGTCCGCAGTGAAGGCCGCCTGGTCGCCGGACGCTGGTCGCTGACCGCGCGTCAGGTCGATGCCATTCTCGAGCTCCAGCTCTATCGTTTGACCGGCCTCGAGATTGACAAGGTCATCGCCGAATACACCGAGCTTCTCAAGACCATCGCCGACCTGCTCGACATCCTCGCGAAAGAGTCGCGGGTCATGTCCATCATCAAGGCCGAACTGAAGGCGATTAAGGACAAGCACGCCACGCCGCGCATGTCCGAGATCGTTCCCGACGAAGGCGAGATCGCCATCGAGGACCTGATCGCCAACGAAGGCGTCATCGTGACGTTGACCCACAACGGCCTGATCAAACGGACGAACGTTTCCAGTTACCGGGCGCAACGCCGCGGCGGCAAGGGCGTCATCGGCATGTCCACGCGCGAAGCCGAGAAGCCCGAGGACGCCGATTTCATTGAGCATCTCTTCACCTGCAGCACACACGACTATCTGATGTTCTTCACGAACCTCGGACGCGTCTACGTCGAGCGGGTCCACGAGATTCCCGACATGGGCCGGGCCGCCAAGGGCCGGTCGATCGCGAACATGCTCGAGCTTCGGGCCGAGGAGAAAATCCAGACCCTCGTCCGCGTCGTGGCCAAGTATGGGGCCAACAAAGAGGACCAGACCTGGCAGCAGACGAACGAACTCTTCTTCGTCACGCGCAAGGGCACGGTGAAGCGAACTGCGTTGATCGATTTCCAGAACGTCCGCAAGGGCGGCATCATCGCCATCACCCTCGAACAGGGCGATGACCTCGTCGAAGTGCGTCTGACCAGCGGCAAGGACGAGATCGTCCTCATCACCCGCGAGGGCATGAGCATCCGGTTCGTCGAGGACCAGGTGCGTTCGATGGGCCGCAGCGCCGCCGGCGTCAAGGGCATCGAGTTGGAGAAGACCGACGCGGTTGTCGCATGTGCTCTGGTCGATCCGGGTTCCACCCTCCTGGTGGCAGGCGAACACGGTATCGGCAAGAGGACTGACTTCGGCGAATACCGCGTCCAGAGCCGCGGCGGAAAAGGAATCATCACCATGAAGACCGGAGACAAGACCGGCAACGTGGTTGGGGCCCTGACCGTGCGCGACACCGACGAGATCATGCTCATCACGAGCGCGGGCCAGATGGTCCGAATCCCGGTCCAAGGCATCCGCGAGGCTGGTCGGAATACCCAAGGGGTGAAGCTAATCAACCTCGACGGCAAAGCGCGCCTCCAGGCCATCGCTCCGGTTATCTCGGAAAAGGCGGAGGACGAAGCCGCCGGTGAGGGCGCGCTCGCGCTGTCCTGAGTTCCGAACTAAGAATCAGAGGCCGGCTGATCCGCCCCCGTGGTGGTCAGCCGGTTTTTCGTTGATGGACTACGCGATGTTCCTTGCCCTGATGGGCGGTCGATGCCCGCAAAAAAAAGCCCGACAGCGAACTGTCGGGCTTTTGAATTCTTTATGGATCCGGCCGCTTAGGCCTTCTTGGACTTGCCTTCCGGTTTGGCAGGAGCGGCTTCAGCCTTGGGGGATTCAGGACGTTTGCCACGCTTCTCGGTCTTCTCGGCTTCAACCGCAGAGGGAGCGGCCGCAACAACGATCGGAGTGGAGCTTTCGAGGCGCACCTTGAGGGTGGCATGCACTTCGGCGTGCAGTCGCAGATCGACTTCGTGGTCGCCGAGGGTCTTCAGCGGTTCCTTGAGGTGGATCTTCTTTTTGTCGAGAGAGATGTCGAACTGGGTCTTCAGGGCGTCCGCGATGGAGCCGCTGGTGACGGAACCGAAGAGCTTGCCGTCGTCGCCAGTCTTGACGGTGATCACGGTGAGAAGCTTGCCGATGCTCTTGGCGAGCTCGGTCATCGAGTTCAAGTCATGGGCCTCGCGATCCGCGCGGCGCCGTTGCAAGGCTTCGAGGCGTTTCTTATTCGCCTGGTTCACCGGAACGGCGAGTCCCTGGGGAAGCAGGTAGTTGCGGGCGTAGCCGGCGGCGACCTTGACCTGGTCGGATTCACCGCCCAATCCCACGATGTTGTGGGTCAGGATGACTTCGATCTTTGCCATAAAGCGTGAGAGTTAGTTGAAAGCGGAAAGAATCAGAATGGAACGTCGTCGTCCTCAATCGGAGGAACGTCGGACTCGGCTGCCGGACTCGCGGGCTGGACCGCGGGACGCGCAGGGCGATTAGGGGCGGGTGCAGACGGGGTTACCGCGCCTTCGGCTCCGCCCGCTTTGGAATCGATGAACTGGAACGACTCCAGAATCACTCCAAGACGACTGCGCTTTTGTCCGGTGGTCTTGTCGTCCCATTGGTCGAGCTTGAGACGGCCTTCGATGAGGACCGGGCGACCTTTCTTCAGATACTGGCCGATGACTTCGGCCTGTTTACCGAAGGCGTCGACGTCGACGAACGTCGTCTCATCCTTGGTCTGGCCGTCCTGCCCCGTGTAGCGGCGGTTGATGGCGAGACCGATCTTGGCGATGGCGGTTCCCTGCGGCGTGTAGCGCAGCTCGGGATCGCGGGTAAGATTTCCCGCGAGGATCACTTTGTTGAAGTTCGCCGCCATGTCCGGGTCGGGAAATTACTTGGCGGCAACGGCGATCGGAGCCGTGGTAGGCACCGGATTCTTGCCCGCGATATGGAGCAGGACCCTGAAGACGTCGGCGTTCGATGCGAACTTGTTCCGGAGGCCGGTAAGCGCTGCGGGTGCGAGCTCGAAAATCATGTTCACATAGAATCCCGAGGAGTGCTTTTTGTTGGCCACGCGGGAGAAGGACTTCTTGTCCATCTTCTGCACGGTTTCGATCTTGCCGCCTGCGGCGACGATGTCGGCCGAAACGCGGTCGATGATGTCCTTCACGCCGTCTTCTTTGCCGACGATGTTCAAGATGAACAAGCCTTCGTATTTCTTCACGTTGTCTTCCTGTTTTCGCGGGCACTTGGTGCCGCACCGTTAAACCGACTCATGGCCGGCTGGATCCCGTCCGCCATCCAGCATTCCAGCTGGCGGCAGGCCTGTCCCAGAACCGACTCAAAAACCTTCCATTCGTCCACCGGGAACGGGTGCAGGACGAACCCCGCGATTTGCCTGACACCGTCGTTGCGCCGTCCAATCCCCAGTCGTTGCCGGGCGTAGGCCCGGGTGGCGAGATGCTTCTCGATGGATTCGAGTCCGTGATGGCCACCTGAGCTTCCATCACCCCGGAGCCGGATGTTGCCCAGCACCAGATCCGCATCGTCCACTGCGATCATCACACGGGCGTGGGAGACTTTGTAGAAGTCGACCAGAGCCCGGAGCGATTCTCCGCTGGCGTTCATATAGGTCTGCGGCTTTGCCAGCAGAACCGTATGACCACCGTTCTTGGTCCGAGCAATTTTCGCCTGCTGCCGCGGGGCCTCGGTCCAAGAGCCACCCCAACGTTCCGCCAACGTCTCCACCAAGAGGAAACCGGCGTTGTGCCGGGTCCGGATATATTCCTTTCCGGGATTGCCGAGGCCGGCGATGAGCCAGAGCGAATCCACAAGACGGTGGGCTGCCTGCAGTGAATCTGCCGGCTGCCAAATCCTTCAAGCCTACTTCTTCTTCTCGGCCGGCTTCTTCTCGTCGGCCTTTGCGGCTGGCGCTGCCTTGGCGTCGCCGTCTTTCTTTTCCTTGATCATCTCGACGGCGCCGGCTGCGGGAGTGGCACCTTCGACGGCGGCTACTTCGACTTCTTTCTTCGGTTCGGCCACTGCGACAACGACCGCTTCCTTCTTGCCGAGGATAGTCACTCCGGCCGGAGCGGCGACCTCGCCAATATGGATCGCTTTCCCGGCTTCTAGACCAGAAACGTCAATGATGATCGCCTCGGGCAAATCTTTGGGAAGAGCGCTGACCCTTATCTTGAGGAGCGTGTGCTGGAGAATGCCGCCGCCGCTCTTGACGCCAACGGGCTCGCCCTTGGTTTCGACGGGGACTGTCACGGTCACTGTTTCGTTCTCCTGGATCTGGTGGAGATCGATGTGCAACACCTTGCGGGTAAGCGGGTGGTGCTGGACTTCTTGAACCAGTGCCAAACGCTTTGAGGGTTCACCCGATACTGTCAGGTCGATGAGCATGGTCTCGGAGACCGAGTGGTTGATCAGGTCGGTCAACTCACGGCTGTTCACTTCGAGGTTTGCGGCCTTCACTTGGCCCCCGTAGATCACAGCGGGAATGCGGCCTTGGTCACGGAGCTTTTTGGAGCCGCCGCGGCGGACCAGAGTTCTCGGATATGCGGTCAGAGCTACAGCTTTCATCGTCTAAAGTCGTCGTGCCGCGTTAACTGGTGCGGCCACCCTTAAATTCAAATAGCGAGGTCACTGAGGAATTTCCGTGAATCCGCTCAATGGCTTCGCCGAGCAAACCCGCAACAGAAAGCGTGGTGATTTTCACGCCTTCGATCGCAGGGCGGTGGACCGTATCAGTGGTGATCAACTCGTCAATACAAGATTTCCTCAGGCGCTGGATCCCAAGCTCTCCCAAGATCGCGTGCGAGACGCAGGCAATGATCTTCTTCGCGCCCTTCTTCTTCAGGAGGTCGGCCGCAGCCGTCAATGTTCCGCAGGTTTCGGTCAAGTCATCGACCATGAGCACGTTTTTCCCGCGGACTTCACCGATGACGGCCATGGACTCGATCTCAGTCGGGCTCTTCCGGCGTTTGGCGACAATCGCGATGCCGGCACTGAGTGACTGGGCGTAGGCGTAGGCCATCTTCAGGCCGCCGACGTCGGGACTGACCACGACCAAGTTCTGGATGTTCTTCTGCTTGAGATATTGATACATCACCGGGGCTGCGTAGAGGTGGTCGACCGGGATGTCGAAGAACCCTTGGATCTGCTGGGCGTGGAGATCCATCGTCAGAACGCGGTTGGCACCCGCAGAAACGATCAGGTTCGCGACCAGCTTGGCCGTGATGGGAACGCGCGGCTGGTCTTTGCGATCTTGGCGGGCGTAGCCGTAAAAGGGAACCACTGCGGTTATCCGGTTGGCGCTGGCACGACGGACGGCGTCAGTCATGATGAAAAGCTCCATCAGGTGATGGTTCGTCGGCGGACTGGAAGGCTGGATGATGAAGACATCTTCTCCGCGGACGTTTTCGTCGATCTTGACGAAGGTTTCGCCGTCGGGAAACGAGTTGACGGTGCACCGGCCGAGTTCGCGTCCGATGGACTTCGCGACTGCTTCGGCCAAGGTTCGGTTGGCGTTTCCGCTGAAGATTTTCACTGCGCGACGCTGTTTCAATGACTGGGAAAAAAAGCACGACCACCTGTCAAAAGGTGGTCGTGACGACGCCGGACAGTAACAACCGACCTTGCCCAGGCAAGGCCGAAGGCTCCTAGGTTTATTGGATTCCCGGGAGGGTCAGGGTCCCGGTCGAACGATCCAGGCGGGCGCGAGCGACCGAATAGTCGCGCAGCGCCTGGATCTGGGTGGTGCGGGATTCGGTCAAGGCCGTCTGGGCGTCCAGGACCTCCAGCTGGGTGCCGGAACCGGCTTCGGTTCGGGCCTTGGCCAGACGCAGCGCCTCCTCGGCCTGCTCGAGGACTTTCTTCTGCGACTCGAGCACTTCCCGGGACTCTTCGAGGTTCGACCACGCGGTGCGGACCTCGAGCGAGATGCTCCGGTCGGTTTCGCGGATGGTCTCTTCGGCCTTTTCTAGGGCGGCCCGAGCTTCGGCAACTTTTCCCTTTGTGAGATCGCCGTCCCAAAGATCCCAGGTCAACTGGGCGCCGGCGAACCATCCGGACTTCTCTTCCGAAAGGTCGCGGGTGAACGAAGAGTTGCGCGCCCCGTATCCGAGGAAGCCGTTGACCACCGGTTTCGCTCCGGACTTCGCGGCTTTAACCGCCTCACGCTGGATGTCCGCCGCAAGCGTGAGCGACCTGAGTTCGGGGCGCTTGGTGCGTGCGGAGGTCAACGCGTCTTCAACCGTCAGCGACAGAGGTTCGGCCGATAGCTTGTCCGCAAACTTCAGCGGGATCTCGTTCCACATGGCCGCTGGAAGGTCGTAGCCGAGCAGGTTGATCAGATTGTTCTTCGAGATGCGGTAGGCGTTTCTGGCGCGGATCAGACGGGGCTGCGCGTTGGCCACCGCGACCTCCGCCCGGAGCACGTTGAAGCGCGGGGCGGTGCCGGCCTCGAGACGGCGCTTCTGGTCTTCCAGTTCCTTCCCGAGGAGCCCGATCGACGCCTCCTGCACGGTGATCTGCTCGGCGGCCAGCAGCGCGTCGTCGTAGGCGGTCAGCACTTCCAACGCGGTGTTGGCGGCAGTCGATCCGAGCGTCGCCTCGGCCTTGTCCTTCACCATCCTGCTCTGGGCGCGATTGGCCGTGATGCGTCCGCCTTCGTAGAGGGGTTGAATGATCTGGGCGTTGGCGGACCAGTTCTGGGCCGGGGAATCAACAAAGCCAAAGCTCTCGATGCTGCCCCGGTCGTTGGCGCGGAACGAAGCATCCGTGCGGATTCGCGGCATTCCCGTGGAGCGAAGCTGCCTTGACTGGCCGGTGGCGGCCGCGATGTCGGACCGGGCTTTCGTGAGCGCGCTGTTGTGGCGGGCCGCGATGTCCAACGCTTCATTGCGCGTAAGCGGTTGGCGGAAGAGCTCCATGACTTCGGGCGAAGTGGTTTCCGCTGCGGCGACGCCGAACGCGAGGGCTATGGAAAGAAAACTGAGGGCGAACACTTTCATGGTCGGGATAGGTCGAATTGTTATGTGGAAAATCAATGGACGTCGGCGGTCGTGTTGGTTCCGTTTGCGGCTGGGCTGGCGCTCGCTGGGCGCGCGATGAAGACGTCGACCTGCTGGCCGACGTAGATGGGAAAGCCGGGAAGCTCCATGTCATAGATGATCTGGAGGACACGCGTGTCGACACGTTCCGCCGAGTCGCCCGTGAGGGATTTCTTGGGCACGACGAACGGTTCGATGCGGATGAAGCGGAGCGGCATTTTCTTGTCGTTGCTGCCCTTGAGGAAGGCCGTGCCGGCCTGCCCAGCTACGACCAGCGGCGCGTTCTGTTCGTCCACATCGGCCCGGATCTGGAGCGTGGCCACGTCTCCCAGAATCATCAGCGGAGCGGCGTTGACGCCGAGGCTGGCGTATTCGCCCGCCCGCACGTTGAGCTGGAGAATTTTCCCATCACGCGGAGCGCGGACGGTGAGGACGTCCAGTTCCGTTTCCGACTGCCGGATCTGGGCGCGGAGCGTCTCGATGTCCGCCGCGATCTTGGCCTGGCGCGCCTTGGCGGCCTCGACCGTGAACCACTTCCGCTTGCGCTCGTCCTCGGTGGCAACCTCGTTCTTCAACAGCTTCTCCACGCGGGTGAGCTGATCGGACAAGTCCTCCGTGGAAATTTTTTCCACGTCGCGCTGCGCCTCGAGGCTGCCGATTTGCGCGCGGGCGGAGGCAAGCCGGGCCGTCGCCTCGCGGTTGTCGAGATGGAGCAGCGGCTGGCCTTCGGTCACGGTGGAACCGACCTCGACGAACACCTTCGTCACCAGTCCGGGGCGCGGTGTCGCGATGGACACGTTCTCGCGCTTGGCCTCGATGATGCCGGTGGCGGCGACGAAGTCCTTGTAGGGCGAACGCGTCGGCTCGGAAAGCGGCGGGGGAGAAGGCGGTTTCTCGCGCTGCTTGAGCACGAGCACGATGCCGCCAACGATTCCGATGAGGGCCAGGTAGAAGCTCAGTCGTTTGAAGATCATGGGAGAAGTCTCGGTTCAGTGTTCGGCGAGGGACTTGGAAGCATTCTCATGCACGCGCTGGACGCGTCCGTCGTCCATCTCGGTCATGCGGTCGGCGAAGTTGAAGATCCGGTTGTCGTGGGTGACGACGATGACGCAGCGGCCCGGTCCACGGGCCACGGAGGAAAGCAGCTCCATCACCCGCTGGCCGGTGTCCTTGTCGAGGGCCGACGTCGGCTCGTCACAGATGATCAGGCGAGGTTCATGGACGAGCGCGCGGGCGATGGCCACGCGCTGCTGCTGGCCGCCGGAAAGGTTGGTGGGCCGTTCCTGGCCGCGTTTGCCGATGTTGACCCTGTCCAGCATGGCGCGGGCGCGGTCTTCGGCTTCCTTCAGGCCGACGCCGTTGATGAGCAGCGGCACGGTTACGTTCTCGAGCACGCTCAACGTGGGAATCAAATTGAAGGACTGGAAGATGAAGCCGATGTGCCCGGCACGGAAGGCGGTCAGCTGCTTCGGTGACATGGTATGCAGCGGGTGGCCGAACACGTCCACTTCGCCCGCGTCAAAGCCCAGCGTGCCGGCGATGACCGAGAGCAGGGTCGTCTTCCCGCAACCGGACGGTCCGACGATCATGAGGAGTTCGCCGCCCCGCGCGTCGAAGTCCACGCCCTTGAGCGCATGCACCGCCGCATCGCCCTTGCCGAAGGTCTTGGTCACACCGCGCACATGGATCACGCGGTCGGAACCGTTCGCGGGAGGATTGGAGATGAGATCAGCCACGGAAGACGACGGCGGGTTCAAGTTTACGCACTTGGCGGATGCCGAGCAGCGAGGCGAAGGTGCAGATGAAAAGCACGGCTGCAAACGAGCCGAGCGGCAATTGATACGGCAGCGCGAAAGGCGGCTGGCCCATCTGGATGAATTTCCAACCGATGAAACATGATAGTCCCAAGCCGATGCCGTAGCCGATGATCCCCACGGTGAAGGCCTGCAGCAGCACCATCCGCGTGATCAGGCCGTCGCTTGCGCCCATCGCCTTGAGCGCTCCGAAGTGCCGCAGGTTCTCAAGGATGAAGGAGTAGAACGTCTGTCCGGCCACGGCGATGCCGACGATGAATCCGAGGATGATCGTCGTCATGAACGAGATGGGGATGCCCGTGTTCTTGAAGAACCAACTCACCGTGGACGCGCCGAAAGCCTCCTCCGTGTAGGCGCCCAGGCCCGTCTTCTCGCGGATCTGTTGGGCCGTCTGCTCGGGCGTCCATCCCTCCGACGGACTCGCGAGGATGTAGCTAAGCATCTTCCTGGTGCGCGGCGCGAACTGCAGGGCCTGCTCGTAGGTGGAGAAGATGTAGGGGTAGCCGAAGAACGATTTCTCAGTCTGGCAGATGCCGACCACGCGGGCCTCCTTGTCGTTCATCTCGAAGGTGTCGCCCATCCCAAGCGGCTTGGCCCGGCCGACGCTCAGCCGCTTGACCGTTAGGTCGTCGATGATGACGGCATTGGGGATCCGCAAGTCTTCCACGCGTCCTTCCAGCATCTTCGTTGGCCGCCCGACCATCGTGGCGTTGTCCAGACCGACGAGCTGGATTGGTTTGAAGGTTCCGTCGGTGAGACGGGCCTGGAGGATGCCCCAATACATCGGCACCGCCCAGGCCACGCCGGGAATGCTGCGCACCCGGCTCACATCCGTATCGCGCATGGGCTTCACTTCGTTGACCTGTTCGACCTTCGGGTCCACCACCCAGATCGGCGCGCGCATGTTTTTCAGGTTGCCCTTGGTCCATTCGATGATGCCGACGAACACGCCGGCCTGCTGCGTCATGAGCAGCGCGGCGAAGGCCATGCCGCTGAGCAGCATGATGTATTTGGCCCGGTCGGCGAACAGCATCTTGAGTCCGAGTCGATACATGCGGGTGGGGCCTATTTTCGTCGGCGTGCGGGGGGAATGCTTCTTCCGCTTGGGGTGCGTTTCCGTTTCCTGGTTTGGCCCGCATCCTTCAGCGCGCGGATGCCGCCCAAAGAAAACTGCGCGACGTGGTTGACCAGCGATTCGAGGTCGCCCTGGTCCAGCTTGAAGTCGGGATTCATCCGCTCGAGCACCGGCCGGCAGTGGGCGTAGAAGACGATCTGGCCGATGATGCTGAGGGCCGTCTGGCGTCGACTCGCCTCGGGAAACCCCGGCCCGAGCAGTTGCCTGAGGATGTCGTCCAGCAGGAGGCTCGTGGGTTTCACAACCTTCTCCACCATCAAGTCCAGGGCCGAGGTCGGCTCGATCATCTCCCGCATCACGATCCGGCCGTGGCGGCACTGGGCGCCGGCGGCGAGGATGCGCTGGAGGTAGCCACGGACGAAGGAGAGGAACCGTTCCTCGGGCGTGCTCGATCTGGTGACGCCGGCGTCGAGCGGGAACCGGGCGATGACCTGATCGAACGCCGACTGGATCAGCGCGGCGTAGAGCCCCTCCTTGTCGCCGAAATGGTAGTTCACCGCGGCCACGTTCGCGCCTGCGCGCTCGCAGATGTCGCGGACGCGGGCGCTGCGGAAGCCCGCCTCGGCGATCACTTCGGCCGCCGCTTCGAGCAGGGCTTCGCGGGTGCCGGGCTGGACCGTTGGATTGTCTTTGGTTTCCGCCATCTCAAACACTTGTTTGAAAGATATATTTCAAACAGGTGTTTGAATGTCAAATCCCGGCTGCGCGAGGGTCGTGGGCCTTTCGGTTAGCCCGAGGCCGGTGCGGCGCGCGCGGGTGATGTTTCCGGCTTGGATTTGCGGATGCGGCCGGGCATGAGAACCGGCGACATGTGGTTCTACTCAATCGACGGAGGTCAGCAGGGTCCAGTGTCCGAGGAGCGTTTCAATGAACTGGTCGCCCGGGGCGAGATTCCGGCGATCGCGCTGGTCTGGCGCGAAGGCATGGCCGGTTGGGAACCTTTGTCGGCCGTCAGGCCGCAGGCTGGGTCGCCGCCGCCGCTTCCGGCAGGCGTTGGCGAGAAGTGCTCTTCGTGCGGTGCCTGGTTCGGCCCGTCGGACCTCATCACTTTGTCCGGGATGCGCATCTGCGGGGGGTGCAAACCGGCCGTGCTGCAAAGGCTGAAGGAGGGAGTTCCAGTTGCCGTCTTGGGCAATGTCTGGCGTCACAAGAAGGACGTCGTGACCCTGGACGGCACCGAACTCCCATGCCGTTGCCTGAAGTGCAATGGGCCGACCAGCTCGGCGCCGCTGAAGCGGAAGGTCTCGTGGCATCCGCCGGCCTTCTATCTGATCATCCTGTTCGCCCTATTGATCTACATCATCGTCGCGTTGATCGTCCGGAAACAGGCGACGGTCTCGGTGCATCTCTGCGACCTCCACCGGAAACGGCGCTCGGTGTTGATCGGCAGCTGTTGGGGTGCCGCGCTGGTGGGCGTGGCCTTGATTTTTTCGGCATTGACGTCCAGCTCCGGCGCCGCCGGCCTCGTGGGCGTGCTGCTGCTGATTGGCGCGGGAATTGTCGGGGCGATCTTCGGCAATCTGGTCAAACCATCGAAGATCGACGGCACGACACTCCGGTTCCGCGGGGCAGGAGCCGCGTTCCTCGATTCGCTCCCCGAATGGCCCAACGGCTAGCTGCGGCACGGTCACTTCTCCAGCGGCAGGTAGGTCCACGCGATGTCGTCCGCGCCGGAGCGGCCGGTGGTTGGTGCGGAGACGCGAAGCGCTTCGCTGGACTTCGCCCTCTTGTCGAAGCGGCCCTGGTCATCACGGCCATTGGGGCCGACGGAGTGGAGGAGGTAACGACCATCTGCGGTCTTCGAGTAGTGGAGCGGCCCTTTGCTGAATGGATCGTTGAGCGCGGTCGGAAGAAACTTCGGCGTCAGAGCGGCCAGCGTGTCCGGGTAGCTGCCGGCCGCGAGTTGATGACGCTCCAGTGCGATGGCCGTGCGGGCAAGCGATTGATGGACTTCGGCACCGGCGGCCTTTCGGAGAAAGTTGCCGAAAGCGGGGAATAGCAACCGGACGAAGATATAGCGCGGCTGCCAAGGCGAGGCCACTAGGCCATCCATCTTCCGGTCGGTTTCCCGGAAATCCGGCACCGATCCATCCTTTGGGATCAACTCGTCATGCCACCTGTTCAGGGAGATCAGGTTCTCGGTCATGATGAAACGGACTGGCAGGATGCGGGCGATGTTCATCAAACCATTGCCTCCCCCGGCCTCGGCGAGTCCAGATGAAGCCTTATCCATTCCGGCCGGATCGGCGATCCATTGCTCCATGATGGTCGTCGAAGCCGCACGTTCGGCATCGAGAGATCGGCGACAAAGCTTCGAGTAGTTGCGTGAAGCCAGGAGGGACTCGAGTTCTGCGAGCTGCGACTCATTCCAAGCCTTCGTCCCAAGGCCTTCCCATATCGGCTGCATGGCCTGGCCGTCGATGGCGACACCGACGAGGTAGGATATCATGAATGGCTCCGACGCGGAGATCTTGCCAAGGCCCCAGCAGGTTTTGAAGTCCTGCAAGGCTCCGGCGGCTTCGGAAGCATCCAACCGCGCGGAAGCGCGAAGACGGAAATTGGAGCTAAGGCTCCTGATATGCGCCAGATGGGGCAACAGCGCGGAGAATGCATCTTGATAGCGCACCGGGAACGCAACGACTGACCGTGTCGCGGCAGTTTCGATCTCACGAAGTTCGGCATCCCAAGCTTTGAGCGCGGCGAGGACAGCTGTGGCGTCGGAAACGTTGGCGGCTGATTGGGAAAAGACGGTCGCGTTTGTGAGAACGGCGCGGTAGTCGGCCAAGGAGACTTTCTTCTGGGTCAACCAAGGCGGGGAGTTGGGCTGGCCGAGGGATGGAAGGGTGATTTTTTCCAACCGTTTCAAGGCGGCTTGGCCAGCCTGACTATGGATGGCGTCACTGGTATAGCCGAGATCCTTGAACAGCGGCGTGGCAGCGAAATTTTCGGCGTCGGTAACGGGCTTGGGCACCATCGCCAGGAGATCGAGCGTGACGCCACGGGCGACGAGTTCCGCGCGGTAGTCCGTCCACTCGCGGGCGGACATCCGGTTGGCCACGGTCAAAACCAGGGCCAGCGGGGTAACGATGAGGAACAACAGGTAGTAGAGCGGGACGAGGGTAAAGCGGCTCCACACCGGCAGGCGCTCGGCCTCAGGAGCGGGTTGTCCGGCGGCCGCCGCAGCGTGCAGCCTGGCGGCGCGACGATTCCAGGCGAACACTGTCATTCCACCCCAGACCACGCCGATGGAGACGATCCACCAGAATGGCCACATGAAGAGGCTCCACTGGCCGGAGACGGCGCGGATGACCAAGCCCACTTGGAGCGTGAAGAACGTCGCCCAGAAAAGCGTGCGCACCACAGGCAGCCAAAGCGGGTATGGATTGGAGGGATCGAGCCGGACCGGGAGCGGCCGTTTGGCCAGAATGTCGGCGTGGGACAAAAGGGTGGCGCTGAGGGTATCGCGGAGTTTCATGGGAATGGGTGTTGTGGCTTGGGTCAGGCGCTGGTGGCGGCGGGACCGTTGGTGCCGAGGAAATTCAACTGGCGCTTCGGCCGGTCGGCTTCAGGACGGGGCCGGAGGGGCAGATCGTCGGAAGCACCGTTGTCTTGCAGTTCGCTGAGGAGCTGGCGCCGGTAGGCCAACGCTTGTTGGACGGATTCGCCCCGCTGCTCGGCCGAATCTTTCGCCAGAGATGACGAGTCCGTCGACTTGTTGGAGCTGCCACCGGATGACACGGAATTGATGGCGACGATCAGAAGCCAGAGCGCTGTGGCCGCCGCCCATTCGGTGGGAACGCCTCGAAGCCAGCGCAGGAGGAGATGGGGCCAGGACGAGTTTTCAGCGTCAGCCTGTGGCTGCCCGGCAGGACTCAGCCCCTTCGCCTCGGCGGCTACGGAAGTTTGGGCGGCGGCGAGAATTTCGTCGCGCCATGCAGGCGCCGGTGGGCGGAAGGTGGTTCGGCGAAGGCGATCTTCCAGCGGATCGTGGCCGTTGGGCTGGGGATTTGCGGACGGTTTCATGGCGGTGACTGGTTCAGCGGATCTCTTCGTAAAGTGGACGCAGCCGCGTGCGAAGTTTGTCTAAGCCGTAGCGGTAACGGCTGGCGGCGGTGTTCGCGGGTATGTCGAGTGTCTCGGCGATGTGCTCGAAGGTGAGTCCTTCCCACAACTTCAGATGAACTACGGCGCGCTGGTCTTCGGGCAGTTCGGCCAGCGAGGCTGTGAGTTGGGCGCGAAAGGCGGCTTCGTCCGGATCGGCGGACGGTGCGAACAGTTCCAACGCGTCGGTCTGGAAGGCTTCCTCCCGGCGGTTCCGTGTGTCGCGGCGGCGGCTGAGGTCGACGATCTGGTTGTGCGCCAGTCGAAGGAGAAAACCTCGCGCATCCCGGATCGGCTCCGACGAGTCCGCCTGTTTGGCGAGGCGGATGAAGACTTCCTGCAGCACGTCGCGCGCATCTGCTTCCGAGCGGGTCAGGTTCAAGGCGAACGCGAACACCGGCCCGGCATGGGCGTCGTAGAGGCTGGCGAGATCAGACGTGCCGGGCATGGGGTTCAGAAGGAGGACGCGGCGGTGCAGGGGATTTGTCTATGCAAAAGCCGGCCGGTCCCGGCTGTGAACAGCCGGTGGGCAAGGGGTGAACAACCAATTGATCCGAAATCCTGAAAGCCTTTGCCCGCGCGGCCCGATGAGAGGTTTACTCTCCGGCCCATGATCGACGGAACGGATATTCCAGGCGGGCAGCCGCAAGAGCCGGGTTTCGCGCGCAAGCGCCGGAGCCGGAAGAGCGAGGATTCGTCGACCAACCACATGCGCCCCGGCGACCAGTTGCCTCCGCACGCCGCCGAAGCCGAGCAGGCCGTTCTCGGCTGCGTGTTGCTCGCGCCGCAGGATTGCATGGGGGAATGCCTGGAGAAGCTGAAGTGCGGTTCCGCGGCGTTCTACGACATGCGGCATCAGGTCCTCTTCGATCTGCTGGCAGGAATGTATGACGCGAAGGAGCACATCGATCTGATCACCGTTCCGCAGCGGCTGAAGGATCGCGGACTTCTCGAAGCGGCCGGCGGCCGGGCTTATGCGGCGTCGCTGCCCGACATGGTGGCGTCGCCCGCCATGATCGGCACCTACCTCAACGCGGTCTGGGAGAAATACATTCTTCGCCGGATGATCCAGGTTTGCTCGGGCGGATTGGCCAAGGCCTACGAGAACACGGAGTCCGTCGACGGCCTGCTCGACGAGGTGGAGAAGGACATTCTTTCCATCAGCCAGGAGCGGGTCTCGACCTCGACACCGGGCATGAAGGAACTGGTCAACAAGACCATCGAGAAGATCCAGCAGTATTACCTGCAACAGGGCCAGCCGACGGGAATTGCGACCGGCTTCACCGATCTCGACAAGATGACCAACGGCCTGCAACCGGGCGATATGGTCGTGATCGCGGCCCGTCCTTCGATGGGCAAGACGTCCTTCGCCATGAACATCGTCGAGCACGTGGCGATCGAGCAGAAGATTCCGGTCGGCGTGTTCAGCCTGGAAATGACCTCCGAATCGCTGGTCATGCGCATGATCTCGTCCTGCGCCCGGGTGAACATGCGGAACATCCGCGAAGGTTTCCTGGCCGAAACGGACTTCGCCAAGCTCACAAGTTGGGCCGGTCGCCTGGCCGCCGCGCCGCTTTACATCGACGACACCAGCGGCCTCTCGATCCTCCAGCTCCGTGCCAAGGCCCGTCGGATGTGGCAACAGCACGGCGTGCGGCTCTTCGTGATCGATTACCTCCAGCTCCTGCACTCGACCAATCGCCGGGCCGACAACCGGCAGCAGGAGATCGCGGACATTTCGAGCGGCATCAAGGGAATCGCCAAGGAACTGAAGGTTCCCGTGATCGTTCTCGGCCAGTTGAACCGCGAATTCGAGAAGGACAAGGACCGCAAACCCAAGCTCTCGGATCTCCGTGAGTCCGGGGCCATTGAACAGGACGCCGATCTCGTGGGTCTGCTCTACAAGGCGGACCCCAGCAGCCCTGGTCGCGCAAAAAGCCGTGACGACGACGGCGAGGATGGGGTTGAGTCGGACGTCATTCCGGTGAACGTGTTGATCGCCAAACAGCGCAACGGCCCCACGGGCGATGTTCACCTGACGTTTTTCAAGAAATACACCCGGTTTGAAAATGCGGCCAAGATCAATGCGGAAGACCTCCCGCCGGATGCGTAAGCTCGTCCGGCCAAACCGTGCGGCGTGGTTGACGATGGCCGCGCTGTGCGCCGCGATCGTCCAAGCCGGTGCCCAAAGCGAGATCGCCCCCAAGATCGCCAAGATCGACGTCCGGCACGTCGGTCCCCCGGCCGTCAGCGACTCCTTGGTGCGCGCGAACATCCGCCTGAAGGAAGGCGACGACTACCGACGGCCGAGCGTCGACGACGACATTCGCCAACTCTACGCCACGGGCTACTTCTACAACATCCGGGTCGGCGAAGAGATCGCGCCTGAAGGCATGAAGTTGACCTACGTGGTCCAGGGCAACCCGACGATTTCCACGGTCACCTTTTCCGGGAACAAGAAATACAGCGACAGCAAGATCCGGAAGAAGGTCACCTCCAAGACCGGCGAGCCGCTGAGCGAACGCAAGCTCTTCGCCGACGCGCTCGAGATCCAGAAGCTCTACCAGAAGGCGGGTTACCAGAAGACCACCGTCAAACCCGTCTCCAGCATCGACGAAAATTCCGGTCGCGGGTCGGTCATCTTTGAAATCACCGAAGCGCCGAAGGTCAAGGTCAAGGACGTGATCTTCGAGGGCGCAAGCGCCTTCAGCCAGCGCAAGCTCCGTAAGGAGATGAAGACGCGGCGTTGGTGGATGTTCTCGTGGCTCACCGGAACCGGTGTGCTCAAGGACGAGCAGTTCGAGGAGGACAAGGACAAGCTGGCCGAGTTCTACCAGAACGAGGGCTACGTCGATTTCCGGATCAAGGACATCAAGATCGACCGTCCGAACGACAAATCGATGATCCTCCGGATCTCCGTGGACGAAGGCCGGCAATACAAAGTCGGCAAGGTCTCCTTCACCGGGAACAAGCTGTTCACGACCGAGCAGTTGTCTTCCGTCCAGTATCTGAACGAGAAGAAGAAGCGGTCGAAGATGATGTCCGGAGACACCTTCACCGCCGAAGGACTTTCCAAGACGGTTGAAGCGATCAAGGACGCCTACGGATCGCGAGGCCACATCGACGCCTCGATTGCCCCGATCAAGCGGGCCAACATCCAGACTGGCACGATCGACATCGAGTATGTCGTCCGCGAAGCCGAGAAGATCCTGATCGAAAAAATCGAGATCAAGGGCAACACAAAGACCAAGGACAAGGTCATCCGCCGCGAATTGGCCGTATCGCCGGGCGAGGTCTACGACGCCGTCCGCGTCAAGATCAGCAAGAGCCGGTTGGACGGTTTGCAATACTTCGAGGGCGAAGTGAAAACACGCGATGAGGAGACGGACGTTCCCAACCGTCGCAACCTCGTCATCGGGCTCGAAGAGAAGAACACGGGCAACTTCACCATCGGCGCCGGGTTCAGCTCGGTCGACTCGATCGTCGGATTTGTCGAGGTTTCGCAGGGCAATTTCGATCTCTTCCATCCGCCGACGTTTACCGGCGGCGGCCAAAAGGCCCGGCTTCGCGCGTCTGTAGGAACCCTCCGTCAGGACTACCAGTTGTCGTTCATCGAGCCGTGGTTGTTCGGCAAGAAGCTGAGCCTCGGCGTCGACCTGTTCCACCGCGACCTGCAATTCCTCTCCGATCTCTACGACGAGCGTCGCACCGGCGGCACGGTGAGCCTGTCGCGCACGCTTTGGAACGATTTCTGGATCGGCCGTTTGTCCTACACGTTGGAGAACGTCGATTTGCGGATGGACCAGAACAACCCCGGAATCTCTCAGGAGGTCAAAAACGAGGCCGGCGCCCGGCTCGTCTCGCGGGTGGGAGCGTCGATCGCCTACGATACGCGCGGCGGCGGGCTTCTGCCCAACAGCGGCCAACGGTCCGAACTGCTCTACGAAGTGGCCGGTGGTCCGTTCGGAGGCGACTCGGACTTCTACAAGATCGAGTTCAAGACCGCGTGGTATTTCAAGGGTTTCGCCGAAGGGCATGTCCTCGAAGCGGTGGCCAAGGTCGGAGTCGTGGATTCTTATGGAGAATCGACCCGGGTTCCGCTGTTCGACCGATTCTACCTCGGCGGCCTCTACTCGCTCCGCGGCTTCAAGTTCCGCCAGGTCGGTCCCAAGGACGTTCTCAATGAACCGATCGGCGGCGGCAGCTACTACTTTGGCTCGTTGGAATACAGCATCCCGATCATTGAACGATTCCGGTTCGCGATGTTCTATGACGTTGGAAACGTCTACCCTGATCCGTATACGTTCCGGCTCAATGAATGGAACGACAACGTCGGCATCGGTCTCCGGCTCAACCTGCCGATCGGGCCCTTGCGTCTGGACTACGGCATTCCCATCCACAAGGATTCCGCGCCCGACGGCTCTGGTCGCTTCCAGTTCGGCGTCGGGTATACCCGCGAATTTTAACCTAGAAATTGCCTGATGAAACAGTCGCTCACAAAGTTGTTCCTCGCCGCAGCCATCTCCGCTGCCGCTCTCACCGTCTCGGCCGAACAGAAAGTCGGCACCGTCGATCTCCGCAAGCTGTTCGATGGTTATTTCAAGACCCGGCAGGCCGATGCCGCGCTGAAGGAAGAGGCCGGAGAAATCGACAAGCAGCGCAAGGAGATGATCGATTCGCTCAAAAAGGGCGAGGACGACTACAAGAAGCTGCTCGAGAAGGCCAACGACCAGGCCATCTCCCCCGAGGAACGCGAGAAGGGCAAGGGGCAGGCCGAGAAAAAGCTGCTCGAGCTGCGCGAGACCCAGGCAGCCATCGAGCAATTCCTGAAGACCAACCGCGAGCGACTCGGCGACAAGAACAAGCGCCTGCGGGACAAGATTCTCGGGGAGATCAATGAGGTCGTTTCCGCCAAGGCGAAGGCCGGCTCATACACCCACATCTTCGACACGGCTGCGGAAACCGCGAATACCACGAAGGTCCTGGTGTTCACCGCCGGAGAAGGTGACCTGACCGACGCCGTCCTGACCCAGCTCAACTCCGCTGCGCCTGCCGGATGGGACAAGGATCTTGCCAAGCCCGCAGCCGACGCGAAACCAGTAGCCCCGCTACCGTCGACCGACAAGGACGGTAAGAAGTAGTCGATTCTACAAAACCAAGACGGCGGTGGAGACATCCATCGCCGTTTTCGTTTTTAGACCTGGATCGGATCCGCCCGCTACGCGTAGGTGTCGAGTCGTCGAAGCTCCGGCGGGGCTGAGTCCTCCAACATCCGGACCATTGCCGCGCCCTCCTGCTTCATTTGGTCCTGCGCCCTTTTAAGCATGGCCACGGCGATCGGCGTTTCCTCCGGTGAAGCACGTTCCAGATCTGACAGGATCGGGGTGGTATTCAGGCCTGAAATGTTCATGGGAGGTTGATCGGCCATTCGACCGGATTCTTTAGCCGTAACCTGTGCCTCGCCTACCTGGTTGCGGCGAACGAAAAGCTTTACACCCCCGCACCGGGCAACTTACTTTCGCAGGTCTAACGAAACAATTGTATGGAATCTAAGGCCAAGACGATCGAAGGCTTCCGGCTGCACGAGAAGGACACGGGCTCCTCCGATGTGCAAATCGCCATTCTCAGCGAGCGAATCAACCACCTGACCGAGCACCTCCAGAAATTCGCCAAGGACAACAGTTCCCGGCGCGGATTGCTGTTGATGGTCGCCCAGCGGCGCAAGTTGCTTGATTACCTGCACCGCACGGACGCTCCGCGCTACCAGGCCATCATCAAGAAACTGAAGATCCGCCGTTAATTTCCCCGCACAAGGCGGGCCGCTTGTGCGGCCCGCCTTTTTGTTTGGCAAAGCCCCGCCACGTCGCCTCGCGTGGCCGTTGAGGCGGGTTGAATCAGCCACGCAACCAGTAAGAAAGCTCCTCTTCCGGCTGAACGGGAAATTTCAGACAGCCTCCGACCGATTGGTTTCGGCTTCGGGAGCCTGTTTGAAGTTCCTCGGTTGGCTGGTGGGGACATGCAAAACAAATGAATCCCATTACCGTGTCCGCCAATGTCGGCGGCGCCACCATTGAAATCCAATCCGGCAAATACGCCAAGCAGGCGGATGGTGCCGTCACCGTTCGACTGGGTGAAACCATCGTCATCGTGGCCGCCGTCGCCGCGATCAAAGCCAAGGCTGGCCAGGAGTTCTTTCCGCTGACCGTTGACTACCGTGAGAAGGCGGCCGCTGCCGGGCGTTTCCCCGGTGGTTACTTCAAGCGTGAAGGACGTCCTACCGAGAAGGAAATCCTAACCTGCCGCCTCACCGACCGCCCCATCCGTCCGCTGTTCCCCAAGGGTTGGTTCAACGAAGTCCAGGTCCAGACCGTCCTCCTCAGCGCCGACGGCGAGAACGATCCCGACATCCTCAGCATCAACGGCGCCTCCGCCGCGCTGACCGTGAGCGACATCCCTTGGGCTGGTCCCTTGGGTGCCGTCCGCGTCGGCCGGGTCGACGGCCAGTTCATCGCCAATCCCACCCACGTCCAGCAGCGCGCCAGCGATATCGACCTGATCTACGTCGGTTCCGAGACTGAGCTCGTCATGTTCGAAGGCGCGGCCAAGGAAATCTCCGAGGCTGACTTCGCCGCCGCCCTCAAGTTCGGCCAGGCGTCCGTCCAACCGATCATCGCTGCGCAGAAGGAACTCCAAGCCAAGTGCGGCAAGCCCAAGCGCCAGATCACCGTCAACGTCGTCCCCGACGAGATCCTCGACCAGGCCAAGTCCCTCGCCGGCGACAAGATCATCTCCGCCCTGCTGATCCCGGGTAAGCTGGCTCGCGAAGCCGCCGTGAAGGCGCTCTTTGACGAAGTCGGTTCCAAGCTCGTCGCAAAGTTCGGCGCGGACAAAGTGACCGAATTCGTCATGAAGGACGCCGCCTACTATATCCAGAAGGAAGCCGTCCGCGGCCTCGCTCTGGATCACGGCAAACGTCTTGATGGCCGCAATTTCGACCAGGTCCGTCCCATCTGGGGCGAGGTTGGACTCCTTCCGCGCGCTCATGGCTCCGCCACGTTCGCCCGTGGAGAAACGCTGGCGATCTCCCTCGCGACACTCGGCACCACCGACGACGCGCAGGAGTTCGACTCCTACACCGGCGGCGAAAACGAAAAGAAGTTCATCCTCCACTACAACTTCCCCAACTTCTCCGTTGGTGAGACCGGCCGCATCACCGGCCCCGGCCGTCGCGAGATCGGTCACGGTGCGCTCGCCGAGCGTTCCTTGCTGCCCGTCTTGCCCGGCGCCGATTATCCCTACGCCGTCCGTATCACGTCCGAGATCATGGAATCCAACGGTTCCACGTCGATGGCGGCGGTCTGCAGCGGCTCGCTCGCGCTCATGGACGCCGGTGTTCCGCTCAAGCGCGCCGTCGCCGGAATCAGCGTCGGCCTTTGCACCGCGTTCGACGCGGCCGGCAAGCCGTCCAAGTATCAGCTGATGACCGACATCATCGGCTGGGAAGACGCTTTCTGCGACATGGACTGCAAGATCGCGGGTTCCGAAGTCGGCATCACCGGTTTCCAGCTCGACCTGAAGCTCAAGGGCATCCCCATCTCTTTGATGGAACAGGCTCTTGAGAAGGCCCGTGTGGCCCGCCTCTCGATCCTCGGCGAAATGGCCAAGGTCATCGCAGCTCCCCGCACCGAGATGAGCAAGTATGCTCCCCGCATCGTCCAGGTCCGCGTCAACCCCGAGAAGATCGGCGCCCTGATCGGACCCGGCGGCAAGAACATCAAGCGCATC